>RFHQ01000096.1 GCA_003695765.1 Gammaproteobacteria bacterium
GTGCGCCCCGGAGAGAAAGTGCTGAACATCTCCGGCACCGAATTTCGCCGTCGGTTGCAGGAAGGCCTGGATATCCCCGAGTGGTTCTCCTATCCAAAGGTCGTCGAGGAACTGCGCCGGGCCTATCCGCCGCGGCATCGGCAGGGCTTCACCGTGTTCTTCACCGGGCTGTCGGGTTCGGGCAAGTCGACGATCGCGAACGCCTTGCTGGTCAAGCTGCTGGAGAACGGCGGCCGCCGGATCACACTGCTGGACGGCGACATCGTCCGCAAGAACCTGTCCAGCGAACTGGGCTTCTCGCGGGAGCACCGCGACCTGAACATCCTGCGGATCGGTTTCGTCGCCGCCGAGATCACGAAGAACGGCGGGGTGGCGATCTGTGCGCCGATCGCCCCGTATGCCGCGACGCGGCGGCAGGTGCGCGAGATGATCGAGCCGGTCGGCGGCTTCCTCGAGGTGCACGTGGCGACGCCGCTGGAGATCTGCGAGCAACGCGACCGCAAGGGTCTGTACGCGAAGGCGCGGGCCGGGATCATCAAGGAATTCACCGGCATTTCCGACCCCTACGAGGAGCCGCAGAACCCGGAGTTGCGCATCGATACCGTCGGCCTGTCGCCGGAACTGGCGGCTCACCGCATCCTGGTGAAGCTGGAAAGTATGGGGTTCATCCGCTAGTCTGAATCGACGCCCGCGTTCCCTGCCGGAGCCGGGCGGCTGCCACCACGAGGAGGCGCGAGCGCCCTGGTCATGCCGGGCAAACTCTACGTCAAGACATTCGGTTGCCAGATGAACGAGTACGACAGCAGCAAGATGCTGGACGTGCTCGGCGCCAGCCATGGGCTGGAACGGACCGACGATCCCGAACTGGCCGACGTCCTGCTGCTGAACACCTGCTCGGTGCGCGAAAAGGCGCAGGAGAAGGTGTTCTCGCTGCTGGGGCGCTTCCGGCAGCTGAAAGAGCGCCGGCCCGGGGTCGTGATCGGCGTGGGCGGCTGCGTGGCCAGTCAGGAAGGCGAAGCGATCATTCGCCGGGCACCCTGCGTCGACATCGTCTTCGGCCCGCAGACCCTGCACCGGCTGCCGATCATGCTCGAGCGCGTGCGCCGGCACGGGCGCGCGGTGATCGATGTCAGCTTCCCCGAAATCGAGAAGTTCGACAGCCTGCCGCCGCCACGAGCCGAGGGGCCGGTGGCCTTCGTGTCGATCATGGAGGGCTGCAGCAAGTACTGCAGCTTCTGCGTCGTGCCCTACACGCGTGGCGAAGAGATCAGTCGGCCGCTCGACGACGTGGTGGCGGAGATCATCCGACTCGCCGAGCAGGGCGTCCGCGAGATCAATCTGCTCGGGCAGAACGTCAACGCCTATCGTGGGGCGACGCATGACGGCGGTGTCGCCGATCTGGCAGCCCTGTTGCGCTACGCGGCCGCAGTGCCGCAGATCGAGCGGTTGCGCTTCACGACCTCGCACCCGCAGGAATTCGGTGACCGTCTCGTGCAGGCCTATGCCGACATCGACAAGCTGGCGAGCTATCTGCACCTGCCGGTGCAGAGCGGTTCCGACCGCATCCTGGCGGCGATGAAGCGTGGCTATACGGCCGCCCAGTACCTGGAGCGGATCGAGGCGCTGCGCGAGGCGCGGCCCGGCATCAGCATCGCGACCGATCTCATCGTTGGCTTCCCGGGCGAGACCGACGCGGACTTCCAGGCGACATTGGACCTGGTGAAGACCGTCGGTTTCGATCAGTCCTTCAGTTTCGTCTACAGCCCGCGCCCCGGCACGCCGGCCGCGGCCCTGCCGGACCCGGTGCCGCGCGAAGAGAAACTCGCGCGCCTGGCCACGCTGCAGGCCCAGTTGAATGCGCAGGCGGCGGCCATCAGCACGGCCATGGTCGGCAGCGTGCAGCGGGTTCTGGTCGAGCGGCCGTCGCGCAAGGATCCGGCGCAGCTGAGCGGCCGGACGGAAAACAATCGCTGGGTGAATTTCCCCGGCGAGGACGGGCTGCTCGGCGAATTCGTCGACGTGGAGATCACCGAGGCCCTGCCGAACTCGCTGCGCGGGCGGCCGGTCGCGGCCAGAGCGGCTTGAACGCCATCAGCGAAACCCGTGAACTGGTTCTCGAGCCGGCGGACAATGACGCGCTGGCCAATCTCTGCGGGCAGTTCGACGAGCACCTGCGCCAGATCGAGAAACGCCTCGGGATCCGGATCAGCAACCGCGGCAACCGCTTCCGCCTTATCGGCCCCCCCGGGCAGGCGCGCGCGGGCATGCGCGTGCTGGAGGAGCTGTATGCGCTGGCCGCGCGCCAGGCGCTCAGCCCGCAGCGGGTGCACCTCTGCCTGCAGGAGTCGGCGGTGAGCGATGCGGGCAGCGGCGAGCGGCCCGATGCGGAGATGGTGCTGCGCACCCGGCGCCTGCAGATCCGGCCGCGCGGCGCGAACCAGCGCCGTTACCTGGCCGGGATCCGCGGGCACGACCTCAGTTTCGGCATCGGCCCGGCCGGCACCGGCAAGACCTACCTGGCCGTCGCCAGCGCCGTCGAGGCCCTGGAGCAGGATCAGGTGCGGCGCATCGTGCTGGTGCGGCCGGCCGTCGAGGCCGGCGAGCGGCTCGGTTTTCTGCCCGGCGACATGTCGCAGAAAGTCGATCCCTACCTGCGGCCGATGTACGACGCGCTGTACGAGATGCTCGGCTTCGACCGCGTCGCGCGACTGGTCGACCGCAACATCATCGAGGTGGCCCCGCTGGCCTTCATGCGCGGCCGCTCGCTGAACGAGAGCTTCATCATCCTCGACGAAGCGCAGAACACCACGGTGGAGCAGATGAAGATGTTCCTGACCCGCATGGGATTCGGCTCGCGGGCCGTGGTGACCGGCGACATCACGCAGATCGACCTGCCGCGCCAGGCGACGTCCGGCCTGCGCCACGTCATGGGGGTGCTGCAGAACGTCGATGGCGTGTGTTTCACCTACTTCACGCCGCGCGACGTGGTCCGCCACGCGCTGGTGCAACGGATCGTCGAGGCCTACGAGTCCCACGAGCGTGAGTCCGGTGGCCGGCCGCAGGAGCCGGGCGGGCGATGAACGTGGCCGCCGGCAAGGACTGTTCCGCAGCCGTCGTGACCGTGGTCGCCGAGACCGGCCGCCGCCTGCCGGAAGGCGCGGATCCCGATGCCTGGCTGGCCGCGACGCTGGCCGAGGTCGGCGCAGAGCCGGCAGCGCTCGGGTTGCGGCTCGCCAGCCGCGAGGAGAGCCGTCGCCTGAATCGTGACTACCGCGGTCAGGACCGGCCGACCAATGTGCTGGCCTTCCCGGCGCCGGCGCTGCCGGGCCTGCCGCGCGAAGCCCCTGGGGCGCTCGGGGATCTGATCGTCTGCATGCCGGTGCTCGAGGCCGAGGCCCGCGAGCAGGGCAAACCGGTGCTCGCACATTGTGCCCATCTGTTCGTCCACGGGCTGCTGCATCTGCTCGGACAGAGGCACGAGCGCCCGGCCGAGGCCGAGGCGATGGAACAGCTGGAGAGTCGCATCCTGCGGCGGCTCGGCTTTCCGGATCCCTGGGCGAGCGAGCGGAGCGTCCGCCGATGACCGAGCGCGATCGCAACGCTGCGCGCGGCCGCTCGCGCTGGTACGACCGGATCCGCGAGGCGCTGCTGGGTGAGCCGGCCAGTCGCGAGGATCTGCTCGCCCTGCTGAGCGACAGCCGCTGGCAGGACGTGCTCGATCCGGACGAGCTGATGATGCTCAGAAACGTCCTCGAGGTGGCCGAGACCCAGGCCCGCGACGTCATGGTGCCCCGTTCGCAGATGGTCGTGCTCGATGTCGACGAGCCCTTCGAGCAGCTGCTGCGCACGATCATCGACAGCGGCCATTCCCGCTTCCCGGTCATGGGCGAAGATCCGGACGAGGTCGTCGGCATCCTGCTGGCGAAAGACCTGTTGCGTTACTTCGCCGAAACGCCCGGCAGCAGTTTCGATATCCGTGAACGCCTGCGGCCCGTGGTCTTCGTGCCGGAGAGCAAGCGGCTGAACACGCTGCTGAAGGAAATTCGCGCCAGCCGCAATCACATGGCGATCGTTGTCGACGAGTACGGCGGCGTGGCCGGACTGCTGACCATCGAGGACATCCTCGAGGAAATCGTCGGCGACATCGGCGACGAGCACGATCCGAGCGAAATCGATCCGATCCAGCCGATCTCGGAGAACCGTTACGAGGTCCGGGCACTGACGCGTATCGAGGATTTCAACGATTATTTCGGCGCTGCGCTGGATGACGACGAATACGACACGGTCGGCGGTCTCGTGATCCACGAACTCGGCCACCTGCCGCGGCGCGGGGAAACGGTGGAACTCGGCGGCTTTCGATTCCGGGTCCTGCAGGCCGACCGGCGGCGGGTGCACGTGGTCGAGGTCAACCGCCTCGCGGCGCCCGCCACGGACTGAGCAGCGGCCGGCTTGCGGCGGGCGACGCCAATGACCGATCGTGGCGCCTGGCTGGCGGCCTTGGCGGGGGCGCTGCTGCCGCTGGCTTTCGCGCCGTTCTCCCGCTACTGGCTCGCGCCGCTGCTGCTCGCCGTGTTGTTCGCCGCCTGGGACCGGGTGACGCCGCGGCGCGCCGCCTCGCGCGGGGCCGCGTTCGGTTTCGCGGCCTTTCTGGCCGGGACCTGGTGGCTCTACATCAGCATCCACGGCTTCGGCGGCTCGCCGCGCTGGCTGGCGGTCCTGCTGATGCTGGGGCTGAATCTGCTGATGGCCGCTTACGTCGCCGCCTGCGGTTGGCTGGCCGCTCGGATCCGGGCCCGCTGGTCATGGCTAAGCTGGTGCCTGGCCTGGCCGGCGGCCTGGACGCTGCTCGAATGGCTGCGCGGCTGGCTGTTCAGCGGCTTCCCATGGCTGTCCCTCGGTTACGGGCAGATCGACGGGCCGCTGGCGGCCTGGGCGCCGCTCGGCGGCGTCTACCTGGTCTCGCTGCTCACGGCCATCGTCGCCGGACTGCTTCTGCTCCTGTGGCGGGGCAGCGCCCGCGCGCGCCTGGGCGCGCTCGCGGCCGGCTTGCTGCTGGTTCTCGCCACCGGACTGCTGCAGCAGCGGCACTGGACCGTGCCGGCCGGCGAGCGCGTTCGCGTCAGCCTCGTGCAGGGCGCGGTTTCCCAGGATCGCAAGTGGCTGCCCGGCCAGCGCCTGCCCACGCTGCGCCTGTACCATGATCTGAGTTTTCCCGGACCGCCGCGGCGGATCCTGCTGTGGCCGGAAGTGGCGATTCCGGCACTGGCCGACGAGGTCGGCGATTATCTGCAGGCGCTGCACGCCGAAGCGCGTGCTGCGGACAGCACCCTGCTGCTCGGCATCCTGACGCGCGGGTCCGGCGACGACGGCTTCTACAACGCCCTGATCGCGCTCGGCGCCGACACCGGCGAGTATCACAAGCGTCACCTCGTGCCCTTCGGCGAATTCTTCCCGGTCCCCGGCTTCGTGCGCGAGTGGCTGCGCCTGATGAGCCTGCCCTACCGCGACATGACGGCCGGCGCCCGCGAACAGCCGCCGCTGCAAGCACTGGGGATCCGACTGGCGCCGAGCATCTGTTACGAAGACGCGTTCGGCGCCGAGCAACTCGACTTCCTGCCGGCTGCGGCCCTGCTGGTCAATGTCAGCAACGATGCCTGGTTCGGCGACTCGATCGCGCCGGCGCAGCACCTGCAGATGGCCCGCATGCGGGCGCTGGAGGCCGGCCGGCCGATGCTGCGTGCGACCAACACCGGCATCACGGCCATCATCGGTGCCGACGGCCGGCTGCAGGACCGCTTGCCGCAGTTTCGTCCCGGCGTGCTGCACGGGCAGGTACAGCCGCGGCGCGGTGCGACGCCCTATGTCAGGGCCGGCGACCTGCCGGTCCTGGGCCTGTCGTTGCTGCTGGTCTTCGCCGGCCTCGGCAGCCGGCGCGCGGCCGGGGACTGAGCCGGGCGCCAGCCTGTTGTATGCTTGCGGCCCGTTTCGGCTGCTGCCATGACACCGTGAACGAACGTCCCTACGAGCCCGACCGGATCGAAGCGGAGGCCCAGGCCTACTGGGAGGAAGCCGGCAGTTTCCGCGCCGTCGAAGATCCGGCGCGGGAGAAGTTCTACTGCCTCAGCATGTTCCCCTATCCCAGCGGGCGGCTGCACATGGGGCATGTACGCAACTACACGATCGGGGACGTGATCAGCCGCTACCAGCGCATGCTCGGCAAGAACGTGCTGCAGCCGATGGGCTGGGACGCCTTCGGCCTGCCGGCCGAGGGGGCGGCGATCAAGCACGGCATGCCGCCGGCCAAGTGGACGCGCGAGAACATCGCCTATATGCGCGGGCAGCTCAAGCGTCTCGGATTCGCGTACGACTGGCAGCGCGAGCTGGCAACCTGCGATCCCGGTTATTACCGCTGGGAACAGTGGCTGTTCACGCGCTTGCTGCGGGAGGGCCTCGCCTACAAGAGCAAGGCGGTGGTGAATTGGGACCCGGTCGATGAGACGGTGCTCGCCAATGAACAGGTGATCGACGGGCGCGGCTGGCGTTCCGGCGCGCCGGTCGAACGCCGCGAGATTCCGCAGTGGTTCCTGCGGATCACCGACTATGCCGAAGAGCTGCTGGCCGAACTCGACGGTCTGGACTGGCCCGAGCCGGTCAAGATCATGCAGCGGAACTGGATCGGCCGCTCCGAGGGCGTGGAAATTGAATTCGAGATCACCGGGCAGGATCAGCGCCTGACGGTGTTCACGACCCGCCCCGATACGCTGCTCGGCGTCAGCTACATGGCCGTGGCCGCCGAGCATCCGCTGGCCGTGGCGGCGGCCAGCGAAAACCCGGAACTCGCGGCATTCCTGCGCGAATGCCAGCAAAGCGCCGTGTCCGAGGCCGCGATGGAAACCATGGAGAAACGCGGCATGCCGCTCGGGGTCGACGCGCTGCACCCGATCACCGGCGAGCCGGTGCCGGTCTGGGTCGCCAATTTCGTGCTGATCAGCTACGGCACCGGGGCGGTGATGGCCGTGCCGGGACACGACCAGCGCGATTGGGAATTTGCCCGCGCCTATGGCTTGCCGATTCGCCAGGTGATTGCGCCGGCGGATCCCGGCACTCCCTGCGATCTGTCACGGGCGGCCTTCGTCGACGCCGGCGTGCTCATCAACTCCGGGCGCTACGATGGCCTCAGCTCCGCCGAGGCCTTCGATGCGATCGCCCGGGACCTCGAAGCGGCCGGCAAGGGGCGCCGCCGGGTCAATTACCGGCTGCGCGACTGGCTGGTCTCCCGGCAGCGCTACTGGGGCGCGCCGATCCCCGTGATCAATACGCGGGACGGGCGCGCCGTGCCGGTGCCGGACGAAGATCTGCCGGTGGTCCTGCCGGAGGACGTGGAGATCAGCGGCAGCGGTTCGCCGCTCAAGAAGCTGCCGGCGTTTCTCGAGACGCGCGACCCGGAAACCGGCGAGCCGGCGACCCGCGAAACCGATACCTTCGATACCTTCATGGAATCGTCCTGGTACTACGCGCGCTTCTGCAGCCCGGATGCCGAATCCATGCTCGATGAGCGGGCGGACTACTGGTTGCCCGTCGACCTCTACATCGGCGGGATCGAGCACGCGATCCTGCACCTGCTTTACGCCCGTTTCTTCCACAAGCTGATGCGCGATCACGGCCTGGTGCAGGGAAACGAACCGTTCAGCAAGCTGCTGACCCAGGGCATGGTGCTGAAGGATGGCGCCAAAATGTCCAAGTCCAAGGGCAATACCGTGGACCCGCAGGAGCTGATCGACCGCTACGGCGCCGACACCGTCCGGCTGTTCACGATGTTCGCGGCGCCGCCCGAGCAGGCCCTGGAATGGTCCGACGAGGGCGTGCAGGGCGCCTATCGCTTCCTGCGCCGCCTGTGGCGGATCGCGCAGGCGCACGTCGCCGCCGGCGCTGCGCCGGCTTTGGCGGCGGCGGACCTGAGCACGGCGCAACGCGCCCTGCGGCGCAAGACGCACGAGACGATACGCAAGGTCAGCGATGACATCGGCCGGCGCTACACCTTCAACACCGCAATCGCCGCGGTGATGGAACTGCTGAACGAGGTCGCGCGTTTCCCGGCCGGCGATGGCCAGGACCGGGCCGTTGTGCAGGAGGCGCTGGAGGCGGCCGTGCTGCTGTTGGCACCGATCGTGCCGCATATCTGTCACCGCCTCTGGCGGGATCTCGGCCACGAGCAGGCGGTCATCGACGAGGCCTGGCCGACTGTGGACGCAGCGGCCCTGGCCGCGGATACGCGGCAGATCGTCGTCCAGGTCAACGGCAAGCTGCGCGCCCGGCTGGAACTGCCGGCTGACATCGACGAAGATGCGCTCCGCGAAGCGGCCCTCGCGGACGAGAATGTGCAGCGCTTCGTCGCCGGCAAGCCGGTGCGCAAGGTCGTCGTCGTGCCGGGAAAGCTGGTCAATGTGGTCGTCTGAGCGCCCGGCGGCCTTGCTGCTCGCCGTGTTCGCGGCGCTGCCGGGCGGCTGTGGCTTCCAGGCGCGCAGCAGCATTGCGCTGCCGGCCTCGGTGCAGCGCGTGCAGCTCGATGCCCAGGACCGCTACACCGAGTTCTACAAGGAGTTGACGCAGACCCTCAGGCGTCGCGGTCTGCAGCTGGTGCCCGCCGCCGACAGCGCCGATCTCGTCATACGGATCGAGCGGGACGAGTCGCAGGAGGAAATCGTGTCGGTGTCGGCGCAGAACCAGCCGCGTGAGATGAACATCTTCTATGTCGTGACCTACTCGGCGCAACTCGGCGGCGCGCCGCCGCTGGAGTCACAGAGTATCGTCGCGCGCCGCAACTACAACTACGACGAGACCCAGGTGCTCGGCAAGGCCCTGGAGGCGCGATCACTGCGCGAGGCACTGGCGAAGGATCTGGTCGGCCGGGTCATGCGCCGCCTCAGCACGCTGGACTGAAGCCGCCGGCTAAAGGCGCGTCGGATTGTCCGCGCCCGGGTAGACCTGTTCCGGGTCGAAGACCTTCTCCGTTTCCGTGAAATCCAGTTGCAATGGTCCGGTCGCGGCTGCCCCGGTCGGTATGCGGCGGTAGAAGCAGGAACGGTAACCGACGTGGCAGCTGGCGCCGTTGCCGGCCACATCCACGCGCAGCCACACGCAGTCCTGGTCGTCGTCGATCAGCAGCTCGCGAACCTTCTGCACCAGCCCGCTGGTCGCGCCCTTGTGCCAGAGCTGCTGCCGGCTGCGGCTGTAGTAATGCGCCTCGCCGGTCTCGATCGTGCGGGCCAGCGCCTCGGCATTCATGTAGCCGTGCATCAGGAGTTCGCCGCTGGCGTAGTCCGTGGTCACGGCAGGGATCAGGCCGTGCTCGTCGAATTTGGGGGCGAGTTCGCGGCCCTCCTCCACCTGTGCCACGGTCCTGCGTTCGGCGAACAGCTTCGCGGGATCCACTCCGTTCTCCTGTCAGTGCCGCCCCGGCCGCCGCCGGCCGGGACTGTGGGTCATGGTCTTCGTGCTTGCTATTATAGCGGGCTTGCCCCGCCCACGGCCCCGCCCGCATGAGCATCCAGCTGTACAACACGCTGTCCCGCCGCAAGGAGCCCTTCGAACCAGTCAGCGAGGGGCGGGTGACGATGTACGTCTGCGGGCCGACGGTCTACAGCTATCCGCACATCGGCAATGCCCGGCCGGCGGTCGTATTCGACGTACTGGCCCGCCTGCTGCGTTCCCGCTACCGCCTGGTCTATGCCCGCAACATCACCGATATCGACGACAAGATCAACGCCGCGGCACGCGAAGAAGGCGTCGAGATCGGCGTGATCGCGGCGCGTTACACGGCCGCCTATCACGCCGACATGCAGGCGCTCGGGGTCTTGCCGCCGGACGTCGAACCGCGCGCGACCGAGCACCTGCGCGGAATCATCGAGATGATCCAGGCCTTGCTCACGGCCGGCTGCGCCTACGAGGCCGAAGGCCATGTGCTGTTCCGGGTCGCTGCCTTCGCCGATTACGGTTGCCTGTCCCACCGCGACCGGCGCGAACTGCTGGCCGGCGCCCGCGTCGAGGTGGCGCCCTACAAGGAGAGTCCCGGCGATTTCGTGCTCTGGAAACCGTCGCCGCCGGAACTGCCTGGCTGGGACAGTCCCTGGGGCCGCGGCCGCCCGGGCTGGCACATCGAGTGCTCGGTCATGGCCGAGCGGCACCTCGGGACGACGATCGACATTCACGGCGGTGGCAACGACCTGATCTTTCCGCACCACGAGAACGAGATAGCGCAGAGCACCTGTGCCCACGGCGGGCAACTCTTCTGCCGTTACTGGGTGCACAATGGTTTCGTCAATGTCGACCATACGAAGATGTCGAAGTCGCTGGGCAACATCGTCCTCGTGCGCGAACTGCTCGAGCAGGCGCCCGGCGAGGCCGTGCGCCTGGCGCTGCTCGGTGCCCACTACCGGCAACCACTGGACTGGACGGACGAGGTGCTGCAGGAGGCGCGGCGCAAGCTGGACCGCCTGTATGGAACCCTGCGCGACGCGCCCGGCTGGGAAAGCGCCTGGCAGAACGTCGCGCCGGACCCGGCGTTCATCGCCGCACTCGAGGACGACCTGAACACGCCGCGGGCGCTGGCGGCGCTGTTCGAACTGGCCCGCGACGTGCATCGTCGGGACGCGGCGGAAGAGCGCGCAGCGCTGGCGGCCAGGCTACGCGCGAGTGCCGAGTTCCTGGGCCTGCTGGCCGCAGATCCAGCCGACTGGTTCACGGCCGGTGCCACCGCGAGCCTGCCGGCCGAGGAAATCGAGCAGCGCCTCGCGCAGCGGGCTCAGGCGCGGGCGCAGAAGGACTTTGCGACGGCGGACCGGATCCGCGACGAGCTGGCGGCAGCGGGCATCCTGATCGAGGACGTGCCGGGCGGTACGCGCTGGCGCCGGGCCGCGGACTGAGCCGAGGGCGAGCCCCGATGTCCGAAATCGAACAGGCCCAGCAGGCGCTGATCGACGAATTCCAGTTCTTCGACAACTGGATGGACCGTTACCAGTACATCATCGAGATGGGCCGCAAGCTGCCGCCCTTCCCGGCGTCGGAGCAGCGGGACGAGAACCTGCTCAAAGGTTGCCAGTCGCGGGTCTGGCTGATCACGCGGCCCGAAGGCGACCGCCTGCATTTCCAGGCCGTCAGCGATTCCGCGATCGTGTCCGGCCTGATCGCGATCCTGATGCGCGTCTACAGCGGGCGCCGAGCGGCGGAGATCCTGTCGACACCGCCGGCCTTCGTTTCGGCGATCGGCCTGGACCAGCACCTGAGCCCAACGCGCAGCAATGGGCTGAATGCGATGATCCAGGCCATCCGGCACGCCGCCGAGGAACTGCTGCGTGAACAGGCCGGCTGAACCCGTGCCGGGCCTGACCGCGACCGCGGCGCTGCGGCTGATCGCCGCTTACCGCCGGTGGCTGTCGCCGGCGCTGGGCACGCACTGCCGCTATCTGCCGAGCTGCTCGGCCTACGCGCAGGAGGCCATCGCGGTCCACGGACTGGCCCGCGGGGGCTGGCTCGCGCTGCGCCGGATCCTTCGCTGCCACCCCTTCTGCGCCGGCGGCTACGACCCGGTGCCGCCGCGCAGCGATCGGCCGGCCGCACGGCCTGACTGAGCGCTCGCGTGCTATATTGCCGGCATCGCCCGGAGGCCGATGGACAAGACGCTGCTCGACATACTCTGCTGCCCCGTGACCCGGCTGCCGCTGGACGTTCTCGATGCGGCGCGGCTCGAGGCGCTGAACGCGGCGATTCGCAGCGGCGAACTCCGCAACGAGGGCGACCGTCCGGTCACCGAGCCTTGGGCCGAGGCGCTGGTCACGCGCGACGGCCGGCGCGTCTATCCGGTTCGGGGCGGCATCCCGATTCTGCTGGCGGAAGAAGCCGTCCGCTGGAGCCAGGTGGCCGACTGATCGCGTGAGGCTCGACCCGCAGAAATTGCGCCAGCACCTCGCGAAGGGGCCGGCATCGCTGTATCTCCTGTCCGGTGACGAGACGCTGCTGGTCGAGGAAACCCTGGATCAGCTGCGCAGCGCAGCCCGCGATACCGGCTGTGAAGAGCGCAAGGCGCTGGTCGCCGAGCGGAATTTCGACTGGCGCGCCTTCCAGGCCAGCCTCGGCAACCTGTCACTGTTTTCGGCCCGGCAGTTGCTGGAACTGCGCCTGCCGACCGGCAAGCCCGGCGAACTGGGCGCCCGGGTGCTGGCCGAGATCGCGGCGGCGCCGCCGCCGGACAAGCTGCTGGTGATCGTCACGCCGGCGCTGCGGTCCGCGGCCGCACGCGCGAAATGGGTCCGCGCGCTGGCCGACGGCGGGGTCTGGGTCGCGCTGCAGGCACCGCGTCCGGAGCAATTGCCCGCCTGGCTGGCGGCGCGCCTGCGTGCGGCCGGGCTCGCCTGCGAACCCGAGGCCCTGCAATTGCTGGCCGAGCGCGTCGAAGGCAACCTGCTGGCTGCGAAACAGGAGATCGACAAGCTGACCCTGCTGGCTCCGGACGGGCGCGTCACCGCAGCGGCGGTCCGCGCCGCGGTGGGCGATGGCGCCCGCTACGATGTTTTCCAGCTGGCGGATGCCGCGCTGGCCGGCGAAGCCCCGCGCACGGCGCGCATCATCCGCCAGCTCGAGGACGAGGGCGTGGCACCGACGCTGGTGCTGTGGAGCCTGGTGCGGGACATCATGGTATTGGCCGACCTGCGCCAGCGGCTGGCGCAGGGCGCGGCGCCGGGAGCCGCGATGCAGGCCGCCGGTGTCTGGCGCTCGCGGGAAGGACTGTTTCGCAAGGCGCTCGCCCGTCTCGACCAGGGCCACACGGCCAGGCTGCTGGCGCGAGCCGCCGCGGCCGACCGCGTAGTCAAGGCTGCGGCCGCTGGGCGGCCGTGGAACGCGCTGCTGGAACTGGCCGTGGAGCTGGCCGCGGAGCCCGCCTGATGCCGGTCACGGGCGTCTTCGGTGGCACCTTCGATCCGGTACACATCGGCCACCTGCGATGTGCGCTCGAAGTCCTGCTGCGCCTAGGCCTGTCGGAACTGCGCCTCGTACCGGCGGCGCGTCCGCCGCACCGCCCGGCGCCGGTGGCGCCCGCCGTGCTGCGAGCCGAGATGCTCGAGGCCGCGGTCGCGGACCAGCCCGGCCTGGTCGTCGATCGCCGGGAACTCGATCGGCCGGGGCTGTCCTATACCGTGGACACGCTGGCCGAGCTGCGGCGCGAACAGCCGGGGCGCGCGATCGCGCTGGTGATCGGCATGGACGCCTACGCCGGTCTCGATCGCTGGCATCGCTGGGAGCAGCTGCTGGAGCTGGCGCACCTGGTCGTGATGCAGCGCCCCGGCGCCGTGCCGCCCGGCGGCGCCCTGGCGGGGCTGCTGGAGGCGCGGCGGCTGGCGGAACCGGCCGAACTGGCGCGTGGCAGCGGCGGCATCCTGGTCTGCCCGGTGACCGCCCTGGACATCTCCGCGAGCGCGATCCGCGCCGAGGTGGCGAGCGGTGGGGATCCCCGCTACCTCGTGACGGACGCGGTGCGCCGGCTCATTTTCGAATCAGGCTGCTACGCCCGCGCGGCGGACCGCGTGGCCACTGGAGGAACGGAATAGTGCACAGCGAAGCGCTGCTGAAACTGGCAACGGAAGCCCTGGACGACCTCAAGGCCGCCGACGTGCGGACGCTGGACGTCACCGGCCTGACCACGATCACCGACTACATGGTGATCGCCAGCGGTCGTTCGGACCGTCACGTGCGCTCGATCGCCGACCACCTGGTCGAGGCCGCGAGCGCTGCCGGTCAGCCGCCGCTGGGCGTGGAGGGCATGGACGCCGGCGAATGGGTGCTCGTGGACCTGCAGGACATCGTCGTCCACATCATGCAACCGAGGCTGCGCGACTTCTACAAGCTCGAGAACCTGTGGGACCTCGGCCAGGCCGACGCCGGCACCGGCTAGGCCGCCGGCAAGCGATCGCGACATGCAGATCTCGCTATTGGCCGTCGGCACGCGGCCGCCCGCCTGGGTCCGGACCGGTTTCGCCGATTACCAGCGGCGCCTGCCGCCCGGCTTCAGGCTGACGCTGGAAGAGATTCCGGCCCGCCCGCGGCGACGGCCGGCCGACACCGAGCGCGCGACCCGGGAAGAAGGCGCGGAGCTGCTGCGCCGCGCAGCCGGCGCGGCGCAGATCGTGGCCTTGGACGAACGGGGCGACGCCTGGAGCACACGCGAGCTGGCGGCCCGGCTCGCTGCATGGCAGCAGCAATACCCGAAGGTCGCGTTGCTGGTCGGCGGCGCCGACGGCCTGTCGCCGGACTGCCTGAGCCGTGCCGACGCTCGCTGGTCCCTGTCGCGGCTGACGCTGCCGCATGCGCTGGTGCGTGTCCTGATCGCAGAACAGTTGTACCGTGCATGGACGCTGCTGCAGGGACATCCCTACCATCGGGACTGAATGAAGCCGGATTTCGTCTATCTCGCCTCGGCGTCGCCGCGACGCCGCCAGCTGCTCGGCCAGCTCGGCCTCGCTGTCCGCACTTGCCCGCAAGAGCTGGACGAGACGCCGCGCACCGGCGAGCGACCGGCGGACTACGTGCGCCGTCTCGCCGCGGCCAAGGCCCGGGCCGCGATCGCCGCGGGGCTGCCGCGGCCGGCGCCCGTGATCGCTGCGGATACCGCGGTCGTGGCCGACGAGGAGCTGCTCGGCAAACCGGCCGGCCGCGACGAGGCCCGCGCGATGCTCTCCCGGCTCAGCGGCCGCCAGCACGAGGTCTACACGGCCGTGGCGGTTGCCGCCGGGCAAGCTTGCGAAGTTGCGCTGAGTTGCTCCCGGGTGCATTTCCGGCCACTGCGCCCGGCGGAGATCGATGCGTACTGGGACACTGGCGAGCCGCGCGACAAGGCCGGCGGCTATGCGATCCAGGGTCTCGGCGCGGTGTTCGTGCGCGCGCTGGACGGCAGCTATTCCGGCGTCATGGGCCTGCCCCTCTGCGAAACGGCCGAGCTGCTCGGTCGCTTCGGTTGGCCCTTGCTGGAGCCAGACTCGTGAGCGCGCACCGCGAAGAAATCCTGATCAACGTCACGCCGCGCGAGGTGCGCGCCGCGGTGGTCGAGAACGGCGTGCTGCAGGAACTGCTGATCGAGCGTGCGTCACGCCGCGGGCTGGCCGGCAACATCTACAAGGGCCGCGTGTCGCGCGTGCTGCCGGGCATGCAGGCGGCGTTCATCGACATCGGCCTGGAACGGACCGGCTTCCTGCACGCCGCGGACCTGCGCGCGGCCGGCGACGGCAATGAACAGCGGCCGATACACAAGCTGCTGCGCGAGGGCGAGGAATTGCTGGTACAGGTGCTGAAAGAGCCGCTGGGCAGCAAGGGCGCCCGCCTGACGACCTACCTGACGATCCCATCGCGTTACCTGGTGCTGGTTCCCTACGGCGACAATGTCGGCATTTCGGCCCGTATCGAGGACGAGGCCGAGCGTGATCGCCTGCGCGAGGTGGTCGAGAGCTGCCGCGGCGAGGCCGCGGAGGGCTATATCGTGCGCACCGCGGCCGAGGGCGTGTCGCTGGAGGCGTTGCACGCGGACATGCTGTTCCTGCAGCGCCTGTGGGAGCAATTGCTGGCTCAGAGCCGCGACCTGCCGGCCGGGCAGCTGCTACACGAGGATCTGCCGCTGGAGATCCGCGTCGTGCGTGACCTGGTCAGCGCCGGCATCGAGCGGGTGCGGGTCGATTCGGCCGGCTCCTGCGAACGCGTACAGGATTTCGCGCGGCGGTTCATGCCGGAACTCGCGCCGCTGATCGAACTGTACTCGGGGCGCCGGCCGATCCTCGACCTGTACGGCATCGAAGACGAGATCCAGCGGGCGCTGCAGCGCAAGGTGCCGCTGAAGTCTGGTGGCTACGTGGTCTTCGACCAGACCGAGGCGATGACCACGGTGGACGTGAACACCGGCGGTTACGTCGGCCACCGGAACCTGGAGGAGACGATCTTCCGCACCAATCTCGAGGCCGCGGTCGCGATCGCGCGCCAGCTCCGCCTGCGCAACCTCGGCGGGATCATCATCATCGACTTCATCGATATGGAAGAGGCGCAGCACCGGGAGCAGGTCCTGAATGCCCTGCGCAATGCGCTGGCCACGGATTCCGCGCGCACGCAGATCACGCAGGTGTCGCCGCTGGGCCTCGTCGAGATGACGCGCAAGCGCACCCGCGAGAGTCTCGAGCACATCCTTTGCGAGCCCTGTGGCACCTGCGGCGGCAGCGGGTTCGTCAAGACTGCGGAGACCGTGTGCTATGAGATCTTCCGTGAGATTCTCCGCCAGCATCGGCAGTTCGACTTCACGGAGCTCGTCGTGCTGGCGCACCAGGACGTGGTCGAGATGCTGCTCGACGAGGAATCGACCAGCGTCGCGGAACTCGAGGAGCTGACCGGCAAGCCGGTCCGGCTGCAGGCGGAGGCGATGTACGCGCCGGACCGGTTCGACGTGGTGCTGGTCTGAGCGGGCTGCACATGGCGCAACTGGCGGGCAAGCTGCTTCGCGCCGTGGTCTACACGGCGGCCACGGTCGTGATCCTGCTGGCGCTGATCGTCGGTGGTTTGCGCCTGCTGTTGCCGCTGGTGCCCGGTTACCAGCAACAGTTCCGCGCGGCCGCCGCCGCGGCGACCGGCCTGACCGTGGACTTCGCCGGCATCAGCGCGAGCTGGCCCCTGCAGGGACCGGAATTGCAGCTCTACGATGTCGTGCTGCGCGATCCGGGCAGCGGCGAGCTGCTGTTGCAGTCGACGGAGATCTCGCTCGGTGTCGGCCTGCTGCGGCTGCTGCGCGAGCGGCGCATCAGTGTCGAGCGGATCGAGATCAGCGGTGCCCGCCTGCAACTGGAACGCGACGCCGCCGGCCGCTTGTTGCTGCAGGGCCAGCCGCTGGCGCGACTCGCCGCGAATCGCGCCGGACCGGCGGCCGGATCGCTCGCCGGGGCCTTGCTGCTGCAGGCCGATGACCTGGCGCTGAGCTACCGCGATGCGGCCGTGCCGGGCCCGGACCTCGATGTGGCCTTTCGGCGCCTGCGGCTGCAGTGGCGCAAGGATGGGCTCCGCCTCCAGGCGCGAGCGCGACTCGCCGGCGCATCGGCCGGGGAACTCGACCTCGCGGTCGACTTCGACGACCGCGTCACCCCGTTCGCGTCCGCCGACTGGGACTTTTCGCTGACGGCCGACGGCGTCAGCCTCGCGCCGTTGCTGCAGTTGCTGACGCGCGTCGACACGCCTCTGGCCGGCGGCCGCGGCGAGTTCGTGCTGGCCGGGCGCATGCGCGGCGCCAGGCCCGGCTCGCTGCTGGCCAGGCTGGACTTGCGTCAGCTCGCGCTGCGTACCGGCGGTGACGAGCCGGAGATCCTGGAGCGGCTGGCGGGCAGCATCGAGTGGGAGGCGCGCGAAGGCGGCTGGTTGCTGGCCGCGAGCGAGCTGCGCTTGGGTCGCGGCGGGCGCCTGTGGCCCCGCAGCAGCCTGCGTATCGAGCAGCAGCAGGATCGCGACGGTGGCCGGAGGCTCGCCGCCGAGGCCGACTTCCTGCGCAGCCAGGATCTCTATCTGCTGTTGCGATCACTGGCGACCGACCGGGCACGCGCCGAGTTGCTGCCGGCGAACGTCGAGGGTGATCTCCGGGATCTGCGGGTGAACATCCGCTGGCCGCGCCGGGAACCGGCCGTCTACGACTGCCGCGTGAGTTTTTCCGGTCTGGGCCTGCGCGAACTGCCCGGCGGCGTCACGCTGGCCGGACTCAGCGGCAGCCTCGCGGCCGACCAGCACGGTGGCCGGCTGGAGCTGGCCGGTGCCGATACCCGGCTGGCACTGCCGGCGCTGTTCCAGGGGCCCTTGCAGCTCGATTCGCTGGACGGCCTGCTGGTCTGGCGAATCACGCCGGCCGGCGTCCGCGTACTCAGCGACGATGTGCGGCTGCGGGCGGCCACCGTCGCGGCCAGCACGCGCTTCGAACTCAGCCGGCCGCCCGGTGGGGCGCTGCAGCTGGACCTGGACGCGGCCGTGCGCGCCGCGGACGCGACCCAGGTCCTGCCGTTCCTGCCCTTGCGCAAGTTTCCGCCGGCAGTCAGCGCCTGGCTGCTCCGCGCCATCCGCGCCGCGGAACTGCGCGATGCGCGCGTGCGTTTCCGCGGACCCTTGCGCGAATTTCCCTATGACCATGGCGAGGGCCTGTTCCGGGTGGATCTGCATCTGCTCGACGGCCGGCTGGCCTTTGCGTCGGGATGGCCGGAGCTGCGCGGCGTCGACGCCGATTTCGTCTTCGATGGCGTGCAGTTCTACAGCCGTCGGAACACGGCCAGGCTCGGCGACTTGCGTCTCGAGAACGTCGATCTTCGCCTTGACGATCTGCGCCGCGGCGAACTGGCGATCCGCGTTCGCCAGCCGGCGGAGCTCGGCGCGCTGCTCGCCTTCCTGCGCGACAGTCCATTGTCCGACCGCCTCGGGCCGGGTTTGGATCGACTGCGCGGCAGCGGGCCGCTCCAGGCGCGCCTGGATCTCGAACTCCCGCTGCGCCGCCGCGCTGAGTTCGGACTCCAAGGCGATTTCGAACTCGCCGATGCCCGGCTGACGCTCGCAGCGACGCCGCTGATGTTCACCGGCCTGTCCGGGCGGCTGCATCTCGATGGCAACCGGCTGACGGCGGAACGGCTCGAAGGGCGGCTGTTCGACGCGCCGCTGAGCGCGCGGCTGCAGCCGCGCGCGGCCGGCGGACACCGCCTGTTGCTCAGCGGGACCACGCCGGTCGAGGCCTGGATCGACGCATTCGGGCTCCCCGGTCACGGCCGCATCGACGGCCGCGCAGCCTGGCAGGCCGCGGCGCTGATCCCGTCGCCGGCGTCGGGCGGCGGGCTGACGCTGGCGATGCGCAGCGATCTCGTCGGCGTGCGCAGCGATCTTCCGGCACCGTTGCGAAAAGCCGCCGATGAGCGGGCGCCGCTGCAGCTGGCGCTGGATTTCGGCTCCCCGGACACGATCCTGGTCACCGGCAGCCTGCGCGACGATCTCGCCTGGCAGCTGCGGCTGGCCGCCGCTGGCCAGCGCTGGCAGCTCGAGCGCGGTGGCGTCGTCGCCGGTGGCGGCCGTCCGGCGCTCCCGGCAGAACCCGGACTGGTCGTGAGCGGCCGGACATCGCGTCTGGTCCTGGAAGACTGGCTGGCGCTCGGCGGCGATACCGATGGACCCGGCCTGCTCGACAAGCTGCGGCGCATCGACGCCGAAGTGCAGGATCTCGACCTGTTCGGCCAGCATTTCGAGGAGCTGCGCATCGGTCTCGAGCGGGAGGCCGATGAATGGCGCGCGCGGGCCAAGGGCAGGCGCCTCGCCGGACGGCTGCGCATGCCGCTGGATTTCTCCCCGGCGAGCCCCTGGCGCCTGAATCTGCAGCGCCTGTGGCTGCGCGCCGGCGAGGAGGCCGGCGATGCTACCAAGCGGTCGGCGGACCCGCGCAAGCTGCCACGCATGCGCGTGCACGTCGAAGACCTGCGCCTCAGCGATATGCGTTTCGGCCGCCTGGACAGCGAATTGACGCCGGGACCCGATGGCGTGACCGCGAGCCCGATCGACATCGACGGCGGATCCTTCCGGATCAGCGGCGACGGCGGCTGGGTGGTTCTCGGCGATGATCCGGCGAGGCAGCGCAGCCGCCTGCGGGCGAAGCTGACGAGCAGCGACGTCAAGGACACGCTGGAACGCCTGGGCTACGACCCGGTGATCGAGGGCGACTCGGCGACGGCGGCGGCGGATCTGAGCTGGCCCGGCGCGCCGGACGCCGACTTCCTGGCCCGGGCCTCCGGACGTTTCAGCATCGAGTTCGGGGCCGGCGCGCTGTTGCAGCTTGATGCCGGCGGCGGGCGCCTGCTGGGGATCCTCAGTATCACCTCGTTGCCGCGGCGCCTGTCGCTGGACTTCCGTGACATCTTCGACGAAGGCCTGGGCTTCGACTCGCTGAAAGGCGAGTTCGAACTGGAAAACGGCGTGGCCTTTACCTGCAACCTCGGCCTCGAAGGTTCCGTCGCGGACATGGCCGTCGTCGGCCGCGTGGGCCTGGCGGCGCACGACTACGATCAGCTCGCCGTCGTGCGGCCGCACGTGTCCAATGTGCTGGCACTGGGCGGCGTCGCGGTCGGCGGGCCGGCCGGCGGCGTGGCCGCGCTGCTGCTGTCGCAGATCTTCCGCAAGCCGCTGAGCCAGCTCGGCGAGTCCTATTACGAGATCAAGGGATCCTGGGAAGCGCCGCGGGTCGAGCGGGTCGACCGCAGCAGCGTGGATGGCAGCCGCTTCAGCGACTGCGAGCGCTATCTGGCCGAGATCCTGCCGTCGGGCGGGGAGGCCGGGGATCTGGTCAGCGAGCCGGGCAACGAGCTGCCCGAGGAAATCGTGCCGTGAACGGCGCGGCGGCGGGCGGGCCCGTGCCGGTTGCGGCACTGCAGATGACCAGTGGCGAAGACCGGGAACGCAACCTGCGCGACGCCCGCGCACTGGTGCGAGAGGCGGCCGCGGCCGGGGCGCGCCTGGCTGTGTTGCCGGAAAACTTCGCGTTGATGTCCGCCGACGAGCGCCGGCGCTGGCGAGCCGCCGAACCGGATGGTCACGGCCCGATCCAGGACGCGCTCGCGGACATGGCGGCCGCCAGCGGTGTCTGGCTGGTCGGCGGCAGCCTGCCGATCGCCGCCGCCCAGAACCGGCCGCCCGCATCGGCCTGCTGCGTGTACGATCCGGGCGGCCGGCGGCGGGCGCGTTACGACAAGATCCACCTGTTCGACGTCGACGTGCCCGGTTCGGGGGAACGCTATCGGGAATCCGCGACGACGACGCCGGGCGAGTTGCCGGTCGCGCTGGACACGCCTTGGGGGCGGCTCGGCCTGGCGGTGTGCTACGATCTGCGCTTTCCGGAACTGTTCCGGCAGCTATCGGAACAGGGCGCGGAGATCTTCGCGGTGCCGGCCGCATTTACCCGCGCGACCGGCCGCGCCCACTGGGACGTATTGCTGCGCGCCCGCGCGATCGAAAACCTCGCCCATGTCATCGCCGCGGCGCAGGCGGGCACGCATCCCGGCGGACGCCGGACCTGGGGGCACACGGCGATCGTGGAGCCCTGGGGCGAGATCGTCGCGCAGCGGGCAAGCGCGCCGGGCGTGGTGCTCGCGGAACTGGATCCGCAGCGGACTCGGCGGTTGCGCGAACAGTTCCCGGCGCTGCAGCACCGGCGGCTGGGCGGAAAGGACAGGGATGACGGACGCAACTGACGGTAAGGCGCTGGTACTGGCGCGGCAGGCATTGCTGGCGCCGGCCGGACTCGACGAAGGACACCTGCAACAGGCCCTGAACAGCCTGATGCGCCCCGGTGTCGAGACCGGCGAGTTGTACTTCCAGGTCGCTCGCCACGAGGCCTGGTCGCTGGAGGATGGCATCGTCCGCGAGGGCAGCCACAGTATCGAGCGTGGTGTCGGCGTCCGCGCGATCAGTGGCGAGAAGACCGGTTTCGCCTATTCCGACGAGATCCTGCTGCCGGCGTTGCTGCAGGTTTCCGATGCCGCCGCAGCCATTGCGCGGCACGGGCAGGAGGGCGCGGTCAGGGCCTGGCGGCCGCTGACCCGCGAGCAGCCGCTGTATCCGCCGATCGACCCGCTCGACAGCCTCGACGATGACGACAAGCTGCAACTGCTGCAGGACGTCGACCGGGCGACGCGGGCGCTGGACCCGCGCGTGCAGCAGGTCAATGCAAGCATCGCGGCGGTTCACGAGATCGTGCTGGTCGTCTCCAGCGACGGGGTCTACGCAGCCGACGTGCGGCCTCTGGTGCGCATGAATGTGTCGGTGATCGTCGAGGATCACGGGCGGCGCGAACAGGGCTACTGCGGCGCCGGTGGCCGCTTCGGCTACGAGCACTTCAGGCGCGACGGGCGGGCCCGCGGACTCGGCGCCGAGGCGCTGCGCCAGGCGCTGGTGAACCTGGAAGCGGTGCCGGCGCCGGCGGGCGAGATGGTCGTGGTGCTGGGGCCGGGCTGGCCGGGCGTGCTGCTGCACGAGGCCATCGGCCACGGCCTCGAAGGCGATTTCAATCGCAAGGGCACGTCGGCCTTCGCCGGGCGGCTCGGCGAGAAGGTTGCCTCGGAGCTGTGCACCGTGGTCGACGATGGCAGCCTGCCCGGGCGCCGAGGCTCTCTGAACCTGGACGACGAGGGCACGCCGACCGGACGGACGACCCTGATCGAGAACGGCAAGCTCTGCGCCTACATGCAGGACCGGCTGAATGCGCGCCTGATGGGCATGCAGCCGACCGGCAACGGCCGGCGGCAATCCTTTGCTCACCTGCCGATGCCCCGGATGACGAACACCTTCATGTTGCCCGGGCCGCACGCGCCGGAGGAGATCATCGCGTCGGTCAAGCAGGGCATCTACGCGCAGAACTTCGGCGGCGGCCAGGTCGACATCACGTCCGGGAAATTCGTGTTCTCCGCCAGCGAGGCCTACCTGATCGAGAACGGCAAGCTCGGCGCCCCGATCCGGGACGCGACCCTGATCGGCGACGGGCCGTCGGTCCTGCGCAAGGTGTCGATGGTCGGCAACGACCTGCAGCTCGACGAAGGCGTCGGCATCTGCGGCAAGGACGGACAGTCGGTGCCGGTCGGCGTCGGCCAGCCGACGCTGCGGATCGACGGGTTGACCGTCGGCGGCACGGCCGGCTGAGCCGCGGAGGACACGATGCGACTGTGGCTGTCCAAGCCGCTCTACGAGCTGCTGCCCTGGTTCTACATGCTGGCCGGCCTGGCCTCGCTGGCGGGGACCGTCTATCTTGACTACTGGTACTGGCCGACGATCTGCCTTGTGACCGGTATCGCCTGCCTGACCGGCGGGCTGGTGATCTGGCTGCGGCGCAAGGATTTCCGCAGGCACCGGCCGCCGCGCGCCTCGCGGCCGGACTGAAGCCGCGCGTTCAGGCCTCGCGTGGGTCCGGCAGGTTGACGACGGCTTCCGTCTGCCGCCGCCGGAAATCGTCGAGCGCTGCGGCGACCGTTTCGTCGCCTAGCGCGAGAATCGACGCTGCCAGGACCGCCGCGTTGACGGCGCCCGGCTTGCCGATCGCCAGCGTGCCCACCGGCACGCCGCCGGGCATCTGCGACATCGACAGCAGGGCGTCCATGCCGCCGGTGGCCTTGGAGTACATCGGCACGCCGAGCACCGGCAGCGGCGTGATCGCGGCGCAGGCGCCGGGCAGGGCCGCCGCGAGGCCGGCGGCCGCGATGATGACCTTCAGGCCGCGCTCGCGGGCGCTGCCACAGTACTCATGCAGCTTCGCCGGCGCCCGATGCGCCGAGATCACGCGCACCTCGTGTTCGATGCCGAAGACATCCAGCGTGCTCGATGCATGCTGCATCGTGTCCCAGTCGGACTGTGAGCCGAGGATGATGGCGACCCGTGCGCTCATATTGGCTTTGCCCCTGTCGCTGCCCGGCCGGAACAGCCGACTGCCTATGTTAGCGCAGTCTTATGGGTGGCGCTGCGCCGGCGAGGCGCTAGACTAGGCCGGTTTCAGCCGCTTGGTCGCATCCCCATGCAGGCAGGCAAGGACAGCTCGGAACTCGAACAGATCATCGCTGATGCGCTGGCCCTGGCGGCCGAGCAGGGCGCGAGCCAGGCGGAGGCCGCCGCCAGTTCCGGCACAGGGCTGAGCGTGACCGTGCGCCTGCGCGAAGTCGAGACGCTGGAATATCACCGTGACCAGGGCCTGTCGCTCAGCGTCTATTTCGGCCGCCGCAAGGGCAGCGCCAGCACCTCGGATCTGGCGCCGGAGGTCGTGCGCGAGGTCGTGCTCAAGGCCTGCTCGCTCGCGCGCCATGCCGCCGAGGACCCTGCCAACGGCCTCGCGGATCCGGCCCGGCTGGCGCGCGAAATCCCGGACCTGGATCTCTGGCATCCCTGGGATCTGGAACCAGCGGCCGCGATCGAGCTGGCGACCGAATGCGAGTCCGCGGCGCTGGACAGCGATCCGCGGATCGGCAATTCCGAAGGCGCGACCGTGTCCACGCATGCCGGTTGCCGCGCCTATGGCAACAGCCATGGCTTCCTCGCGGCCTATCCGGGTAGCCAGCACAGCATTTCCTGCGCGGTGCTGGCCGTCGACGGCGGCGTGATGGAGCGCGACTTCGAGTACAGCGTGGCCCGGCATCCCGACGAGTTGCTGGCCGTCGCGCAGATCGGCCGGGAAGCGGCCGGCCGGGCAGTGGCCCGGCTCGGCGCCCGCAAGCTGGGGACCACCAGCGTGCCGGTGCTCTACCCGGCGCGCCTCGCGCGCAGCCTGTTCGGGCACTTCGTCGCCGCCGTGTCCGGCGGCAACCTGTACCGCAAGGCCAGCTTCCTGGTCGACAGCCAGGGCCGGCAGGTGTTCGCGCCGATCGTGCAGCTGGTGGAACGCCCGCATATTCCGCGCGGGCTCGGCAGCGCGCCCTTCGACGACGAAGGGGTCGCGACGCAGGACCGGACCCTCGTCGGTGACGGCGTCGTCCAGGGCTATGTGCTCGGCAGTTACTACGCGCGCAAGCTCGGTCTCGAGAGCACCGGCAATGCCGGCGGCATCCACAACGTCGTGGTCGGCGATACCGGCGAGAATTTCGCCGACCTGCTGGCGGGCATGTCGCGAGGCTTGCTGCTGACCGAACTGATCGGGCAGGGCGTCAATCTCGTGACCGGCGATTATTCGCGCGGCGCCGCCGGTTTCTGGGTCGAGAACGGAGAAATCCAGTACCCGGTGCACGAGGTCACGGTCGCCGGCAACCTGCGCGACATGTTTCGGCAGATCCAGGCGATCGGCAACGACCTCGACCTGCGTGGCAGCATTCGCAGCGGCTCAGTCCTGGTCGACGGCATGACCGTCGCCGGCAGCTGACGCCAGCTGCAGGTCGAGCAGGGCGTAGAGGTCCGTGTCGCCGAAGGCCCGATCGATCGCTGCCTGCAGGCGCGCGCCGGCCTGCTGCACCACCGGTGGCCACTGCCCTTCCGGGAAGACATCGGCCGACTGGGGTTCGCGCACCGCGGCCAGGATCTCGCGCAACTGGATCCGGCGCGGATCGCGGCTCGGCAGCAGTTCGTTGCGTTCAGTGCGCAGCAGCAGGCCGGCATGTTCCAGCCGGCTGACGGTCGGCAGCAGGACCACGACCGGCAGCCCCAGCAACTGCGAGACATCGTCCAGCCGCGGCTGCTGCCGCTGCGCGCGAAAGGCCTCGGCGACCACGGCCATGATGCTCAGTGCGATCTGTTCCCGCTGACGGCTGCCGAGGTAGAGCGGCCGGTAGCCCAGCCGCAGCTGTTCCGGGTGCTGGAAATAGAACGCCACTTGAGCACCGACCAGCAGGATCAGCCAGCAGAGGTATAGCCAGATCAGCGCGATGATGACGATCGCGAAAGTCGAGTAGATCGTCAGCGTGCGCGCGGAACTGGCAACGAAGCTGGCGAACAGCACGCCGGAGGTGGCCCAGAGGACACCACCGGTGAGGCCGCCGACCAGCGCCGCGCGGAGGCGGACGCGCGTGTTCGGCAGAAACCAGTAGACGAAGGTGAAGCCGAGCACGACCAGCGCATAGGGCGCCAGCTTGCCGAGCAGCAGCAGGGTCTCGTCGACCGGCGCGAATTCGGCGACCTCCCGGATCAGGCTGTTGCTGCGCAATCCGGCGATCAATGTCAGCGCCGTGACCATGACGACCGGGCCCAGCAGGATCACGCTGAGGTATTCACTGAGCCGCTGCGCGAGGTTGCGCGACTGCTCCACGCGCCAGATGAAATTGAAACTGTCTTCGACCTTCTGGGCCATCGACACCGTGGTGACGAAGAGCAACACCAGGCCGACGCCGGCGAGCACATCGCCTTTGACGTTCTCGACGAAGCCGATCACCTGGTTCGTCAGTTCGACGCCGCGCTCCCCGAGCGGGGCCAGCAGGTTGTACAGCAGGGGCTCCATCTGCTTGTGAACGCCGAAGCCCTTCAGCACCGAGAAGCTGATCGCCAGCAGCGGAACGATCGACAGTATGGTGACGTAGACCAGGCCCATCGCGCGCAGCGGCAGATTGCCGGCGATCGAGTCGCGCAGTACGGCATAGACGAAACGCACCAGCTTGACGCCGGCCTGTGGCCAACGCGGCAGTTGCTCGACCCGGGCGGACCACAGCCAGGATTCCAGCTTGAGAATCAGTGCGTCGATGGAGGGGGCTCCCGTGGCGTCGCGCCGGCAGGCCCATTGTAGCCGCGATCGCCGCCCGGCTCAGTCGATCAACAGCGCAGCCGCCTGCCGGTATTTCTCGCTGGTGCGCCGGATCACCTCCGGCGGCAGCTTCGGCCCCGGTGGCTTCTTGTTCCAGTCGAGCGTTTCCAGGTAGTCGCGCACGTACTGCTTGTCGAAGCTCGGCGGGCTGATGCCCGTGCGGTAGGCCTCGGCCGGCCAGAAGCGCGAGGAGTCCGGCGTCAGGACCTCGTCGATCAGGTACAGCTCGCCGGCCTCGTCCAGGCCAAACTCGAATTTGGTATCGGCGATGATGATCCCGCGGCTCGCTGCGTACTCGGCCCCCTGGCGGTAGATTTCGATGGCCAGATCGCGCACGCGCCCGGCCAGTTCGGCGCCGATGAGCTCGGCGGCCTCGTCGAAGCTGATGTTCTCGTCGTGTTCGCCGGCCTCGGCTTTCGTGGCCGGTGTGAAGATCGGTTCGGGCAGCCGGGCGGCCTGTTCCAGGCCGCCCGGCAGCTCGATCCCGCAGACCCGCCCGGTCGCCTGATAGTCCTTCCAGCCGGAGCCGATCAGGTAGCCGCGGACCACCGCCTCGATCGGCAGCGGCTGCAGGCGCCGCGCGACCGTGGCACGGCTGGCCAGTTGCGCGCGCAGTGCGGCATCGCGGATCGCCGCCTCCAGTGGCAGCTCGGCCAGGTGATTCGGCACGATCGCCGTGGTGCGCGCAAACCAGAAATTGGAAAGCCGGGTCAGGACCTCGCCCTTGCCCGGAATCGGGTCCGGCAGCACGACATCGAAGGCCGATAGCCGGTCCGTCGCCACGATCAGCAGGTGCCGGTCGTCGATCGCGTAGATGTCGCGCACCTTGCCCTGGCCGAGCTTCCGCAGTTCCGGTATCCGTGACTCGTAGAGTGCGTCTTGCATGCCGGCCGTCCTCGCGGCGCGTTCTGCCCGCGGAAAAAAACGGCTATTGTATCGTGGTCTGACCGGCTCGGGGCGTGGTGCGTGGCCAAGTGGATCGGCAAACTGGGCGGCGGCCTGCTGGGATACATCGCCGGCGGACCGATCTGGGCCGCGATCGGCGTCCTGCTCGGTCACCAGTACGACCGCGGCCTGACCGGCTTCGCGCGCGAGCATGAGCGCGGCAGCGGGATGAGCGGGAGCCGGCCGTCCAGCGCGGCGCGCCAGCGGGCCTTCTTCGAGGCGACCTTCCGCGTCATGGGCCATCTGGCCAAGGCGGACGGCCGGGTATCGGAAGCCGAGATCCAGGCGGCCCGGGAAATCATGCACCGGCTGCGCCTGCACCCGGAGGCCGTGCGCCGGGCGATCGAACTGTTCACCGAGGGCAAGCAGCCCGGCTTTTCGCTGGCGGCACAGCTGGCCGCGTTCCGGCGCGCCTGCGGCCGTGACCCGGCCCTGCTGAGAGATTTTCTCGAATTCCAGATGGATCTCGTGCTGGCCAAGGGCGGTATTGCGCCGAGCGAGCGCGAGCTGCTGTGGCGGATTGCGGACCAGCTCGGGATCTCGCGAGCGGAGCTGGCCCAGATCGAAGCCGTGCTGCGCGCCCGGCGCAGCTTCGGCGGCCGGCGCCGGCGGGCGGCGGACGGTGGCGACGCGCTGGCCGCCGCCTACCGCGCGCTCGGCATCGAGGCCGGCGCCAGCGACCGCGAGGTCAAGACCGCCTACCGCCGGCTGATGAACCAGCACCACCCGGACAAGCTGGTCTCGCGCGGCCTGCCGGACTCGATGCTCGATGCGGCAAAGGAGCGTACCCGGGAGATTCGCGCGGCCTACGAGCTGATCAAGGAGCGCCGGGGCCTGAAGTGACGTGCTAGTATGGCCGCGGCTTCTGCGGGGATTGCCAAGGTGGCGGACTTCCTGATTGCGCCCTCGATCCTGTCGGCCGATTTCGCGCGTCTCGGCGAGGAAGTGGACACGGTGCTCGCGGCCGGCGCCGATGTCGTGCACTTCGACGTCATGGACAATCATTACGTGCCGAATTTGACCGTCGGCCCGCTGGTCTGCGAAGCCCTGCGTCGGCACGGTGTCAGCGCGCCGATCGATGTGCACCTGATGGTCCGGCCCGTGGATCGGCTGATCGAGGATTTCGCCGCGGCCGGCGCCAGCTATATCAGCTTCCACCCGGAGGCCAGCGAGCACGTGGACCGCAGCATCGAGCTGATCCGCCAGCGAGGCTGCCGGGCCGGCCTGGCTCTGAACCCGGCAACCCCGCTGGACTGGCTGGACTACACGCTCGACAAGCTGGACCTCGTGCTCGTCATGTCGGTCAACCCGGGTTTCGGTGGGCAGGCCTTCATTCCGCGGTCGCTGGACAAACTCAGGGCCGTGCGCGAGCGCATCCGAGCCAGCGGCCGGCAGGTCCGGCTCGAGGTCGATGGCGGGATCAAGCCGGAGAATATCGCGGCGGTCGCGGCCGCCGGCGCCGACATGTTCGTGGCTGGCTCGGCGATCTTCGGCAGCGACGACTACGCAGCCACGATCGCGGCGATGCGCAAGGAACTGGCAGCCGCGGCGGCGGGCGCCGCGGCTGCCGTCGGTTGACCCGCGGCCGTGCTCAGACGGCGGTCGCGCTGATGGTCTGCTTCGGCCGGGCGTTGTAGACGACGATCGTCTTGCCGCTGGCCGACACCAGGCCCTGTTCTTCCAGTACCTTCAGGACGCGACCGGCCATTTCCCGGGAGCAGCCGACCAGACGGCTCAGCTCCTGGCGGCTGACCTTGATCTGCATGCCGTCCGGGTGCGTCATCGCGTCCGGCTCGTTGCACAGATCCATGATCGCGTGTGCCACGCGCCCGGTGACATCGACGAAGGCCAGATCGCCGAGCTTGCGGTTGGTGCGGTCGAGCCGCGAGGCGAGCTGAGTCGCCAGCTCGAACACCAGGCCCGGGCTTTCGCTGGCGATCTGCCGGAAGCGCGGGTAGGTCATCTCGGCGATTTCCGACGCGACCCGGGTGCGCACCCAGGCACTGCGCGACGGCTGTTCGTGGAACAGGCCCATTTCGCCGAAGAACTGGCCCTTGTTCAGGTAGGCCAGCACCATCTCGTTGCCGTCCTCGTCCTCGATCATGACTTCGACCGAGCCGTCGATGATGTAGTACAGGCTGTCCGGCGTATCACCGGCATGAATCATCACGGTCTTGGCCGGCACCGTGCGCACGCGACAATAGGTCAGGAACCGGTTGATGGCCGGTATGTCGCTTAAGGCCTTGGCATTGTTGGCCATATGCTCTCTCCCCAATAACCCGCAGCCGATTTAACCCGCGTTCAACATAAGATTCAATTCGTTGCGGCGGTTTTGTGACTTGCGTCTCATCTCGCCGGGGGCTGGCGCCATGGCCCGCCGTCAGACGATATGCGCCAGCGTCGTCATGACCCTGGCGCCGGCTTGCATCAGGCGGCGCAGGGGACGTGGCAGGCTTGCTGCGCCGCGGCGTCGGGCCGCCCGGCTGTGCGCCAGTTCCTCATCGCGCATGCGGGCGACGATCCGGCGGCTGCGCAGGTCCTGCCCGGGCAGGCGGGCCAGATGGCCGTCCAGGTGCTCGGTCACCTGCTGCTCGGTCTCGTCGAGGAAACCGAGGCTATAGCGGTCGCCGGCCAGCCCGGCCAGCGCGCCGATCGTGAAGGCGCCGGCATACCAGGCCGGCGCCAGCAGGCTGGTGTGACTGCCGAGCTCGCGGACGCGCTCGGCGCACCAGGCGAGATGGTCCTGCTCCTCGGCCGCGGCCTCGAGCAGCGCTGCGCGCAGGTCGGCGCTGCGGGCGACGGCCGCCTGGCCGCGGTAAAGTGCCTGCGCGGCGATTTCTCCGGCGTGATTGACCCGCATCAGCGCGGCGGCCAGCTCGCGTTCGCGGGGCGACAGCGATGCATCGGCGGCCTCAGCGGCGGGACTCGGCCGTTGCGCGCGGGTCGGCGCCGCGATGACGCGCAGGCCGGTATCCAGTTCGGCGAGCACGCGGTCCAGCAGTCCGTAGCGGCGTTCGTGCATTGGCGCATTATAGCCGCGCGACGCGCGCAATCGCGGGCGCAAAGGTTAAGATGCCGCGCCTTGGGCCGGCCCCGTCCGGCGTTGCCGGAGCATGAATCAGTGAGTCGACTGCGTATTGCCACGCTTCTCGGCCTGGCGCTGTTCACGGCGCCGGCGCCGGCCGCCGAGGAGCCGGTCACCGGTCCCTGGTCCGGCAAGCTCGGCTTCGGCCTGCTGCGAATTTCCGGGAATACCGACAGCGAGTCGCTGAACGCGGACGTCGGCCTGAACTGGGACGGGCAACGCTGGCACCACCAGTGGAAGGGCCGCGCGCTGGGCAAGAAAGAGGCGGGGAGCACGACGGCCGAGGCCTACAAGCTGTCCTATGACGTCAAGTACGATTTCCGCAGCCGGGCCTACCTGTTCGGCCTGATCGACTACAACCGGGACCGATTCGGCAGTTATGCGCAGCAGATCTTCGAAGCGCTCGGTGTGGGCTGGCGGCTGCTCGAGACGGCCCGGCACCGGCTGCAGGCCGAGGCCGGCGCCGGCGCGACGCAAAACGAGCTGCTCGACGGCGCGCGTCAGGACCGCTTCAATGCCCGCGCTTCGGCCGACTATCGCTGGACCCTGAGCGACAATGCGAGCTTCAGCCAGTCACTGGCGGTCAACTGGTCGGCCGACAATATCTACACGGAGGCCGTGTCGGAACTGCGCGCCGGGCTGGTCGGCAAGCTCGGCATGAGCCTCTCCTTCACGGTAAAGAACAACTCCGCGGTATTGCCGGGCACCGAGCGCACCGACACCTGGACCGCGCTGAATATCGACTATGCATTCTGAGGGCGACGCAGGGGCCGGGCGGCGGCGCATTGAAAATACCCCGCCGCGCCAGTAGAATCGCCGCCTTTTCCGCGGCGCCGGTCGGCAGTCGGAAGCGAACGATGAGCACCTTTTCTGCAAAGCAGCACGAAGTGCAGCGCAACTGGTATCTGGTCGATGCCAGTGGCCGGACCCTGGGCCGCCTGGCGACGGAGATCGCCCGGCGCCTGCGTGGCAAGCACAAGCCGGAGTACACGCCGCATGTCGATACCGGCGACTACATCGTCGTGATCAATGCGGCCCAGATCCGCGTCACCGGCAACAAGCGCAAGGACAAGCTGTATCACCGGCATACCGGCTATATAGGCAATCTGAAGACGGTCAGCCTCGGCACCCGCCTCGCGGAGGCGCCGGAAGAGGTACTGACGGACGCGGTCAGGGGCATGCTGCCCAAGAACCGCCTCGGCGCCGCGATGCTAAGGAAGCTGCGCGTCTATCCGGGCGCCGAGCACCAGCACGCCGCGCAGCAACCGACGCTCCTGGAGATCTGAGGCATGGCAGGCACGAACACGGACAGCAATCGCGGCACCGGCCGCCGGAAGACGGCGACGGCCCGCGTCAGGATCACCCCCGGTTCCGGAAACATCGTGGTCAACTCGCGCGCGCTGGACGAATTCTTCGGCCGCAAGACCGCGCGCATGATCGTCCGCCAGCCGCTGGAACTTGTCGGCATGGCCGACCGTTTCGACGTCTTCGTCAATGTGCGCGGCGGTGGCACCACCGGCCAGGCCGGCGCGATCCGGCATGGCCTGACGCGAGCGCTGCTGGACTACGACGAGAGCCTGCGCCCGGCGCTGCGCCGCGCCGGTTACGTGACCCGGGACGCGCGCGAGGTCGAACGCAAGAAGGTCGGCCTGCGCAAGGCGCGGCGCGCGACCCAGTATTCCAAGCGCTGATCCGGCCCTTGCGCCGGCCGGCGCCGCTTCGCTCCTCCTGGGGGATCGTCTAACGGTAGGACTACGGACTCTGACTCCGTCAATCCAGGTTCGAATCCTGGTCCCCCAGCCAATCACCACGAGGGCCCCGCCAGCGGGGCCCTCGGCATTTCAGCGCCGTAGTTCGCGCACGCCGTCGTCGCCGGCCACCAGGATCACGTCGGCGGGCCGCTGGGCGAAAATGCCCACGGTCACGATGCCGGGCACCTGATTGAAGCGCTGCTCCATCTCGACGGGATTGCTGATCACGAGCCCGTGCACGTCGAGGATGTGATTACCGTTGTCGGTCACGAAGCCTTCGCGCAGAACCGGCTGGCCGCGGACCTTGACGAACTGGCGGGCCACGAAGGATTCGGCCATCGGAATCACTTCCACAGGCAGCGGAAAGCGGCCGAGCACGCCGACCCACTTGCTGTCATCGATGATGCAGACGAATTTCCGGCTGGCGGCCGCGCAGACCTTTTCCCGCGTCAGCGCGCCTCCGCCACCCTTGATCAGGTGGAAGTGCTTGTTGGCCTCGTCAGCGCCGTCGATATACAGATCGAGGTCGCCGGTATCCGCGAGGCTGGACAGCTCGAAGCCGGCGGCCGCCAGGCGCTCCTCCGTCTCGCGTGAACTGGCGACGACTGCCTCGATGCGCGACCGAAGTGACGGCAGTTCCTCGATCAGGTAATTCACGGTCGAGCCCGTCCCGACGCCGAGCAGGCAGCCCGGCTGGATGTAGTCCAGGGCCGCGACAGCGGCGGCCCGCTTCTTGCTCGCCTGGTCCATGGTTGCTGCGTTGCGGCTACCAGAGCCCCGATTATATGACGCGCCCGGTCCGTGCGCCCGGGCCGGAAAGAAATGTGCCCGCCAGAGGCGGGCACATTCCAGCTTCGATACCCCCGCAGGGGCAGCGCCGTATCTAGCGCTTCTTCGAAGCCTTCTTGCGGGAGGCCTTCCTCTTCGAAGCCTTCCGCTTGGTTGCCTTGCGCTTGGTCTTGCGCTTGGCAGCCTTCTTCTTGGTCTTGCGCTTGGCGGTCTTCTTCTTCGCCTTGCGCTTGGTCTTGCGCTTGGCGGTCTTCTTCTTCGCCTTGCGCTTGGCAGCCTTCTTCTTGGTCTTGCGCTTGGCGGTCTTCTTCTTCGCCTTGCGCTTGGCAGCCTTCTTCTTGGTCTTGCGCTTGGTTGCCTTCTTCTTGGTCTTGCGCTTGGCTACTTTCTTCTTCGCCTTGCGCTTGGTTGCCTTCTTCTTGGCCTTGCGTTTGGCCGGCGCCTTGCGTCGAACGGCCTTCTTCTTAGCCTTCGACTTCTTGCGCACGGATGCCTTCTTTCGTGAAGTACTAGCCATTTCAGTCTCCGTGTCGGGGATAACCGGCGTTGAGTATATATAAAGTTCTTGAAATTTCCAGCAATTTGAGGTGACACGCGTACCAGTTTTCAGGCGTAGCGAAACCGCTACCGCGATCGGCACTCAGCGCGCATCCCTCGCGCGGTTCGGAGGCGGGGCGAAGCGATAGAAATTCTCCTCCGTGAGTAACGCGTCGAGCGGGATGTCCCAGCTGCGACGAGGCAGTGTCGCTACCCGCTGAAACTCGTGCGCGAGGCCGATCAGCAAGGGGCGCCGCCAGCGGTGCAGCCGCCCGCGGGCGCGCAGGCTGCGGTCGTAATAGCCCCCGCCCATGCCGAGCCGTGTTCCCCGGTCGTCGCAGGCGACCAGTGGCGCAAGGATCAGATCCAGTTCTGTCGCCCGGCGCAGATGCGCACGCGGGACCCGTGGTTCCGGTATGCGATAGCGGTTGAGGCGCATGCGCTGGCCAGGCACGCAGGGGGCGAAGCGAAGTTCTCCGCGCCAGAGCACCGGCAGGTAGACGCGTCGCCCGCGCGCCCGCGCCTGGCGGCAGATCGTGTCGCAGGGCAACTCGCCGCCCTGAGCCAGGTACAGCGCGATGCGCGTCGCGCGCTGAACCTCCGCCTGCCGCCACAACAGGCGGGCGGCGCTGCGGCCGGCGCGCCGGAGCTGGGCGCTGCCGAGCTGGCGGCGCTGCGCGAGCATTCGCCGGCGCAGGCGGGATCGCTCGGAAGAGGCAGTGTTCATCGACCGCTGGCCAACCGCTGCTGGCGGAACAGGAGGTGCCTCCCGCCTGTGCCGTGACCGGCCGTCGCTCTCGAACCAGAGCGGTAGGTGGGGTCAGCCGTGGCAGCGCAGGCTCTCCGCTCCAGGCGGTTCTGCACAATACTGCCGACAGACAACGACCCCAAGCGAAAAATTTAGGGTCGAAAGACTACCGGGCCTGCCTCGAACACCGCAGGAGGCACCTGCGCGAAAGTATACGGCAAGCCATGCGCGGACATGCGACCGGGGTCGCGGCTTCTACAATTCCATCTGCCGCCCGCGCTGCAGCGCGGATTCCACGCGTTCCCGCATTTCGATGATCCGGCCCTTGGCGCTGCCCTCGATCTCTTCGCCGTGGCTGCGTGCCGCGATCAGTTCGTTGGCCATGTTCAGCGCCGCCATCACCGCGATCCGGTCCAGGCCGACGACCTTGCCACTGTCGCGGATCTCGCGCATCTTGCTGTTCAGCAGCTCTGCAGAATCCAGCAATGCCTTGCGCTCGCTGGCCGGGCAGGAGAACTGGTATTCCTTTTCGAGGATCTTGACGCTGACGTGGGCGTACATCTCGGTCATGAGTTGTTCTCCATCGCCTTGAGCCGCCCGATCATGGCCTCGACACGGGCGCGAACCTGTTCGTTCTTCTGCAGCAGTGTCGCCCGCTCGGCGATCAGCGCATCCTGGCGCTGCTTCAGCGAGCGGTTCTCGTCCTTGAGCTGGTTGGTGATCACGACCAGTTCGTCCAGGCGCCGCTCCAGACGCTGTAATTCCTTGATGAAACTGGCTTCGGGACTGTCGGACATGCCGCCGATTATCAAGTCTCGGCGGCGCTTTGGTCAAATGCATGAGCGGCTGTGGACGGTGCTAGCATAGCGCTCCCATGAGCGAGGCGGAGCACGAACGGCTGTCCGCACTGTTGCAGGCGGCGGCGATCGACACGGAGGCGGCCGAACTCCATGGTGAGCTGTGCGGGCGCCTCTGTGGCCGGGCCACCGGCGCCGAGGAGGACTGGCTGGCCGCGGCGATCGAGCAGCAGCCGGGCGGCGAGGCGCTGCAGGCGGCCGAGGCCGCGCTGCGCGAACTGGCCGGGCGCACTGCCGCAGCGCTGGAGGCCGCCGATATGAGCCTGGTACTGCTGTTGCCGGATGACGCGGAGCCGCTGGAAGCGCGCGCGCAGGCGCTGGCTGCCTGGTGCCGTGGCTTTCTGCACGGGCTCGGCCTGGCCGCGGCACCGGGCGAGCGGCTCGACCGCGGCGACGTCGGCGAAATCATGCGCGATTTCGCGGAGCTGACAAAGGCCGCGTTCACGGTCGACGAAACCGCCGAAGAGGCCGAATCGGCCTACGCCGAACTGGTGGAATTCGTCCGGGTCGGCGCACAGCTGGTACACGAGGAGTTGCGGACCCCGGCTGCTCCCGCCGATGTTCGGGGCGCCGGCCCGCACTGAGCCGCCGATGAATCAACGGGAATTCGCGAAGCGGCGGCGCGCGCTGATGCGCATGATGGGCAAGGGCGGGGTCGCGCTGCTGCCGGCTGCGACACCGAAGCTGCGCAACCGCGACGTGCAGTACTACTACCGCCAGGACAGCGATTTCTACTACCTCACCGGCTTCCCCGAACCCGAGGCGCTCGCCGTGCTCGCGCCCGGCCGGGAGGCGGGTGAGTACCTGCTGTTCTGCCGCGAGCGGGATGCCCAGCGCGAGACCTGGGACGGCAGCCGGGCCGGACCGGAACGGGCCGTCAGCGACTATGGGGCCGACGACGCATTTCCGATCAGCGACGTGGACGACATCCTGCCGGGCATCATCGAGCAATGCGATCGCGTGTATTACACGATCGGCCTGGACCCGGAATTCGATCAGCGCGTGATCGCCTGGGTCGGCGCTTTGCGCGACCGCGGCGGCGCGCACACGCCGGACGAGTTCATCGCGCTGGATCACCTGCTGCACGACCTGCGGCTCTACAAGAGCCGCGCCGAGATCAGCGCGATGCGGCGTGCTGCGAAGATCGCCGTCGGCGCTCACCGGCGGGCCATGGCGCGTTGCCGTCCCGGCCTGTACGAGTACGAGATCGAGGCGGAGTTCCTGCACGAGTTCCGCCGCCGGGGCGCGCGACTTGCCTATTTGCCGATCGTCGGTGCCGGTCCGAATGCCTGCGTGTTGCACTATCACGCGAACGATCGGCAGCTGCAGGACGGCGAGCTGCTGCTGGCCGATGTCGGCTGCGAATGGGACTGCTATGCCTCCGATGTCACCCGCACCTGGCCGGTCAACGGCCGCTTCACGGCGGAACAGAAAGCGATCTACGAACTGGTTCTTGATGCGCAGGAAGCCTCGTTGGCGGCGATCCGGCCCGGTGCGCACTGGAACGAGCCACACGACGCCGCCGTGCAGGTCGTGACCCGCGGCCTGCGCCGGCTCGGCCTGCTCGAGGGCAGTCTTCGCAAGCTGCTCAAAGACGGCGCCTATCGACGCTTCTTCATGCACCGCACCGGCCACTGGCTGGGCATGGACGTCCACGACGTCGGCGACTATCGCGTCGCCGAACAATGGCGCATGCTGGAGCCGGGCATGACCCTGACGGTGGAACCGGGCATCTATATTCCGCCCGGCAGCCGGGGCGTCGGCAGGCGCTGGCAGGGGATCGGCGTGCGCATCGAAGATGATGTCGCCGTGACCCGGGACGGGTACGATCTGTTGAGCCGCGGGCTGCCCAGGACCGTCGAAGAAGTCGAAGCCCTGGTCGGCGCCGATGCGATCTGAGCTTCGCGGAGGAACGCGATGTCCGCAGTGCAGGAATTCGACCTGCTGATCGCCGGCGGGGGCATGGTCGGCGCCAGCCTCGCCTGCGCGCTGGCCGGGCTGCCGCTGCGCGCGGCCGTGATCGAGCGTGTACCGCCGGCCAGCGAGCAACAGCCGAGCTTCGACCTGCGCACGACGGCCCTGTCACGCAGCAGCCAGCGCGTCCTCGAGGGCCTCGGCCTGTGGGCGGAGCTGGCGCCGCAGGCGACGCCGATCCGGCGCGTGCACGTGTCGGAGCAGGGGCGCTTCGGCACCGCGGTCGTCGATGCGCGGGAGCAGGGTGTCGAGGCGCTCGGCTACGTGATCGAGAACCGGCGTCTCGGCGCGGCGTTCTTCCGTCGCCTCGAACGCGCCGACAATGTCGAGCTGTTCATCCCGGGCAGCGCAGGCGAGGTCGTGACGGACGCCGACGGCCTGCGCCTGTCGATCGAGACGGAGCGCGGGCCACGGACGCTGCGCGCGTCCTTGCTGGCGATCGCCGACGGCGCGCGCTCGCGCTTGCGCGAGGCGGTCGGTATCCCGGCCGCCAGCCGCGCCTATGAACAGGTCGCGATCATCGGCACGGTCGCGGTCGGCCGGCCCGGCGACGGCGTCGCTTACGAGCGGTTCACGCCGCAGGGACCACTGGCCCTGCTGCCGGCGGGGGGCGACCGCTATGTCTTCGTGCTGACCCGCCACGAGTCGGAGGCCGAGTCCGTGCTCGCATCCTCGGAGGCGGCTTTCCGTGACCTGCTGCAGGCCGCCTTCGGTTTTCGCCTCGGCCGTTTCGGCCGTCTCGGGCAGCGCAGCGCCTATCCCTTGTATCTGACGCGGGCCCGCCGGCTGACGGCGCCCCGTTGCGTGGTCGTCGGCAACGCGGCCCACGGTTTGCACCCGGTGGCCGGCCAAGGCTACAACCTCGGCCTGCGCGACGTCGCCGTGCTCGCGGAGCTGCTGGCCGATGCGCTGCGCGCCGGCCGCTGCGATCCCGGCGATCCGGCATTGCTGGCGGCGTACAGCGATTGGCGCCGGCGCGACCAGCGCAATGTCGTCGCCTTTACCGATGGCCTGGTGCGCCTGTTCGAGCTGCCGCTGCCGGGGCTCGGCGCGCTGCGCGGACTCGCGCTGCAGGCCTTCGATCTGCTGCCCGGTGCGCGCCAGCTGCTCGCGCGCGAGGCCATGGGGCTCGGCGGCCGCCTGCCACGGCTGGTCCGGGGGCTGCCCCTGTGAACGCCAACGAGGCGGCCGTGGTCATCGCCGGCGGCGGCATCGTCGGCCTGACGCTGGCCTGCCTGCTGGCCGAAGAACGGCGCCTGCGCGAGGCCGGCATCATCGTCCTCGAGCCGCGCGAGCCACAGCCGCCGGCCGCGGAGACCGGCCTGCGCGTGTCGGCGATTTCGCCGCGCAGCCAGGCCATTCTGTCCGATTGCGGCGCCTGGCAGGGCCTGCCGCCGGAACGGCTGGGCCCGTACCAGCGCATGTGCGTGTGGCGCGATGGCGGGCCGGGCGGCGCCCAGCGCATTCGCTTCGACGCGGCGGAGCAGGGTTTGCCGGTGCTCGGGCACATCGTCGAGAACGAACTGCTGCGCTGGGCGCTGTGGCAGCGCGCGGCGGACGCTGGCGTCGGCCTGCGTGCCGGCTGCGAACTGCTCAACGCGCTCATCGAGCCGGAGCAGGCCGCCATCACGACCGCCGACGGCGAGCGCCTCGGCGCGCGCCTGCTGGTCGCGGCCGACGGTGCCCGCTCGCGGCTGCGCCAGCTCGCGGGCCTGCCCTGGCGCTACCGCAGCTACCGGCAGCGCGGCCTGGTGACCGTGGTCAGCAGCGAACGCTGGCACGAACAATGTGCCTGGCAACGCTTCCTGCCAGGTGGCCCATTGGCCTTGCTGCCGCTGGCCGACGGGCGCAGCTCGATCGTCTGGTCGGTGCCGGACGCCCAGGCGGACGCCTTGCTGGACGGCGGTCCGGAGGCGCTGGGCGAGGCGCTGACAGCCGCGAGCGAGCGCGTGCTCGGCCGGCTGTCGGTGGCAGGCGAGGCGCAGGCCTTTCCGCTGGCCGCGGGCCACGCGCCCGCCTATGTCAGCGAACGGCTGGCGCTGGTCGGGGACGCGGCCCACCAGGTGCACCCGCTGGCTGGCCAGGGCGTCAACCTCGGCCTCGCCGACGCAGCAGCGCTGGCCGGCGTGCTGCGCGCCCATGCGCAGCTGCCGGCGGCCGACCCCGGCGATCGGCGCGTTCTGCGCCGTTACGAGCGCGCGCGCAAGGCCGACAACCTGCTGACCCTTGGCACGATGGATCTCTTTCACCGGGTCTTCGGCGGCGGCCCCGCGCTGGCCGGCGCCGGCGGCATCGGCCTCGCGATCGCCGATCGCGTGCCGGCGCTGAAGCGCCGTCTCGCGGCGCAGGCCCTGGGCAGCCGCGGTCTCGTGCGCTGAGCATCGTCCATGCTCCAAAATCGCGGCACCCGGGTTCTGCTGCTGTCGCTGGCGCTGCTCGCCATCGGCCTGGCGCTGATGGCCTACAAATGGCGGGTGCTCGGTTTTCCGCTGATGCCGGAGCGGCAATCGACGGTCTGGACCGTCGAAGCGGCTGTGCATTTCGACGCCGGCCCCGGCCCGATCAAGCTGAACCTGTACATCCCGGGCCTGACCCCGGGCTTTGCGATTCTCGACGAGAACTTCGTATCACGGGGCTATGGCGCCACGCCCCGCTACGTCAGCGGCGGGCGCGAACTGCAATGGGCCAAACGCCGGGCACGCGGCGCGCAGAGCCTCTATTACCGCGCTGTCGTCTACCGCGACCCGACCCGGGTCGAGGACGATACGACGCCGCCGTTTCCCAGCCGGCCGGTACTCGCCGAGCCTTTCGGCACGGCCGCGGCCATTCTGGTCGAAGAGGTCGGCAGCCGATCGGCCGATCCGGCGAGTTTCACGCAGGAACTCCTGAAGCGGCTCAATCGGCCGGAGCGGGACGAAAACGTCGATCTGCTGCTCGGACCGGCGCCGGATGCGGTCGACATCGCCCGCACCGCGACCACGCTGCTGGCGTCGGCGCTGATCCCGGCGCGACTATTGCGCGGCCTCTACCTGCAGGACCAGCAGCGCAATGCGCAGATCGTGCCCTGGCTGATGGTGCACGATGGTACCCGCTGGCTGTATTTCGACCCGCGCAGCGGCGAGCAGGGCCTGCCGGACAACTTCCTGCTGTGGTGGAGCGGGCCGGACAATCTCGTCAGCATCGACGGCGGCCGCAACCTCGAGGTGCGCTTCTCGGTCAGTAGCAGCGTCATGGACCCGCTGGCGCTCGCTCAGCGGCGCTCGGAAGCGCATCTCGGCCCGCTGGCGCAACTGTCGCTGTTCGCCCTGCCGATCCAGACGCAGGCGGTCTACTCGGTCATTTTGCTGGTGCCGCTCGGCGCCCTGGTCGTCGCCTTTTTGCGCAACATGATCGGGGTGCAGACCTTCGGCACCTTCATGCTGGTGCTGATCGCGCTGGCGTTTCGCGAGACCCAGTTGCTGTGGGGCATCCTGTTGTTCAGCCTGCTGGTGGCGCTCGGCCTGGGGCTGCGCTTCTACCTCGAACGGCTGCACCTGCTGGCGGTCCCGCGAATCGGCGCGGTGCTGACGATCGTCGTGATGCTGATGCTGGCGGTCAGCATACTGAGCCACCGGCTGGAGCTGGATCCGGGCCTGTCGGTCGCGCTGTTCCCGATGGTGATCCTGGCGATGACCATCGAGCGCATGTCGATCGTCTGGGAAGAACGTGGTGCCGGCGATGCCGTGCGCCAGGGTGTCGGTTCCCTGCTCGTGGCCGCGCTGTGCTATCTCGCCATGGACCTGCGCTGGTCACGGCACCTCGTATTCGTGTTCCCGGAATCGCTGCTGCTGATCCTTGCGGCAATGTTGCTGATCGGTCGCTACACCGGCTACCGGCTGCTCGAATTGCGGCGCTTCCGCGAATTCCTGCGCCTGGAGCAGGACTGATGCCGGGCCGGGTCCGCCGCCTGCGTGCCCGCGGGGTGCTCGGCATCAACGCGCGCAACATCGAGTTCGTGCAACGCTATAACCCCCGCAGCCGTTATCCGCTGGTCGACGACAAGCTCAGAACCAAGCGCCTGGCGCTGGCCGCCGGCATCGCCGTGCCGGAACTGTACGGCGTCATGAGCACGCCGCACGATACAGCGCGGCTCGCCGAACTGGTCGCCGGCCGCGACGCGTTCGTGATCAAGCCGGCCCATGGTTCCGGCGGCGACGGCATCCTCGTGATCGCCGGCCGGCCGGCGCGCCGCGAAGGTCAGTTCCGCTTGCTGGACGGCGGTCAGATCAACGAGGCCGAACTCAGGTTTCATGCCACCAACATCATCAGCGGCCGCTACAGCCTCGGCGGGCATCGCGATCAGGCGATCATCGAGTATTGCGTGCAGCCGGACCCGGTCTTCGCCGGCGTCAGCGACCGCGGCGTGCCGGATGTGCGCGTGCTGGTCTTCCGCGGCTACCCGGTGCTGGCGATGCTGCGGCTGCCGACGCGCGAGTCGCGCGGCAAGGCCAACCTGCACCAGGGGGCGATCGGCGTCGGTATCGATCTCTTGACCGGTTGCACGACGCATGCCGTCCACCACGACACGGCCATCGACGAGCACCCGGATACGGGCCTGCCGGTGTCCGGGCTCGAGGTTCCGCACTGGTCGCAGCTGCTGGAGCTGGCGGCGGGCTGTTACGAACTGACCGGCCTCGGCTACCTCGGCGTGGACCTGGTGCTCGACCGCCGCCACGGACCGCTGATTCTCGAACTCAACGCCCGGCCCGGCCTGAACATCCAGATCGCTAATCGCGTCGGCTTGCGTCGGCGCCTGGCTCGGCTGGCCGGCGCAGCCGACGACCGGCCGGTCGCGGAGCGGCTGGCCCGGCTCGCCGAGCGGCTCGGCTGACGGCTGTTGCCCGCCATGACCATCGGCTAACATACGCACTTCGATCCAGCGCAGCCGCCGGAGAGAGCCGCCGGATGCGGCCGCCGAAGGCGCAACTCGCCCGGAAACGCTCAGGCAAACGGACGGTGGCTGCGGGACGGCTCTGGAGAGCGGCCCGTCAGGGTCCACCGAAGGGGTGCGGCATCGCCAGCGGCGAGGCCCGATCTCTCAGGTCAAAGGACAGAGGGGCGGCAGGCGGGTGCCTGCCGCCCTTTGTTCATTGAGACAGGACGAACCGATGGCCAGGAAAACCGCGCTGTTCGCCGAGCACGTCGCCGCGGGCGCACGCATGGTCGATTTCGGCGGCTGGGAGATGCCGCTGCACTATGGGTCGCAGATCGAGGAGCACCACGCCGTGCGCCGCGCGGCCGGGGTCTTCGACGTCTCGCATATGACGGTCGTCGATGTTGCCGGGCCGCAGGCGCTGACCTGGTTGCAGACGCTGCTGGCGAACGATGCCGGCCGGCTCGAATCCCCCGGCCGCGGGCTCTACAGCTGCATGCTGAACCCGCAGGGCGGCGTGATCGACGACCTGATCGTCTACCGGCTGTCCGCCGATGGCTACCGCCTGATCGTCAACGCCGCGACCCGCGACAAGGACCTGGCCTGGATGCAGGCGCAGGCACCGGCACGCGATTTCCGGCTCACGGAGCGCGGCGAGAAGATCATGCTCGCGGTGCAGGGGCCGGCCGCGCGGCAAACGGCCGCCGCCTGCCTGCCGCCGGCGTTGGCGCAGGCCGCGCTGGCACTGCCGCGTTTCGGCTGTGTCGCGGACGGTCCGTGGTTCGTCGCCCGGACCGGCTACACGGGCGAGGACGGCTGGGAGATCGTCTGCGTAGAACTCGCGGCGGGCAAGGCGCTGTGGCGGGAATTGCTGGCCGCCGGCCTCAAGCCCTGTGGGCTCGGCGCACGCGATACGCTGCGGCTGGAAGCCGGGCTCGCGCTCTACGGTCAGGATCTGGACGAGGAGCACAGCCCGCTGAGCAGCGGCCTGGGCTGGACCGTGGCCTGGGAACCAGCGTCGCGTCGATTCATCGGCCGCGACGCGCTGCTGGCGGAACGTGAGCGCGGCCCCGCGGAGCAGTTGGCCGGCCTGCTGCTGCTGGAGCGGGGTATCATGCGCCACGGCCAGCCAGTGCGGACGCCGGCCGGTGGCGGCGTCGTCACCAGCGGCGGCTTCTCGCCGACCCTGCAGCAGTCGATCGCGCTGGCGCGCCTGCCGGCCGGGGCCAGCGGGGACTGTGAAGTCGAGATTCGCGGCCGCCGCCGCCGCGGGCGCATCGTCGAGCCCGTCTTCGTGCGCCACGGCCAGCCGGTGGCAGCGCTGCGCGGGCAGGACTAGCACGGAGTCAGTTGCGATGAGTGAAGTACCCGAGAACCTCAAGTACACGAGCGACCACGAGTGGTGCCGGCTGGAAGACGATGGCTCGGTCACCGTGGGCATCACCGATCATGCCCAGCAGGCGCTGGGCGAACTGGTCTATGTCGAACTGCCTGAAGTCGGCGCGGAATTCGCGGCCGGCGATGCCTGCGCGGTCGTCGAGTCGGTGAAGGCGGCCTCGGACGTCTATGCGCCGCTCGGTGGCGAGGTCGTCGAGGTCAACGAGCAGCTCGAGGGCGAGCCGGAACTGGTCAACAGCAGTCCCTACGATGAGGGCTGGCTCTTGCGCCTGACGCCGGCCGACCCGGCGGCGATGGACGAGCTGCTCGACCCCGAGAACTATGAACAGGTGCTGGCCGAGGCCAGCGACTGAGCGGCCGCGCGGTGCCCTACATACCCCACACGCCGGAAGACACCGCGAGGATGCTGGCCGCGATCGGCCTGGACAGCATCGACGAGTTGTTCGACGAGATTCCGCCGGCGCTTCGCGCCGAAGGCTTCGCCGGCGTGCCGGCCGGCATCGACGAAGCAGCGGCCGCGCGGCTGATGCAGTCGCGCGCCGCGCAGGACGGCCGCAGCCTCTGCTTCGTCGGCGCCGGCGCCTACGACCACTACATTCCGGCGGCGGTCTGGGATCTCGCGGCCCGCGGCGAGTTCTACAGCGCCTACACGCCCTATCAGGCCGAAGCCAGCCAAGGCACGCTGCAGCTGATCTACGAGTACCAGAGCATGATGTGCGCGCTGACCGGCATGGAGGTGTCCAACGCCTCTTTGTACGACGGCGCGACCGCCTTCGCCGAGGCCTGCCTGATGGCGGTGCGCGCGAACCGCCGGGCCGGACGGCGGCGCATCCTGGTCAGCCGGGCGCTGAGCCCGGTCTACCGCCGGGTGGCTGAGACCATCGTCGCGGGCCAGGACATCGAGCTGGTCGAGCTGCCGTTGCGGGACGGTCGCCTGGACCCGGACGCGCTGCCGGCCGACGCGGCCGGACAGTACGCGGCGCTGGCGCTGCAGCAGCCGAGTTACCTCGGCACGCTCGAAGACGTCGATCGCCTGAGCGACTGGGCGGCCGCGCAGGGGCTGCTGCTGATCGCCGTCTGCAATCCCCTGAGCCTCGCTGTGCTGAAGCCGCCGGGCGAATGGGGCGAGGCCGGCGCCGATATCGCCTGCGGCGAAGGTCAGCCGCTGGGCATCCCGCTGTCCTCCGGCGGACCGTACTTCGGCTATATCGTCAGCCGCGAGCGGCTGGTGCGCCAGATGCCGGGCCGCATCGTCGGCCGGACCGTCGATGTCGACGGCCGCCCTGGCTTCACGCTGACCTTGCAGGCGCGCGAACAGCACATCCGCCGGTCCAAGGCGACCTCGAACATCTGCACTAACCAGGGACTGATGGTCACGGCCGCAACGATCTACATGAGCCTGCTCGGCGCCGAGGGCCTGCAGCGCACGGCGGCGGCCTGCCATGCGAATACCGCGCGGCTGGCCGCCCGCCTCGCGGCGCTGGACGGCGTGCGCATCGCCTTCGAGCCGTTTTTCCACGAAGTGGTGCTGCAGCTGGATCGCCCCGCCGCGGCCGTGCTGGCCGGCCTCGCCGAGCGCGGCATCGCCGCCGGCGTCGATCTCGGCGACAGCTACCCGGAGCTCGGTCCGGCGATCCTGAGCTGTGCGACGGAACAGCGCAGCGACGCCGACATCGAGGTCTACGCGGCGGCGCTGGCCGAGGTGCTGGACAGCAGCGAGGTCGCCTGAGATGTCGCCTGAGATGCCATTGCGCGAAGACCTGATCTTCGAACAGTCGGCGGCCGGCCGCGGCTCGCCGGCGCTGGCGCCGGCCAGCGGCGAGGCGCCCGGGTTGCCGCCGGGACTGCTGCGCAGTGTCCCGGCCGCGTTGCCGGAGGTCTCCGAGCTGCAGGTCGTGCGGCACTACACGCGCCTGTCGCAACTCAACTACTCGATCGACACGCACTTCTATCCGCTGGGTTCGTGCACGATGAAGTACAACCCGAAGGTCTGCAATCGGCTCGCGATGCTGCCGGGCTTCCTCGGCCGCCACCCGCTGGCCCCCGAAGCGGACGGCCAGGGCGTCATGGCCTGCCTGTACGAACTGCAGGCGATGCTGGCCGCGGTCACGGGCATGCAGGCCTTTTCGCTGACCCCGATGGCCGGCGCCCAGGGCGAGTTCGCCGGTGTGGCGATGATCATGGCCTATCATCGCTCGCGCGGCGACCACGAGCGCCGCGAGATCATCGTGCCGGACGCGGCGCACGGCACGAACCCGGCGACCGCGACCATGTGCGGCTGCAGCGTGCGGGAGATCCCGACGGATGCCGACGGCGACATCGACCTGCCGGCGCTGCGCGCGGCCGTCGGGCCGCAGACCGCGGGCATCATGCTGACCAACCCGTCGACGCTGGGTGTCTTCGAGCGGCGCATCCGGGAGGTCGCCGACATCGTGCACGAGGCCGGCGGGCTGCTCTATTACGACGGCGCCAATCTGAATGCGATTCTCGGCCGCGCGCTGCCGGGGGCGATGGGCTTCGACGTGATCCACGTCAATCTGCACAAGACCTTTTCGACGCCGCATGGCGGCGGCGGGCCGGGTTCCGGTGCAGTCGGCGTCGGCCGGCGCCTCGAGCCCTTCCTGCCGCTGCCGATCGTCGGCCGCGAAAACGGCCGCTACCGCTGGCTCGGCGAGGCCGAGCGGCCGCAGAGCATCGGCCGCTTGTCCGCGTTCATGGGCAATACCGGCATCCTTCTGCGCGCCTACGTTTACATGCGCTTGCTCGGCGCCGAGGGCATGCGCCGCGTCGCCGACTACGCGACGCTGAATGCGAACTACCTGATGCACCGCCTGCGCGAGGCGGGCTTCCGCCTCGCCTATCCGGCGCGCCGGGCCAGCCACGAGTTCATCGTGACGCTGAAAGACCTCCACCGCGAGACCGGCGTGACGGCGATGGATGTCGCCAAGGCGCTGCTGGATCGCGGCTTTCACGCTCCGACGACTTATTTTCCCTTGCTCGTGCCGGAGTGCCTGCTGATCGAGCCGACCGAGACCGAGAGCCCGGAAACGCTGGATGCTTTCGCCGAGGCCCTGGCGGAGATCCGCGAACTGGCGCGCAGTGACCCGGAGCAGCTGCGCCGCGCGCCGCTGAGCACGCCGGTGCGGCGTCTGGACGACGTGCGCGCGGCACGGCAGCTGGACCTGGCCTGGCGGCCGGCCGACTGAAACCGAAGGGAGACGCCATGTCGATACTGATCTGCGGTTCCATCGCCTACGACAACATCATGGTCTTCCAGGGCCGCTTCAAGGACCACATCCTGCCGGACCAGATCCATATCCTGAACGTCGCCTTCCGGGTGCCGGAACTGCGCCGCGAATACGGCGGCTGCGCCGGCAACATCGCCTACAACCTGCGCCTGCTCGGCGAACAGCCGCTGATCATGGCCACGGTCGGCCGGGATTTCGGCGCCTACCGCGAGTGGCTGGAGCGCCAGGGCCTGGACCTGCGCCACGTGACCGAGCTGCCGGACACGCTGACCGCCCAGGCCTATATCACCACCGATCTCGACGACAACCAGATCACCGCCTTCCACCCGGGTGCGATGGACCATGCGCACGTGAATCGCGTGCCCGGGGACGGCAGCATCCGCCTGGGCATCGTCTCGCCGGACGGCCGCGAGGCCATGCTGCAGCACGCCGAACAATACGCCGCGTCCGGCATCCCGTTCGTCTTCGATCCCGGGCAGGGCTTGCCGATGTTCGACGGCGACGAACTGCGGCACTTCATTCGCCTGGCGAACTGGGTTGCGGTGAACGACTACGAGGGCCAGTTGCTGGCCGAACGCACCGGCTGGGACTTCGCTGAGATCGCGACCGAAGTCGCGGCGCTGGTCGTCACCCGCGGCGCCCAGGGCTCGCTGATCTACACCGGCGGGGAGCGCCTGGAGATTCCGCCGGTGGCTGCACGCGAGGTCGCGGATCCGACCGGCTGCGGCGACGCCTACCGTGCCGGCCTGCTGTTCGGCATCAGCCGGGGGCTGCCTTGGGAGCGGACGGGCCGGCTGGCCTCGCTGATCGGTGCGCGCAAGGTCGAATCCCGCGGCACGCAGAACCACCGCTTCACGGCAGCCGGCCTCGCCGGCGAGTATCGCGAGGTCTTCGGGCATGCGCTCGATCTCGGCGCTTAGCCGGCTGGCGGCCCTGGCGCTGCTGGCCGCGGCGGCCGCGCAGGCCGAGTTGCCGGTCGTCCCGGCGCCGGGCGATTCCGCGGCCTGGCGGGCGACGCTGGAACGCATCGCGACCGGTGTCGTGTCGATCAAGATCGACAGCACGCGCGCTTTCGATACCGAATGGAACCAGTCGGGACAGGCCACCGGCTTCGTCGTGGACGCCCGGCGCGGCCTGATCCTGACCAATCGGCACGTCGTCACACCCGGCCCGGTGCGCGCCGAAGCGCTGTTTCTGAACCAGGAGGAGGTCGACCTGGTGCCGGTGTATCGCGATCCGGTGCACGACTTCGGCTTCTTTCGTTACGACCCGTCGCAACTGCGCTACATGCAGCCGGCGGAACTGCCGCTGTATCCGGAGGGTGCGCAGGTGGGCCGCGAAGTCCGGGTGGTCGGCAACGATGCCGGCGAACAGCTGTCGATCCTGTCCGGCACGATCGCCCGCCTGCGTCGCCAGGCGCCGGATTACGGCGCCGGCAACTACAACGACTTCAATACCTTCTACCTGCAGGCGGCCTCGGGCACCTCCGGCGGATCCTCGGGCTCGCCGGTGATCGACATCCGCGGCCGGGTCGTCGCGCTGAACGCCGGCGGCGCATCGGCCGCGGCCTCGAGCTTCTTCCTGCCGCTGGATCGTGTCCGGCGCGCCTTGCGACTGCTGCAGGCGGGCCGGGCGGTGAGCCGCGGCACGCTGGCGACGACCTTCGTGCACCAGCGCTTCGCCGAGTTGCGCCGTCTCGGCCTGGACGAACGGACCGAGGCCGAAGTGCGCCGGCGCTTCCCGGACCAGACCGGCATGCTGGTCGTCCAGCAGCTGACGCCGGACAGCGTGGCCGACGGCCGGCTGGAGGTCGGTGACATCCTGGTCCGCGTGGACGGCCGGCTGGTCACGGAATTCGTGCCGCTGGAGGACATCCTCGATGCGCATGTCGGCGAGGACATTGCGGTGCAGGTCAGCCGCGACGGGCGCTTGCAGGATCTCCGGCTGCCGGTCGCGGACCTGCATGCGATCACGCCGGACGAGTACCTGGAATTCGGCGATGCGGTCGTCAACAAGCTGTCCTATCAGCTCGCCCGGCACCTGAACCGCCCGATCGCCGGCGTCTATGTCGCGAATCCGGGCTACGTCTTCGGCTCGGCCGGTATCCCGCGCGGCAGCGTGATCGTGGCAATGGGCGAGCGGCAGGTCGTCGATCTCGACGATTTCGAGGCGGCCCTGGACGGGCTGGCCGACGGCGAGCGGGTGGCCGTGCGCTTTTTCACCTTCGACGATCCGGCCGCCAGCAAGCTGCGCCTGATGCGCATGGAGCGGCGCTGGTTCCCGGCGCAACGCTGCCGGCGCGACGATCGCATCGGCCTGTGGCCCTGCCGGCCGCTGGCCTCGGGGCCGGCGCCGAAGCCGCCGCGTCCCGGCAGCGCGCGTTTCGTGGCGCACAAGGATCCGCGTGCCCGGGCGCTGGCGCCGAGCCTTGTGCTGGTCAATTTCGACATGCCGTACACGGTCTCGGGCGTTTCCGAGCAGCACTACTACGGCACCGGCGTAGTGCTGGACGCGGAGCAGGGCTATGTCGCCGTCGATCGCAATACCGTGCCGGAGGCCATGGGCGACGTCTTCCTGACCTTCGGCGGCGAGCTCGAGATACCAGGCCGGGTGGTCTACGTGCACCCGACGCACAACCTCGCCCTGCTGGGCTACGACCCGGCGCTGCTGGGCGACACGCCGGTGCGCGCGGCGCGGCTGAGCACGCGCGTGCCGGAGCCGGGTCAGCAGGTCTGGGTCATCGGCCGGCGGGCCGACACCAAGCTGGTGCACCAGGCGACCGAGGTCGCGTCGATCGAGCCCTTGCTTTTCCCGCTGTCGCGGACCATGCGCTTCCGCGATACCAACATGGAGACCCTGTCGCTGGTCAACGGCCCGCTGGACATCGACGGCGTCATCACCGACCGGCGGGGGCGCGTGCAGTCATTGTGGTCGAGCTTTGCCTACCAGGGCGGCGGTGAGCTGAACCAGGAGAACAAGGGCGTGCTGGCCGAGTACGTGGAGGAGTTGCTGGCGCTGGGCCGCGACGGCCGCGAGCTGAATTCGATCGAGGTCGAATGGCGTCAGATGCCGCTGTCGGCCGCGCGCAAGTTCGGCCTGGACGAGGTCTGGCTGCGCCGCCTCGCCGCGCACGATCCGGAACGCCGCCAGGCGCTGGCCGTGGTGCGCACCGTCGCCGGCACCCCGGCGGCCGAACAACTGGTGCCGGGCGACATCCTGCTGGCGATCGACGACCAGCCGGTGACGCGCTTTCGCGAGGTCGAGCGGGCGGTCCAGGGACGCGACCGCGTTGCGCTGGACATTCTGCGCGACGGCCGGGTGCAGCGCCTCACGGTCGCCACGGTCGCGCTGCACGGCCGCGGCGTGCGGCGCGCCGTGGTCTGGAGCGGCGCCCTGCTGCAGGCGCCGTATCGCGACATGGCGGCACAGCGCGCGATCGAGCCCTATGGCGTCTATGTCGCCTATTTCTCCTACGGTTCGCCGGCCTCTCGCTACGGCCTGTTCGCGGGCCGGCGCATCGTCGAGGTCGACGGGCAGCCGACGCCGGATCTCGACAGCTTCATCGCCCTGGTCCGCGATCGCCCCGATCGCGCCGCGCTGCGCCTGAAGACCATCGTCTGGAACGGCACGGTCGAGGTGCTGACGATGAAGCTCGACCAGATCTACTGGCCAGGCGCCGAGATCATCGACACCGGCGATGGCTGGCAGCGCCGGCCGATCACGCCGGGTCCGGTGCCAGCGCCGCCAGCACCGCCTGCCAGTCGCTGACCGGCTCACCGTCGCTGCGGTAGAGCTCGAAAGTCTTGTTGCGCGACGCCTCCGGATAGAACAGCGCGGCCACGCAGACCGTCGCCAGGTCGGCGCGTGGCACGGTTGCCCGGCCGACTTGCGGATCGCCCTGGACGACGACGAGCCGGCCCTGGCCGCCGGCTTCGTTCACCAGCCCGCCCGGGCGAATGATCGTGTATGGCACGCCGCTGGCACGCAGAGCCTGTTCGCCGCGTGCCTTCCAGATCAGGACGTCGCCGAACATCTTGTTCAGCGGATGGTCCTCATGTGTCACACCCATCGACGAGACCAGCACGAAATGCCGCAAACCGGCCTTGGCCGCGGCCTGCGCCAGATTGCGCACGCCCTCGAAATCGACCTTCTCCGGCCGGTCCGGCCCGGTGGCGCTGCGCGCGCCGATCGCGGAGATCAGCGCATCCATGCCGGCCATCGCCGCCGGCAGGCTGGCCGGATCCTTGACGTCACCGGTGACGATCTCGAGCTCGTCGCCGAGGAGCCGCCGGGCCTTCTCCGCGTCCCGGACGAATGCCCTGACGGTAAAGCCCTGGCGCTGCAGTTCCCGGACGACCAGTCGGCCGGTCTGGCCGGTGGCGCCGACGACCAGAACCTTGCCGATTGCCGGCGGCCGGGCCGTCGCGCTGCAGCCGCAGACGAGCGCAAGCAGCAGCACCAGCAGGGCGCGTCGATCGATGCTCATGGGTCAATCCTCCGCTTCAGACAGGGGCCGGGCAGCATACGCGAGTCAGCGTCGCGCCGCCTGGATCACGGCGATGGCCAGCAACAGCCAGGACAGCATGAAAGCAGAGCCGCCCAGCGGCACGATCTCGCCGATGGCCTCCGGCGCGCCCAGAGTCTGCGCATAGATCAGGCAGGAGAACACGACGATGCCGGCGATCATCAGCGCGCCGGCGCCTAGCCAGGCCCAGCCACCCAGCCGTGCGCCCAGCGCTCCGGTCAGGACCAGCCCGAGGCCGTGGTAGTACTGCATCTGGACGGCCCATTGCCAGGCCTCCAGCTCGCCGGCGCCGACCTTGCCGGCCAGGCCGTGAAAGCCGTAGGCGCTGAGTGCGCCGGCACTGGCGAGGAACAGGCAGCCGGCGACGAGGAAGATCTTGCTATACAGGTTCATCGATGGCGCTCCCGGACGGCTCGTCGCGGTGTATTCTAGCGGCGCTCTGGCAACGGGGGTGAACGGGATTGGAGCCGCGGGAGTTTGGCAGCACGGGCGTAGCCGTGCCGGTGCTGGGACTGGGCTGCATGGGACTGGTCGGCTGGTACGGCGAACGGGACGACGCCGAGGCCCGCGCCACGGTCGAGCGGGCGCTGGACCTGGGAATGCGGCATCTCGACACCGCGGCGGTCTACCAGGATGGCGAGAACGAGCGTTTCGTCGGCCGTTGCATCCGCGGTCGCCGGGACGAGGTCTTCCTGGCCACCAAGGGCGGGATGGAACGCGATGCCAGCGGCCGCCTGCGCGTCGACAACCGGCCGGAAACGATCCGGCGCGCCTGCGACGAGAGTCTGCAGCGGCTCGGCGTCGAGTGTATCGACCTCTATTACCTGCACCGCCGCGACCCGGCGGTGCCGCTGGACGATTCGATCGGTGCGCTGGTCGACCTCGTCGCGGCCGGCAAGGTGCGCTTCATCGGGCTGTCCGAGGTCGCGCCGGCCACGCTGCGCGAGGCCCATGGGCTGTATCCGGTCGCCGCGTTGCAGAGCGAATTGTCGCTGTGGACCCGCTCTGCCACCCAGCCGGCGCTGCAGGCCTGCCGCGAGCTGGGCGTGGCCTTCGTCGCTTACAGCCCGCTCGGCCGCGGCTTCTTGTCGGGCAGGCTGCGCAGTGTCGAGGACCTGCCGGAAGGCGATACGCGGCGGCTGTTTCCGCGCTTCAGCGCCGATAACCTCGCCGCCAATCAGGCCGTCGCAGAGCGCCTGGCGGAGCTGGCCGGTCGCTTCGGCTGTACGGCGGCCCAGCTCGCGCTGGCCTGGGTGTTGGCCCAGGGGCGCGGAGTCTTCGCGATCGTTGGCACCAAGCGGCGCCGTTATCTCGACGAGAACCTCGGCGCGCTCGCGGTCGAACTGAGCGCCGCGGACCTGGAGACCATCGAGGCGGCACTGCCGGAGGAGCTGATCGCAGGCGAGCGCTACCCGGCTGGCATGCAGGACAGCCTGAACGGCTGACCTGGCGCGCGGGGCGGTTGCCTGTCGTTGCCAGCCCCGGGCACCGGCGGATCGACGAACGCGGTCGCGTTTCCCTGGCGGACCTGAATCGCTGCTGGGCCGGAAGTGCCGGCCGTGAGGTTCTATAATCCTGGCCAAGCCAACGGGCCAGGAGATCGGCATGAGCACGTTGCGGGAAAGGATCGCCAATGAACGGCGCCGACTGCGCGAGGTGCGGCAGAAATTGTCGGCTGCGATCGAACAGGGATCCGGTGGCGACGCCGATTGGGTGCCGTTCTACATCGCCGTGGCCGACTACATGGAAGCCGCCATGCAGCGCCTGCACGCACAGGACGTGAAGATGGGCGACATGATCCGCGACAAGCTCGGCGAGCTGGATGCGGCGGCCGAACAGGCGCTCAGGGAGCTCGATGAGCGCCTGAGCGGCAACGAGCAGCGCCTGCGGGCCTTGCTCGCGGCGCGGGACCGCCTGCGCAGCGACGGCGCGGCGGCGTTGCCGGATTTCGAGGCGGCGGCGCGCGAGTTCACCGCGTTCATCGTCGCGAACATGGGGCACCATGGCGCGACCACCGATCTGGCCGCGCGCCTGTTCAGCCCGGCCGACTGGGAATACATGGCCGGCATCAGCGACGAGGAGCTGGCGCGAGAGGTGGCACTGTTCGAGCGCGTCACGGCGACTACACCGCCAGGGCTGCAGCCGGCCAGCGACGCGGAATGACGCGCCGCCGGCCGCGGCGCGACTAGCCGACGGTCCGGATGCGCTCGGCCGCGGCGTTGGCGGCGAAGCTGAGATCGACCTGCCCGTGCCCGGATTCCAGCGCGCGATCCAGCGCGAGGTTGTAGTCCCTGACCCAGCCGCCGAACTGCTCGGCCGGCATCGGCCGGGCAATGTAGAAGCCCTGCGCGCGTTCGCAGGCATGCGCGGCGAGCCAGCGCAGCGTCGCGCGGTTCTCCACACCCTCGGCCAGCACCTCCATGCCGAGGCTGTGAGCCAGGTCGATGGCCGAGCGCACGATGGCCACATCCGCACGGTTGCCCGGCAGCTCCATCACGAAGGAGCGATCGATCTTCACCTCGTCGACAGGCAGGTTCTTCACCTGCACCAGCGACGAATAGCCGGTACCGAAGTCGTCGATCGAGATCCGCGCCCCGAGATCCCGCAGGCAGCCGAGCACGCGCCGTGCGTGCGCCAGGTCGTGCACCAGGGCCTGCTCGGTGATTTCCAGCACGAGGTAGCGCGCCGACAGGTCGTGATCGCGCAGCAGCGCCGAGATCATCAACGGCAGATCCGGGTTCAGCAGGTCGCGGCCGGACAGATTCACCGAGATGTCGAGGTCGAGCTGTTCCTCCTGCCACAGACGGCATTCGCGGATGCTGGCCGCGAGCGCCCAGTCGGTCACCAGCGAGATATTGCCCGATTCCTCGGCGATGCTGATGAACTCGTTCGGCATCAGGAAGCCGAGATTAGGGTGGTCCCAGCGCAGCAGCGCCTCCGCACCGCAGACGCGGTTGTCCGCGAGCCGGATCTTCGGTTGCAGGAACAGCTTGAACTCGTCGTGACGGGCGGCGCGGCGCAGGTCGCCTAGAATCGCCAGCTGGCGCACGTGCCGCTCTTCGCGGCCGTCGCAGTAGACCCGGACCGGTTCCTCTGCGGCCTTGGCGTCGTTCTTGGCGACGGCGGCGCGCAGCAGCAGCTTGTCGGGTTGCCGGCCGTGTTCCGGGAAACAGCTGATGCCGATGAAGGCATCGAGGCTGACATTGACGTCCTGGACGCTGAGACCGGCACCGAGCAGGCGCAGCAGTTCGGCGGCGGTCTCTGCCGCTTGGCTTGCATCGACGCCGGCCATGACGACGAGGAACTCGTCGCCTTCGAGCCGCGCCAGGACGTGCCGGGCGTCGAGGCTGGCGCGCATGCGCTCGGCGGCCTGCGACAGCAGCGCGTCGCCGATGTCGTGTCCCAGCGACGCGGTGATCGCGCTCAGCCGGTTCAGGTCGATCAGCAGGACGCTGACCGGCATCCCGTCGGCATCGGCCAGCGCGATCGCGTCGGCCAGCTTCTGCAGCGCGAGCAGGCGGTTGGGCAGCCCGGTGAGCTGGTCGAACTGGGCTTGATAAGTGATCCGTTCCTCGCGCTCGGCGATGCCCTCCTGCATCGCGTTGAAGGCGGCGGCCAGCTCGCCCAGTTCGTCGGACCGCTTGATCTGCAGGCCCTCGGTATAGACGCCTTCGCGGATGCGCCGGGCGGCGCGCAGCAGCTCGCCGATCGGCTGGCCGATGTGGCGGGCCAGCAGTCCACCCAGCAGCAGGGCGGCGACCATGGCGAACAGCACGACGGCGGCGATGTGCAGGCGCAGGCCGGCGTAGCCGGCACGCGCGGCCGAGACCGACTCCTGCAGCAGTAGCACGAGGTCGGGTGCGTCGTCGATCAGCCGGCGCTGTATCACCCGGTAACGGTGCTCGCCGGCCGCGGCCATCCGGCTGCCGTCCGCGAGCCGCTGAGCCGCCAGAACCGAGTGGACGACCGCCTCGGCCTCGCCGGCCGGCAGTGTCGAGGCGATCACCGCCGGCGGCTCCTGCGACAGGTCGATCAGCGTCGCATCGAGTCCGGTCAGGCGATGAATGCTGCGGGTGGCGTCGGCGCCGAGTTCGTAGCCGATCGTCAGCCACAGCGGCGGTTGCGTCTCCGGGACGGGCACCGTCCGCATCTCGTAGATGCGCCCGCCGTGGCGCAGGATGCTGACCGGCCGGGCATCGTCGGCTGCGCTGCTCAGCAGGCCAGGAAATGCGAGGCGCGGTGGATCGAGGCTGTCCGTCTGGCCGATGACCCGCCCGCTGGCGTCCATCAAGACGGCGATGTCCGCGCGCGCGCCGCGCGCGCGGCGCCGCAGCTCGGCTTGCAATTGCCCGGCGTCGCCGTTCAGCGCGATGCGCCGGAAATCCGGATTGGAAGCGACCAGCCGCACGGTGTTCATCATCCCCCGGTCGCGGGTGGCCCATAGCTGATCGAAGACGTCGGCGCGGGTGAGCAGGGAGCGCGCGAGGCGGTCGTTGGCGTCGCGGTAGGCCCAGAGGATCACCGGCGCGGTCATCAGCAGCACGATGATTGCGATGACCAGCACACTGGCGATTTGAATCTTGCTGCGCAGTTTCAGCATGAACGAAGGTACACCCGGCCCCGCGCCCCACGGAGTCTGACGATCGCCGCATCCTAGCGGTTTCGCCCACCGGGCTATGTGTAATGAGTCACGGACCGCCGCCCCCGGCAGCGCTTGCCGCAGCCGCGCAGGATTATGGAAAACGGCCGCGGGCTCAGCGCGCGTGGCGGCGTCCGAGCAGTGTGACTGCCAGCAGCAAAAGCAGCGGCGCAGCGGCCAGCCGGTTCAGGCCCTGCCAGCCCAGTGCGGCGATCAGTGCGCCGGCCAGCAGCGAGGCGCCGGCGGTGATGCCGAAAATCCCGAATTCGTTGACCGCCTGGACGCGGAAGCGCTCCTCGCTCCTGTAGCTGCGGGTCAGCAGCGTCGTGCCGGCCACGAACAGGAAGTTCCAGCCGGTCCCGAGTGCGACCAGCGCCAGCGAGTAGTGGGCCAGGTCCTGCCCGGCGACGGCCAGGCCGGTGCAGGCCAGTTCCAGCAGGGCGCCGGCGGCGATCATGCGCCAGGCGCCGAGCCGCGCGACCAGCCAGCCGCTGACCAGCGATGGCAGGTACATCGACAGCACATGCGCCTGGATCACCAGCGCAGTCGCCTCGACGGAATACCCGTCGACGACGTGCATGCTGAGCGGCGTCGCGGTCATCAGCAGCGCCATGACACCGTAACCGGTGGCGGCGGCGAGCAGGGCGATCAGAAAGGCGGGCTGCCGCAGGATCGGCAGCAGCGGCCGCCCCTGTTCCCGGGGTCCGTCCGCGGACTGCGGCGCTTCCCTGAGGCCCAGCAGGCAGGCGCTGCCGGCCGCATAGGCCAGGCTCAGCAGCAGGAAGGATCCGCTGTACTCGGCGCCGGCCCAGTGGCGTACCGCAACCACCAGTTGCGGCGCGACGACGGCCGCGCCCACGGTGCCGAGCATGACCCAGGCAACGGCGCGCGACACCCGGCCCGGGGCGACCGATTCCGCCGCGGCAAAACGGTACTGCGCCGTGCAGGCGAGGTTGCTGCCGATGACGGCCGTGGCACTGCAGAACAGCCAGAAGCTCTGCACCTGAATCGCGGCGGCCGCCAGCAGGCTGCCGGTACCAGCCAGCAGCATCCCGCCGATCAGCACCGGGCGACGGCCCCAGCATTGCATCGCCAGCGCCGCCGGCACGGTCGCGGCGGCGACGCCGAGCACTGCGCAGGCCACTGGCAGCGTCGCCAGTCCGGCACGCGGCGCCAGTTCGGCGCCGACGATCCCGGCCAGCACGACCATGCAGACCTGGCCCCAGGCGGCAAAGAACTGGGCGCCGACGAGCACGGCGAGATTGTGCATGCAGTGGACCCCATGGGGCGCTGTTTGGCGCAAAACGCCCGACGATGGACAATAGGCCGGTCCTTGGCCGCGGTCAGGCCGCTCAATGATGCCTTCACTGATCCGCAGATTCGAGCAGCGACTGCTCGCGCGACCCTGGTGGACACTGGCCGTCGTGGTCGCCGCCTGCGCGCTGTTCGCGAGCTGGATCCCGGATTTCCGGCTGGACGCCTCGGCGGATTCGCTGTTACTGGAAGGCGACCCGGATCTGCGGTATTACCGCGCCATCCGTGCCCGCTACGGTTCCGACGACTACCTGATCATCACCTGGAGCCTGTCGCCCGACCGGGATCTGTTCGATGACGCCGAACTGGCGGTGCTCGGCCGGCTGCGCGATCAGCTGCGTGCCCTGCCCGGCATCGAGAAGGTCACGACGATACTCGACGTACCGCTGCTGGCGAGCCCGCCGATCACGCTGGAGGAGCTGCAGCAATCGGTGCCGACGCTGCTGAGCCCACGCACCGACCGGGCGCTGGCGCGCCGGGAACTGACCGAGAGTCCGCTCTATCGCCAGCTGCTGATGAGCATCGACGGCAAGACCACGGCGATACTGATCAACCTGCAGAAGGACGAGACCTTCGAGCGCCTGCTGCGGGAACGGGACGATCTCTGGCTCCGCGAGCTGGAGACCGGACTCGACACGCAGCAGCGCCAGCGCCTGCAGGCGCTTGAACGCGACATCGACCAGCGGCGGGAGCAGCAGCTGGGCAGCCAGCGGCGAATCATCGCGGAAATTCGCGCGCTGCTCGCCGGCTATTCCGGGCAGGCGACTATCCGCATCGGGGGCCTGCCGCTCATCGCGGTCGACATGCTGAATTTCATCCTGCGCGACGTCGTCGTGTTCGGCGCCGGCATCCTGATCTTCCTGCTGATCCTGCTGGCGATGATCTTCCGGCGCCCGCGCTGGGTGTTGCTGCCGATCTTGAGCTGCAGCGCCGCGGCGGTGGTCATGCTCGGCCTGCTCGGCAAGCTCGGCTGGCCGGTGACCGTCGTCTCGGCGAATTTCGTCGCCTTGCTGCTGATTTTCTGCCTGTCGCTGACGGTCCACTTGATCGTGCGCTACCAGGAGCTGCATGCGCAGCACCCGGCCGCGGAGCAGCGCTGGCTGGTGCTGGAGACGGCGCGCGACAAGTGGCTGCCCTGCGCCTACAACGCGGCAACGACCATGGTCGCCTTCGGCTCGCTGATCGTCAGCGGCATCCGGCCGGTGATCGATTTCGGCTGGCTCATGGTCATCGGCATGGGCGTCGTGCTGATGATGTCCTTCGTCCTGTTCCCCGCCGGCCTCTGTGTCGTGCCCGCCGGGCGGCCGCAGCCGATCGGCGGGCTGACGGGGCGGGTCACCCACGGCCTGGCCGCATGGATCGACCGCCAGCCGCGCGTGGCCCTGTCGGCCTTCGCGTCGCTGGCCCTGCTGTGTGGTTTCGGGCTGACGCAGTTGCGCGTGGAGAATCGCTTCATCGACAACTTCAAGGACAGCACCGACATCTATCAGGGCCTGGTCACGATCGACCGGGAGCTCGGTGGCACGACCCCGCTGGACGTGATCCTCGATGCCGATCCCGCGTTCCTCGAGCGCCGGGCTGCGGGCGGCGTTGTCACCGGCACGCCGGGCGGCGTCGCTGGCGAAGTCGATGAATTCGCCGACGAGCCGGACGAGTTCGCCGCGGGAGTCGACGAATTCGCCGACGAGCCGGACGAGTTCGCCGGGGAAATCGACGAATTCGCCGACGAGCCGGCGGCGACCGATCTCGGCGCCAGCAGTTACTGGTACAACAGTTTCCAGCTGCAGCGCCTCGGCCGCATCCACGATTATCTGGACAGCCTGCCGGAGACGGGCAAGGTGCTTTCGCTGGACACGACGATCGACACGCTGCGGGTGGTCAACGAGGGCCGGGAACCGACGACCTTTTTCATGTCGCTGCTCTACAAGAACCTGCCTGCGGAGATCAAGGCCGCGCTCTTCGATCCCTACATGGCGCCGGACGGCAACCAGGTGCGCATCTCGGTGCGGGTGTTCGAATCCGATCCGCATCTGCGGCGGCAGGCACTGCTGGACCAGATACGCGGCGAGCTGCTCGACGGCTTCGGCCTGAAACCGGCGCAGGTCCACCTGACAGGCATGCTGGTGCTCTACAACAACGTGCTACAGAGCCTGTACCGCTCGCAGATCCTGACCCTGGGCTTCGTCTTCCTCGCGATCCTGGCGATGTTCGTGCTGCTGTTCCGGTCGCTGCGCATCGCGCTGATCGCGCTGACGCCGAATTTGCTGGCGGCGACCTTCGTGCTCGGCATCATGGGTCTGACCGGCGTACCGCTGGACATCATGACGATCACGATTGCCGCGATCACGATCGGCATCGGCGTGGACGACTCGATCCACTACGTCCACCGCTTCATGGCCGAGTTCGCGGAGCACGGCGACTACCGTCAGGCGATGCATCGGTCGCACGCCAGCATCGGCCGCGCGATGTACTATACGTCGATCATCATCGCGGCCGGCTTCTCGATCCTGGTGTTGTCGAATTTCATTCCGACGATCTTCTTCGGCCTGTTCACGGCGCTCGCGATGCTGTTCGCGATGGTCGCGAACCTGACGCTGTTGCCGCTATTGCTGATCCGCCTGCGGCCGCTGGGGCCGGGTTCAGCGGCGAGCGTGACGTAGCTGAATCGCCGTGGGCCGGCCGTCGCCGGTGGGCTGGTACCAGACGCTGAACTCGCCCTGCGCGATCGCGTAATCGCGTTCCGGGTCGTCGCTGTCGATCTCGAAGGCGTCGAAGCCGCAGCGCTGCATGAAGTGCAGCTGCTCCAGCAGCACATCACCGACAGCGCGCAGTTCGCCGCCGAAACCATAGCGTTCCCTCAACAGCCGGGCGTAGGAGTAGGGGCGACCGTCACGGAAAGTCGGAAAACGCAACGCGATCAGCGACAGCTGCTCCAGGTCGTCGGCGATGATTTCCGGGTGCTGGTCGCTTTCCAGCAGGATGCCGACGGGCTCGGGACGACATTGCAGCCGGTCCCAGTGATTCTGCCAGTGCTCGAGGCTGACCAGCAGCGCACCCTGTGGCGGCAGTTCCTCGGCCGAGCTGACGTCGATGTAGGGATCGCTGACGATGCGGCCCTCTTTCACCAGGGCCATCAGGCAACCCTCCGCGCGGGCTTCTCGCCGTACACGGCCGTGCGGAACGGCTCGATGCCGACGCGCCGATAGGTGTCGACGAAGTTCTCGTCGTTCTCCCGCAGCGACAGGTAGGTGTCGACGATGCGCTCGATCGCTGCTGGCACTTCGGCCTGCGGCAGGCCACGGCCGAGCCGGTCCCCCAGCGCGGCGTGCTGGTCCGATGCCCCGCCCAGGGTGAGCTGGAAGAATTCCTGTCCTTGCTTGTCCACGCCGAGAATGCCGATATTGCCCACGTGGTGATGGCCGCAGGCGTTCATGCAGCCGGAGATGTTGATCGTCAGTTCACCGATGGCCTGCAGTTTGCCGGCATCGGCGAAATGCCGGCTGATGTCCTGCGCCACCGGTATCGAACGCGCGTTGGCCAGCGCGCAGTAGTCCAGGCCCGGGCAGGCGATCATGTCGGTCAGCTTGCCGATGTTCGGCGTTGCCAGGTCCAGGTCCACCAGGGCCTGCCACAGGGGCAGCAGATCACGCTGGCGCACGTCGGTGAATACCAGGTTCTGGCGATGACTGACCCGCAGTTCGCCGAAACTGTAGCGGTCCGCCAGGTCGGCCACGGCTTCCATGCGCGCGGCATCCAGGTCGCCGGGCTCGTGCCCGGGCGCCTTCAGCGACAGCGTGACGATCCGGTAACCCGGCGTCTTGTGAGCATGTGTGTTGGCGCGGTACCAGCCGCTGAAGGCCGGTTCGGCGGCCATCTGCTCGGCCAGCAGTGCCGGCTCGTCGGCCAGTGTCTCCCAGGGCGGCGGCGCGAAGTAGGCGCGAATGCGCTCGATTTCCTCGGCCGGCACGGTCAGGCTGCCACCGCGGGTCGCCGCCCAGTCCTCTTCGACCAGCTGACGGAAACGCTCGATCCCGAGGGCATTGACGAGGATCTTGATGCGCGCCTTGAACAGGTTGTCGCGGCGTCCGTAGAGGTTGTAGACGCGCAGGATCGATTCGATGTA
>RFHQ01000097.1 GCA_003695765.1 Gammaproteobacteria bacterium
ACCAGGCTGCTGGTCATCGACGGGATGCCGACGTGCAGGATGCGCCGCCAGGAGTCCAGCAGCAGCTGCGGCGCCAGCCCGCCGAAGGAGATCAGCTTTTCCCGGAAGTAGACGATGGAGATCGAAGCCAGCATCGTGCCGATGTTCGCCAGCACGGTGGCCAGCGCCGCGCCCTCGACGCCGAGCGCCGGGAAGCCGAGCAGGCCGAAGATCAGGATCGCGTCGAGCACGACGTTGAGAATCGCGGAGATGGTCATCAGCGTGGCCGGCGTCTTCGCGTCGCCGGCGGCTCGCAGCACCGAGTTCGTGATCATCGGCAACACGAGGAACACGCCGCCGAGGTAATAGATGCGCATGTAGCGATGGATGATCGGCAGAGTGCTGTCGTCGGCGCCGAGCAGGCGGAACAGCGGGTCGATCGTGGCCAGGCCCAGCGCAACCATGCAGGCGCCGGTGATCACGCCGAGCAGGATCGCGTGCAGGGTCACCCGCGCCGCCTCGTCGCGCTCGTTCGCGCCGAACAGGCGCGAGACCACGGACGAAGTGCCGATGCCGAAGCCCATCGTGATCGCGCCAACGATGAAGCCGACCGGGAAGGTGAAGCTGATCGCCGCCAGTTCCAGCGTGCCCAGCTGGCCGATGAAGAAGGTGTCGACGACGTTGTAGGAGATCAGCGCCAGCATGCCCAGCATCATGGGCAGCATCAGCGAGCGGATCGACTGGCCGATCGGCCCCTGGGTCAGGCGCGGTGGGGCAGCCTGCATGGCGGTATCCTGGCGGTTGCTGGCGGCGCGCAGTTTACGCGTCTACGCCGGCGATGCACAGGTACTTGATTTCGACATAATCGTCGATGCCGTAGCGCGAGCCCTCGCGGCCGAGACCCGACTGCTTGACGCCGCCGAAAGGCGCGACCTCCGTCGAGATCAGGCCGGTGTTCAGCCCGACCATGCCGTATTCCAGCGCCTCCGGCACCCGCCAGGCGCGGCCGTGATCGCGCGTGTAGACATAGGCGGCGAGGCCGTAGTCGGTGTCATTGGCCAGCGCGACGGCTTCCTCTTCGCTCGCAAAGCGGAACAGCGGCGCGACCGGCCCGAAGGTCTCCTCGCGCGCAATGCGCATCGCCGGCGTGGCATCTGCAATCACGGTCGGCTGGAAGAAGGTGCCACCCAGCGGGTGGCGTGCGCCGCCGGTGAGAATGCGCGCGCCGTGGGCCAGCGCATCGGCGATGTGTTCCTCGACCTTGGCCACCGCCTGCTCGTCGATCAAGGGACCCTGGTCGCTGTCACCGGCCAGGCCGTCGCCGACGCGCAGGGCCGCGACCCGTTCCGCGAGCCGCTCGGCGAAGGCTTCGTAGATGCCGGCCTGCACCAGGAAGCGGTTCGTGCAGACGCAGGTCTGCCCGGAATTGCGGTACTTGCTGATCAGCGCGCCTTCGACCGCCGCATCCAGATCGGCGTCGTCGAAGACGATGAACGGCGCGTTGCCGCCCAGCTCCATCGACACCTTCTTGACGGTATCGGCACACTGTTTCAGCAATAGCTTGCCGACCTCGGTCGAGCCGGTGAAGGACAGCTTGCGCACGGTCGGGTTGGCCGTCAGTTCGCCGCCGATCGCGCGCGCATCGCCGGTCACGATGTTCAGGACGCCCGGGGGCAGGCCGGCGCGCTGGCCCAACTCGGCCATCGCCAGCGCCGAGAACGGCGTCTGTTCGGCCGGCTTGCAGACGATCGTGCAGCCGCTGGCCAGCGCCGGGCCGACCTTGCGCGCGATCATCGCAGCCGGGAAGTTCCACGGCGTGATGCTGGCCACCACGCCGACCGGCTGCTTGATGACCACGATCCGCCGGTCCGGCTGGTGGCCGGGGATCACGTCGCCGTAGACGCGTCGCGCCTCCTCGGCGAACCAGGACAGGAACCCGGCCGCGTAGGCGATTTCGCCGCGGGCTTCGGCCAGCGGCTTGCCCTGCTCGGCGGTCATCAGCCTGGCCAGGTCTTCCTGGTTCGCCATCATCAGGTCATGGAAGCGGCGCAGGATGGTCGCGCGTTCGCCGGCCGTGCGGCGGCGCCAGCCCGGCCAGGCCGCGGCCGCGGCGTCGATCGCGGCGCGCGCGCCGGCCTGCCCGGCATCCGGGACCGTGCCGAGCAACTGCCCGGTCGCCGGGTTGCTGACGGCGACCTCGGCCGTGGCGCCGGCCGTGGTCCACCGGCCGTCGATATAGCACTGCTGGCGGAACAGCTCGGGGTCTTTCAGTTGCATGCTCGCCTCCGCTCGCTGATCGGCAGGGTCCTTGCTGCGACTATCATATAGGAAGGCAGCGGGGAGACGGCTGGATGCGACTGGCGAGCTGGCGCCGCGACGGGCGCAACGAATACGGCGTGGTGGCTGCGGACGGACCGCGGCCGGCCCCGGCGCAATTCCGGGCGCGCTACCCGGACCTGAGCGCGGTACTGGCGGCCGGCGCGCAGGCGGAACTCGCCGCGACCAGCGCGGGCGAGACACCGCTGGCTGACGCGGCCTTGCAGTGGCTGCCGCCGGTGCCACGACCGGGCAAGATCTTCTGCGTCGGCATGAACTACATCGCGCATATCCGCGAGATGGGCCGCGAATTGCCGCCTTACCCG
>RFHQ01000098.1 GCA_003695765.1 Gammaproteobacteria bacterium
CCGCAGCATGACCGCGGCCACGGCGGTGCGCGAGGACCGGGGTCACATAATTCCAGATCCGGGCGGAACCGGCCGCCCTCAGGCCTGTTCCAGCTCCACGAGCGTGCCGCAGAAGTCCTTCGGGTGCAGGAACAGCACCGGCTTGCCGTGGGCGCCGATGCGCGGCTCGCCGTCACCGAGCACCCGCGCGCCGGCGGCAATCAGGCGGTCGCGCGCCGCCAGAATGTCGTCTACCTCGTAGCAGACATGGTGCATGCCACCGGCCGGGTGGCTGTCCAGGAACCGCGCCACCGGCGAGTCCTGGCCCAGCGGTTGCAGCAGTTCGATCCGCGTGTTGGGCAGCTCGACGAAGACCGTGGTCACGCCGTGCTCGGGCAGGTCCACCGGCGCGGACACGGTTGCGCCGAGGGTGTCGCGATAGATCGCGGCCGCCGCCGCCAGGTCTGGAACGACGATCGCTACATGGTTCAGCCTGCCGATCATCCCGATTGCTCCTGCCGCTCGAGAAATTCGTTGACGATGCGCCAGGCGGCGACCCGGGGCGAACTGCGGCCGGCGACGACCTCGGCTTCCAGCGCCGCGGCGTGCTGGCGCAGTCCGGCGTCGGCGCGCAGCAATTCCAGCAGGTCTTCGGCGACTTCGTCCCAGAGCCAGCTCCGCGCCTGCGCGGCGCGCGCCCGTTCGAGCTCGCCGTTGGCCGTCATGCAATCGCGATAGCGCTCGATCGCTGCCCAGACGTCTGCGATGCCGCGACCCTCCAGCGCCGAGCAGCTCAGCACGGGCACCTCCCAGTCCGGGTGGCGCGGGTGCAGAAAGCGCAGCGCCTTGCGGTAGTCGGCCGCGGCGCGCTCGGCCGCGGCCTCGAGTTCGCCGTCGGCCTTGTTCACGACCACGAGATCGGCGAGCTCGACGATGCCGCGCTTGATTCCCTGCAGTTCGTCGCCGCCACCGGGCAGCAGCAGCAGCAGGAACAGGTCGGTCATCCCGGCGACCGCCGTTTCCGATTGGCCTACGCCGACGGTCTCGACGATCACGAGGTCGAAGCCCGCAGCCTCCACCAGCAGCATGGTCTCGCGCGTGTGCCGCGCGACGCCGCCGAGGGTGCGCCCCGCCGGTGACGGGCGGATGAAGGCTTCGACCCGCCGCGACAGCGAGTCCATGCGCGTCTTGTCGCCGAGGATGGACCCGCCGCTGAGCGCCGACGACGGGTCAACCGCCAGCACGGCGACACGGTGGCCGCGGTCGATCACGTGGTTGCCCAGGGCCTCGATGAAGGTCGACTTGCCGACGCCCGGCACGCCGGAGATGCCGAGCCGCAGGGCCTGGCCCGCAGCCGGCGTGACGCGTTCCAGCAGCCGGTTACCGGCGTCGCGATCTGCCGGCCGGCTCGATTCGATCAGCGTGATCGCCCGTGCCAGCGCGCGCCGGTCGCCGGCCAGCAGCTTGTCCGCGAGTTGCTCCGGGCTGTCGCTCACCGCGTCTCCGCCGCCCGCCTACTCGAATTCCAGGATCGGCTGGTCGACGACCAGGCTCTGGCCTTCCTCGGCCAGCACCTTGGCGATTTTCGCGTCGCTGCCGGCGCGCAGGCTGTTCTCCATCTTCATCGCTTCGACGACGGCGAGTTCTTCACCGGCCTTGACCTCGTCGCCTTCCTTGACGGCCAGGCGCACCAGCAGGCCCGGCATCGGCGACAGCAGGAACCTGGACAGGTCCGGCGCCTCTTTCTCCAGCATGTGCTGCGCCAGCTCGGCCGTCCGCGGGTTGACGACCAGCGCGTCGATCTGGCTGCCACGGTGGGCCAGGCGGTAGTGCAGGCCGACGCGGTCGAGCTGGAAGCAGACCGGCCGGCCGTTGACATTGGCGCGGATCAGGGGCTCGCCGAAGCGCCAGCCGGTGATGATCCGGTACAGCTCGTCGTCCCGCCTGACCTCGTAACCACCGTCGATCGGCGTCACGTCGACCGGGTGCTGCTCGCGACCGAGCAGGACGACGAACTGCGGGTCGACGGCCTTTTCGTGGCTCGGCAGCTGGCCGCTGAGCCGCGCCGCCCGGTCCATCAGCGCGCGGTGCACGGCCGCCGCCATCGCCACCGGCAGCCCAGGTTCCTCGTGGACGACATCCGCCGGGTGAAACCCGTCCGGGTACTCCTCGTCGATGAAATGCGTCGACAGCCGGCCCTCGCGGAAGCGCGGGTGAGCCAGCACCGCGTTCAGAAAGGCGATGTTGTGCGAAACGCCGCGGATGTAGTACTGGTCCAGCGCATCGTTCATGGCGTCGATGGCCTGCTCCCGGGTATCGCCGAACGTGATCAGCTTGGCGATCATCGGGTCGTAGTACATCGAGACTTCGCTGCCTTCCTCGATGCCGGTGTCCACGCGGACGTTGTCCGACTCCGGCGGCGGCAGGCAGTGGGCGAGGCGACCGATCGACGGCATGAAGTTCCGGAACGGATCCTCGGCATAGACGCGGGCCTCGATCGACCAGCCGCGCAGCTTCACCTGCTGTTGACGCAAAGCCAGCTTCTCGCCCGCGGCGACCCGGATCATCAATTCGACCAGATCGAGGCCGGTGACCATCTCGGTCACCGGGTGCTCGACCTGGAGCCGGGTGTTCATTTCCAGGAAGTAGAAATTGCGCTCGGCATCGACGATGAATTCCACCGTCCCGGCCGAGCGGTAGTCGACCGCGCGGGCCAGCGCCACGGCCTGCTCACCCATCGCCTGGCGGGTCGCCGCGTCGATGAATGGCGACGGCGCTTCCTCGATGACTTTCTGGTGGCGGCGCTGGACCGAGCACTCGCGCTCGCCGAGGTAGACCACGTTGCCATGGGCGTCGGCCAGCACCTGGATCTCGATGTGCCGGGGCTCCTCGATGAATTTCTCGGCGAAGACCCGCCCGTCGCCGAAACTGGACTGGGCTTCATTGGTCGCCCGCGTGAAGCCCTCGCGGCATTCCTCGTCGTTGCGCACGACGCGCATGCCCTTGCCGCCGCCGCCGGCGCTGGCTTTCAGCATCACCGGGTAGCCGATCTCGCGGGCGATCCTGACCGCGTGCTCGGCGTCCTCGATCTGGCCGGTATAGCCCGGCACCGTGCAGACGCCGGCTTCCTCGGCCAGTTTCTTCGAGGTGATCTTGTCCCCCATGCGGGTGATCGCCTGCCGGCCGGGCCCGATGAACACGATGCCGGCTCCTTCCAGCGCTTCGGCGAAGGCAGGATTTTCGGACAGGAAGCCGTAGCCGGGATGCACGGCCTGGGCGCCGGTATCCCGGCAGGCCTGCACGATGCGGTCGATGCGCAGATAGCTGTCCGCGGCGGGCGCAGCGCCGATGTGAACGGCCTCGTCGGCCATGCGGACGTGGAGGGCATCTCGGTCGGCGTCCGAATACACCGCGACCGTTGCGATGCCCATGCGGCGGGCCGTCTTGATGATGCGGCAGGCGATCTCGCCGCGGTTGGCAATCAGGATCTTGTCGAACATGCGCTTGCGCTTCCCAGGGCCAGGCCTACAGCGGTATGTTGCCGTGCTTGCGCCAGGGGTTCGCGAGCTGCTTGTCGCGCAGCATCGCGAAGGACCGGCAGACGCGCAGGCGCGTGTCCCTGGGCATGATCACGTCGTCGATGTAGCCGCGGCTGGCGGCAATGAACGGGTTGGCGAACTTGCGCCGGTATTCCTCGGTGCGCCGGGCGATCTTTTCCTCGTCGCCCAGATCCTGCCGGAAGATGATCTCCACGGCGCCCTTCGGGCCCATGACGGCGATCTCGGCGCTGGGCCAGGCGAAGTTGACGTCGCCGCGCAGATGCTTCGAGGCCATGACGTCGTAGGCGCCGCCATAGGCCTTGCGCGTGATCAGCGTGACCTTGGGCACCGTGGCCTCGGCGTAGGCATAGAGCAGTTTGGCGCCGTGCTTGATGATGCCGCCGTACTCCTGCGCGGTGCCCGGCAGAAAGCCCGGCACGTCGACCAGCGTCAGCAAGGGGATGTTGAAGGCATCGCAGAAGCGCACGAAACGCGCGGCCTTTTTCGACGAGTCGATGTCCAGGCAGCCGGCCAGCACCATCGGCTGATTCGCCACCACGCCGGTGACATGACCGTCGAGGCGAATGAAGCCGGTGACGATATTCGCTGCGCAGGCTGGCTGCAGTTCGAAGAAGTCGCCTTCGTCGGCGAGTTTTACGATCAGTTCCTTGATGTCGTAGGGCTTGGCCGGATCGTCCGGCACCAGGCTGTCCAGCGACGGGATCAGCCGCCGCGGCGAGTCGGTGGTCGGCCAGGTCGGGGCGCGCTCGCGGTTGTTCGCCGGCAGGAAGTTTACGAAGCGCCGCGTGGTCAGCAGCGCCTCGATGTCGTTTTCCAGCGCCAGGTCCGCGACGCCCGATCTGGTCGAATGCGTGATCGCTCCGCCCAGTTCCTCGGCGGTTACGACTTCGTGGGTCACGGTCTTCACGACATCCGGGCCGGTCACGAACATGTAGGAACTGTCCTTGACCATGAAGATGAAGTCGGTCATGGCCGGCGAATAGACAGCCCCGCCGGCGCAGGGGCCCATGATCAGCGAGATCTGCGGGATCACGCCGGAGGCCAGCACATTGCGCTGGAAGACCTCGGCGTATCCGCCCAGCGAGGCCACGCCTTCCTGGATGCGCGCGCCGCCGGAATCGTTCAGGCCGATGACCGGCGCGCCGACCTTCATCGCCTCGTCCATGATCTTGCAGATCTTTTCCGCGTGAGCCTCGGACAGCGAGCCGCCGAAGACCGTGAAGTCCTGGCTGAAGACGAACACCAGCCGGCCGTTGATCGTGCCGTAGCCGGTCACGACGCCGTCGCCGGGGATCTTGTTGTCGGCCATGCCGAAGTCGGTGCAGCGATGTTCGACGAACATGTCCCACTCTTCGAAACTGCCGGGGTCGAGCAGCACCTCGATGCGCTCGCGAGCCGTCAGCTTGCCCTTCGCATGCTGCTTTTCGATTCGCCTGGCGCCGCCGCCGGATGCCGCGGCGGCGCGCATGTCGCTGAGTTGCTGAATGATTTCCTGCATGCGGGACTCCGTTTGAGCTGCTGCGCTGCCGGTTCAGGCTGCCTGGGGGCGGCGCCGGATCAGCGCCAGCACTTCGCGGGCGGCTGCCGGGATGTTCGTGCCCGGACCGAACACCGCGGCCACGCCCGCGGCTTTCAACGGGGCGTGGTCCTGCGGCGGGATCACGCCGCCGCAAACGACGAGAATGTCGCCGGCGCCCTGGGCCTCGAGCGCTTCGATCAGCTGTGGCACCAGGGTCTTGTGCCCGGCCGCCTGCGAGGACACCCCGACCACGTGCACGTCGTTCTCGATTGCGTGGCGCGCGGCTTCCTCCGGTGTCTGGAACAGCGGGCCGATATCGACATCGAAACCGAGGTCGGCGAAGGCTGTGGCGATGACCTTCGCGCCCCGGTCGTGGCCGTCCTGCCCGAGCTTGACCACGAGCATGCGCGGACGGCGCCCCTCGTCGCGCTCGAACTGCTCGACCTCGGCCTTGAGCTCTGCGAAATCCTCGTCGTCCTGGTACGCGGATGCATAGACACCGCTGATGGTCTGGATCACGGCCTTGTGCCTCCCGAACGCGGCCTCCAGGGCCGCGGAAATCTCGCCGACGCTGGCGCGCGCCCGTGCGGCCGGTATCGCCAGTTCCAGCAGATTGCCTTCGCCGCTTTCCGCGGCGGCGCGCAATGCGGCCAGCGCCCGGTCGCAGGCGGCCTGGTCGCGGCTGGCGCGCACTGCCAGCAGTCGCCGGACCTGGGCTTCGCGGACCGCCGTATTGTCGATGTCGAGAACCTCGACTTCGGGCTCATCGTCGCGCTGGTACTTGTTGACGCCGACGATGACTTCCTCGCCACGATCGATGCGCGCCTGTTTCAGCGCGGCCGCCTGCTCGATGCGCAGCTTCGGCAGGCCGGACTCGACCGCTTTCGTCATGCCGCCCATGGCCTCGACTTCGTCGATCAGCTTGCGGGCCTCGGCCGCGAGCGAGGCCGTCAGTTTTTCCAGGTACCAGGCGCCGCCCAGCGGGTCCACGACCCGCGTAATGCCGGTCTCCTCGCGCAGCACCAGTTGCGTGTTGCGCGCGATATGCGCCGAGAACGGCGTCGGCAGCGCCAGGGCCTCGTCGAAGGAATTGGTGTGCAAGGACTGCGTGCCACCGAGCACGGCTGCCAGCGCCTCGACCGTGGTCCGGATGATGTTGTTGTAGGGATCCTGGCTGGTGAGGCTCACGCCGGAGGTCTGGCAGTGGGTGCGCAGCATCAGCGAACGCGGATCCTGGGGCTGAAACAGTTCTTCCATCAACTGCGCCCAGAGCAGGCGCGCGGCGCGCAGTTTGGCGACCTCCATGAAGAAGTTCATGCCGATCGCGAAGAAGAAGGACAGCCGCGGTGCGAACTGGTCGACTTGCAGGCCGCTGCGCAACGCGGCGCGGACATATTCGATGCCGTCGGCCAGCGTGTAGCCGAGTTCCTGCACGCAGGTCGCCCCGGCTTCCTGCATGTGATAGCCGGAAATGGAGATCGGGTTGAAGCGCGGCATGTGCCGGGCCGTATAGCCGATGATGTCGGCGACGATCCGCATCGACGGCTCCGGCGGGTAGATGTAGGTGTTGCGGACCATGAACTCCTTGAGAATGTCGTTCTGCACGGTGCCGGAAAGCTGCTCGGGGGCGACGCCCTGTTCCTCCGCAGCGACGATGTACATCGCCATGATCGGGATCACGGCGCCGTTCATCGTCATCGACACCGACATCCTGTCCAGCGGGATGCCGTCGAACAGGATCTTCATGTCCTCGACCGTATCGATCGCGACGCCGGCCTTGCCGACGTCGCCGACGACCCTCGGGTGGTCGGAGTCATAGCCGCGGTGGGTGGCCAGGTCGAAGGCGACCGAGAGGCCCGTCTGCCCGGCCGCCAGGTTGCGCCGGTAGAAGGCGTTCGATTCCTCGGCCGTCGAAAAGCCCGCGTATTGCCGCACGGTCCAGGGGCGCCCGGCATACATCGTCGCGCGCGGCCCGCGGACATAGGGCGGGAAGCCGGGCAGGCTGTCCAGGTGTTCCAGGCCGGCCAGGTCCTCGGCCGTATACAGCGGTTCCACCGCGATGCCTTCCGGTGTCTGCCAGCGCAGGGACTCGGGCGGGCGGCCCTTGAGTTCGCGGCTGGCCAGTTCGGCCCATGCCTGTCGGTCCGGCTTCCGGTTGCGGCCCATCTGTACTCCTCAAGCGTCCTCGATCGCTGCCGCCAAGGCCAGCGTTCGGCGGGCTGCTTCCGCGTGCAGCGCCTCGATCATGCGCCCGTCCAGCACGGCGATGCCGTCGCCGCGCGCCGCGGCTGCCTCCCAGGCGGCCAGCGTCGCGCGCGCCCGGCGCAGCGCTTCGGGCGACACGCCGAACACCTCGTTCGCCACGTCGATCTGCGCCGGATGAATCAAGGTCTTGCCATCGAATCCCAGCGCCTTGCCCTGTTCGCAGGCTGCGCGAAAGGCCGCCGGGTCGGCAAGCTCGCCGAATACGCCGTCCAGTATATCAAGACCCTGCGCGCGGGCCGCGAGCACGCACATTGACAATGCAAGCTGCAGGCCCCGGCGCGCCGGCTCCGGCTCGATGCGCAGTTCCCGCCCGAGGTCCGAGGTGCCCATGACGACGACGGCCAGGGCCGGGTCGGCTCGGACGATCGACTCAATCGCGAGAACGCCGGCGGCGGTTTCGGCCATGATCCACAGCGCCAGGCCGGGGGCTGCGCCGTGTTCGCGCAGGCGCCTGGCGGCGTCCCGGACCTGCGCGGCGCTGCTGATCTTCGGCAGCAGCACCGCGTCGGCCCCGCTGGCCGCCGCCGCGGCGAGGTCGTCCGCGTACCACGGCGTCCCGTGGCCGTTGCAACGAATGATCAGTTCGCGACGGCCGTAACCTCCGGCGCGCAACGCGGCCAGCACCTGCTCGCGGGCCCGGGACTTGGCTTCCGGCGCCACGGCGTCCTCGAGATCCATGATCAGGGCATCGGCCGGCAGGCTGCGAGCCTTGTCCAGCGCCCGGGCGTTGGAGCCGGGCATGAACAGGACGGAGCGGCGCGGGCGGATCGGTTTGTTCACTCTGTGATCGGGGAAACAGTTTTCCAGGAGCGGGAAGGCTGCTGTTTCGTGCCGCCGTTTTTTGATCGCTTGTGCGAATAATACCGGATAAGGCACGGAATCGGTTTTGCTTTCGATTCGCCCTGCTATGGAACAATCGCGGGGGCAGGCAGGCATGCCCGGGCCGTGGACCTGTTGCAAGTCTTGATCTGACCGGTTTCCGTGATAGTTTTTCCCGACCGGCCAAGACCCGATGACGCACTCGAAGGTCCATGCCGGACGAGGACGGCCGCGCCAGCGATCAGGCACAAGGGGGTGGCGACGGCCGCAGGAGGACCGCAGTGGGAAGATCTGCAAACCTGTTCCGGCGCTGAGCGCCGTGCGCGGCGCCGGCGAACGCTCGGTGATCCTCGGCTCGGGCCCCGCATTGCGGGGCTTTTTTATGGCGCCGCCTCGCGCGGTGGCGCGGCCGCCGGCACGTTATGATCGCCGCCGGGGTTTGAGCGGGAGCGATGGGGATGATCAAGCGAGTCCTGGTGTCACTGGTCCTGCTGCTGCTGTTGCTGGCGGTGGGCGGCGGCTGGTACCTGCGCCGGGCCGATGACTATCGGGCCGACGGCGAACTGGAACTCGCCGTGCTCGACGCGCCGGTGCGCGTGCTGCGCGACGAACAGGGCATTCCCTATATCTATGCAGACAGCCTGGCCGATGCCTTGCGTGCTCAGGGATTCATCACCGCTCAAGACCGCCTGTTCCAGATCGAGCTGAGCCGCTACGTCTCCCAGGGACGCCTGGCGGAGTTGATCGGCGAACGCGCGCTGGCATCGGACCGGCGCCTGCGGATCGCCGGCGTGCCCATGCACGGCCGCCGCCATGCCGCGCTGCTGGACGCCGAGGGCCGCTGGATCTTCGAGCGCTATCTGGAGGGCCTGAACGCCTATATCCGCGAGCACCGCGACGAGCACCCGGTGGATCTGCGCCTGCTCGGCCTTGAAGCGCAGCCCTGGACGCTGGAGGACATGCTGATCCTGCAGTACTTCCTGATGTGGAGCAGTTCCCAGAATCTCGGCAGCGAGCTGGTCTCGCAGGCCATCGTCGACCGGCTGGGCCCGGAGCGCGCCGGCGAAATCATGCAGCTGACGGTCAATCCGGACGACGAGCGGCCGGTTGCCACCGTGCCGCCCTTGGCGTCCGCGCGACTGGGCTTGCGTGACACCGGCGGCTGGGAGCAGGTCGGCGCCAGGCCGGCGGCGCTGGGCAGCAACAGCTGGGCCGTGGCGCCATGGCGCTCGACCAGCGGCGCGGCGATGCTGGCCAGCGACCCGCATGTCGATTCCCGGACCCTGCCCGGCATCTGGCATCCGCTCGGCCTGATCACGCCGGAGCTGCGCGCCGTCGGCGTCGCCGGCACCGGCGTGCCCGGCCTGGCCATCGGCCGCAGCGACCACATCGCTTTCGGCGTGACCAACTCCTACGGCGATGTCATCGACCTGTTCATCGAAACGGTCGATCCACAGGATCCCGGCCGTTATCTGGAGGGCGGGCGCTCGCTGCCGTTCGAGTGGCGCGAGGAGACCCTGCGCGTGCGCGACCGCTCTGCGCCGTCCGGATACCGCGAGGAGCGCCTGCGCATCCGGTCGACGCGGCGCGGGCCGGTGATCTCGGATCACGGCATGACGCTGGACGACGGCCGCGTGATCTCGATGCGCTGGAGCCCGCCCGAGGACATGCGCCCGCGCGTCGGCGTCGATCGCCTGTGGCTGGCGAAATCCATCGACGAAGCCGCCGCGGCGATTGCCGACATCGCCGCACCGTACAACTACACGGTCGTCGACACGGCTGGCAATATCGCGCATGTCACCGCCGGCCGGGTGCCGGTCCGGCGCCGCGGCGACGGCGCGCTGCCGCAGCCGGTGCGGGACGGCAGCGACGCCTGGGCCGGGATGATCCCGGCGGCCGAGATGCCGGGGCAGCGCAATCCACAGCGGGGCTGGGTCGGCAATGCCAACCACCGGACGCTGCCGGCCGACTATCCCTATGCCTATTCGACCTATTTCGCGGCGTCCTGGCGCTACCGGCGGATGCGCGAGCTGCTGGATGGCGACCGGCGCCTCAGCGCCGCCGACCACTGGCGCTTCCAACGGGACGTCAAGAACCTGCTCGCCGCCCGCGTGGCGCCGGTCATGGCTGCCGCGCTGGCCGCCGACGAGGAGACCGCCGGGCTGGCCAGGCTGTTGCAGGACTGGAACTACGAGGATCACGCGAACCTCGCGGCGCCGGCCGTGTTTCAGGCTGTCTTCCGGCGCTTCGCGCGACTGACTTTCGAGGACGATCTGGGTCCCGAACTGACGCAGCGCATGTTGAAGATCTACTACTACTGGCAGGAGCGCCTCGCGCGCATGGTGCTCGACGGCGCGCCGCAGTGGTTCGATGACCGGCGCAGCGAGCGGGTCGAGACCCGCGACGAGCTGTTTCGCGAAGCCGGGCGCCTTGCGCGTGTCGAACTCGAAGCCCAGCTGGGCCGCGATCCCCGCGACTGGCGCTGGGGCGATCTGCATCGCGTAACCTTCGCCAGCCCGTTGCTGCCCGGCGAGCGGGCCGCGGCCTTGCTCGGCGGCGGCACCCGGCCGATGCCGGGATCGGGGGAAACGCTGAACCGCGCCATCTATCCCTTCGACGCGCCGTACCGCGTGAAGATCATCGCCTCGCTGCGTTTCGTTGCCGACCTCGCGGATCCGGACCGGGTCTACGCGGTCCTGCCCGGCGGCGCCAGCGGCCGGCAGTTCGATCCGCATCTGAAGGACCAGCTCGACGCATGGTTCGACGGCGAGATGCGCGCCTGGTGGTTCAGCGACCGCGCGATCGCCGAGCACGCCGTCAGCGAACTGCGTCTTCTGCCAGCTGCGCAGTAGCGCTGCTGCAGCCGCCGACGCCGACCTCAGTCGCGCTGCAGGTCCGCCGGCCCGGAAATCGCGGCGTCCGGCTTGTCCGGCCGGATCTTCCAGCGCCTGGCCAGCTCCGCCAGTTCGCCGGCGCTGACGCGGTCCTCGGCCGCCAGCGCCGCAGCCGCCGACCAGGCGATGTATTCGGCGCTGACCTCGAACCAGTCGCGCAGATCGGCACGCGACTCGCTGAGTCCGTAACCATCGGTGCCGAGCACCACGTAGGGCCCGGGTACCCAGCGGGCGATCGACAACGGCAGCGCTTTCATGTAATCGCTGGCGGCTACGAACACGCCGTCCTCGCCGGCCAGTACTGACTCGACCCACGGGACCTCGCCGACGGCCGCCGTCTGGTGCAGGTTTCGCCGGCGGATCTTGCGCAGCGCATCCCGGTGCAGCTCGTTATAGCTGGTCACGCTCCAGACATCGGCCGCAATGCCAGCGGAGGCCAGCAAGTCCGCCGCGCGCAAGACCTCGGCCATGATCGCGCCGCTGCCGAACAGATGCGCCTGCCGGCCGTTGCGGGGCGGTTTCGCAGAGCGCTTGAAGCGGTACATGCCGCGCACCACGCC
>RFHQ01000099.1 GCA_003695765.1 Gammaproteobacteria bacterium
TCAGCAGAGGGCGGCCGGACGTGATCGACAAGCGCGTCACGCTCGCCGAAGCCGCGGCGCTGGTCGGGGATGGCGACGTCGTTGCGCTGCAGAGCATGGCCACCCAGCTCGCGCCGATGGCCCTGGTGCGCGAACTGATCCGCCAGCAGAAACGCGATCTGGCGCTGGTCGTCCTCGTGGGCGGCATCGCGGTCGACTGGCTCGCCGCCGCGGGGTCGCTGAGCCGCCTGATCGGCGCGGCGGTCAGCATGGAGCAGTTCGGCCTCTGCCAGCAGTACCGGCGCGCCGTCGAGACCGGCCGGATTCGCGTCGAGGAACTGTCCGAGTCGATGCTCAACGCCCGGCTCGGCGCCGGCGCGCGCGGCCTGCCGTTCCTGCCAACCCGCGGTGGCATCGGCAGCGACCTGGTGGCGCAGAACCCGGACAATCTGCGCTTGATCGACGACCCCTTCGGCGGACGGCCGGTGCTGGCCTGCCGCGCGCTGCTGGCCGATGTCGCGTTGTTGCACGCGCATCGGGCCGATGCGCAAGGCAATGTCGCCTGCGAGCCGACGGCGCGCTGGCCGGATCTCGCGATCATGCCGAAGGCCGCGCGCAAGGTGATCGTCAGCGTGGAAGAAATCGTGCCGACCGAGCGGCTGCGTCAGCAACCGGAGCGGACCGTGCTGCCGGGTTTCGCGGTCGACGCAGTCGTCGAAGTTCCGTACGGCGCACACCCGACTTCGCTGTTTCCGAGCTACGGCTACGATGCGGCCATGCACCGGCGCTGGGCCAAGGCCGCGCGCGACGACGAGCAAACGCAGGCCTTTCTCGAACGCCAGGTCCTCGCCCCGGCCAACCAGGGCGAATACCTGGAGGCGGCCGGCGGCGAGGCGATGCTGGCGCGTATCCGGGCCTGGGAGGAGGCCTGATGGCGGACGACTGGCGCAACAGCCCGCCGGCGACCGACTACACGGTCGACGAGCTGATGATCGCGGTGCTGGCTGCGGAGTTTCAGGATGGCGACCAGGTGACCAATGGCATGGCCTCGTTCCTGCCGGTGGCTGCGTTCATGCTCGCACGGCAGACGCATGCGCCGGAACTGGTCTGGCTGGCCAGTTCCGTCGGCCTGGACCCGCGGCCGGAGCGGATTCCGGCATCGACACTGGAAGCGCCGCTGTGGCGCGACTCCATCATGTACCTCGAACAATACGAGGACTTCTGGAGCTATGTGCAGAACGGCCGCTACATCCGGAAATTCTGCGTCGGTGCCGCGCAGATCGACCAGTACGGCAATGTGAACAACTCGGTCATCGGCGATGATTACCACGCGCCGCGGGTACGCCTGCCGGGCACGGCAGGCCTCGCGGATCTCTGCGCGATCGGCAAGCAGCTCTACTACTGGCAGCCGCGGCACTCGCCGCGCAGCCTCGTCGAACGGGTCGATTTCATCAGCGGGGCCGGCTATCTGGGTGGGGGAAGCGAGCGGGCGGAGCTCGGCCTCGCGGCCGGGCCGGAACTGGTGGTGAGCAACCTCGCGGTGATGGATTTTCACCCGGACAGCAAGCGGATGCGGCTGCGCTCGCTGCATCCCGGGGTCGGTCTCGCCGAGGTCCGGGCCGCGACCGGCTTCGAACTCCTGCTGCCGGACGGTGAGATACCGCGCACGGCGGCTCCAACGGTCGCGCAGGTCCGGCTGATCCGCGAGCGCATCGATCCTGCCGGCATGCGCAAGCGGGAATTCAGGCAGGGCCGAACTTCGGCAGCGTGATCTCGTCCGTGACCGTAGCCCAGCGCAGTTCGACATCCATGCCGATCTGCAGCGCTTCCGGGTCGCAGTCGATCACATTGCTGAGCATTGTCGGGCCTTCGGCAAGGCGGATGATCGCGACGACGTAGGGCAGGTCGTTGCGGTAGGCCGGCGAGATCGCCTGCCGCATGATCGTGAAGCTTTCGACCTGGCCGCGGCCGCAGGCCTCGATCCAGTCCAGTTCACGGCCGAGACACTGGCTGCAGACCAGCCGCGGGTAGAACTGCCGGTGACCGCAGCCGCGGCATTGCTGCAGCAGCAGCCGCCCGTCGCGGCAGGCTTCCCAGAACGGGCGGGTCTCGACGGTGACCGGTGGCAGGTTGCGTTGTGCTTCGCTCATCGCGTCGCCTCCGTGCCGAGGATCAGGGTCGCGTGGCTCGACATGATGCCGCCCTGCGCATGCGCCAGCGCGACCTCGGCGCCGGCCACCTGGTTACAGCTCTCGCCGCGCAACTGGCGCACGGCTTCGGTCAGCGAGAACATCGAACCGGGGTTGCCGGGGTGGCAATGCGCGAGCAACCCGCCATGGGTGTTGGTCGGCAGGCTGCCGCCGGGACCGAGTTCACCGGCCAGCACGAACTCGCCGGCGGCGCCCTTGTCGCAGAAGCCGAGGTCCTCCAGTTCGATCAGCAGCACCGGCGTGAAGCAGTCGTAGAGTTCGGCGACATCGATGTCGCGCGGGCCCAGGCCGGCCATCGTGTAGGCACGCTGCCCCGATTCGACCGCGGCCGAGGTCGTCAGGCTGCGGGCCTGGCTGATGTGCTCGTGACTGTGGCCTTCACCGGCGCCCAGCAGATAGACCGGCTCGCCGGGAAAGTCGCGGGCCCGCTCGGCGCTGGTCAGGATGATCGCCGCGCCGCCATCGGAGACCAGCGAGCAGTCGAGCACGTGCAGCGGGTCGGCGATCATCCGCGAGGCCAGCACGTCGTCGATCGTGATCGGCTCGCGCTTCTGTGCGGCCGGATTGCGGCTCGCGTAGTCGCGGGCATTGACGGCCACCGCGGCAAGCTGTTCCGGGGTCGTGCCGTAGGCATGCATATGGGCCTGCGCGATCAGCGCATAGAAGGCCGGGATGCTCGGCCCGTACGGGCTTTCGAACTGCGGGTGGCCGGCCGAGGACATCAGCGCGAAAGCGCGTTCCTTGCTGAGGCCGCTGCGCATCGCGTCGGCGGTGGCGATCAGCACCGTGTCGCAGAGACCATTGGCGATCGCGGTGGCGGCATGGTGGACCAGCGCGAAGGTCGTGCCGCCGCCGGCCCCGATGCTCATGCAGTAACGCGGGAAGATCTGCAGGTACTCGGCGATCATCTCCGCGTGGTACATGTAGGGCTCGGCCATCGCATTGCAGGTCAGCAGGCCGTCGACCTGCTCCTTGCCGATGCCGGCTGCCTCGATCGCGCGACAGGCGGCATCGACGCAGAGCTGGGTGGCGCTCATCTCGGGCACGGCGCCGACCTTGGTGTCGGCGGCGGCGACGATCGCAGTGCGGGCGCGCAGCGAGCTCATCGGTGGTCTCAATCGACCGGCAGTGCCACGACGGCGCGACCGGGCGTGACCACGTCGCCGGCCTCGTTGCGCACGAACAGCTCGAGTTCGACGCGCCCGCTGTCGCGTTCCACCGACTTGATCTTGCCCCCGGATGTCAGGGTCTCGCCGACATAGGCGGCGCGGCGGTTGGAATACTCGACCTCGAGCAGCCGCCCGGACTCGCCGAGCCAGTCCATCACGCATTGCGTGAGCCAGTCGCCGATCAGCGGCCCGGCGATGACCAGTCCTGGATAGCCCTCGACCTCGGTCGCATAGGGATAGTCGAAGTGGATGCGGTGCGCGTTCCACA
>RFHQ01000100.1 GCA_003695765.1 Gammaproteobacteria bacterium
AGCCAGCGCAACTCGACGTCGAAAGTGGCGGCCCCACCGGTGCAATGAATCGCCGGGTAGGCGATCAGCCGTTGCTCCTGCGAAGAGCGCCCACCATCCGGCGGTGGGACCAGTGCCTCGACGACCCGGAAACCGGTGACATGCGGCAGGCTGAAACGCAGGCAGATGTTCTCCAGCCCGCCGGACTGCGCGGCCCGCAGGCTGAAATTCAATTTCAGCGCCGCCTCTTCGCAATAGTAGTACCGGTCGGCGTCGCGGAATTCGTCGGGAATATGGTTGTACTGTTCGATCAGCGTATCCATGCCACGCGGGACATAGGGCGCATCGGCGCCGAAGATCCGCGCATGCGCCAGGCGCGCCATGCCCGTGTCGCCGCCGTCGAGCAGCGCCTGCATGCTGCGGCGCGCGTCGATTGCGCGGCGCAGGCGGTCGCGCGCGATGGCCGACGGCGGATGACTGCTGTCCGGCACACAGAGAATCAGCTCCTGGCAGGCCGGGTTGTCGCCGAAACCCAGGCGAAATGGCGGTGCCGGCCGGCGCGCGGCGTAGATGCGCTCGAGGTCCTCGCGCCGCGCCGGACGGATCTCGTCGCCGTCGCGCACCCAGCAGGCGCCAGTGCGCATGTCCGGCGCGAGCTGCCGGCGGGCGACGTATGGCGGCTCGTCACAGGCATCGATTTCGATCAGCGCGTAACGCCGTCCGTCACGCTCGGCGATGGTCGGGTTGATCTCGCAGGCGGGCTCGACGAGCGGGCCAACCTCGCGCAGCGCCTGTTGCAGGATCCGCAGCTGCTCGGCGTCCATGCCGGTGAGCCGCCAGCGGCCGCTGGTGTCCGGACCCAGTCCGACCACGATCCAGCGGGGACCGGGATGGGCGAGATTGGCCATCGCCAGCAGATCCCGCAGCAGCTGCGCCGGCTCGGCATAGGCTGCCGCCCGGCACAGCAGTTCCGGGGCGCGTGGATCCTTGGCCAGCAGGTCTTCGAGCAGCATTCGACGCAGGCATGGCGGGGCCTGCGCTGACCTTAAGGCCGGCGCAGCCGTGCGTCCGCGATCCCAGTCTCATTCCGGGGGACCACGGAGCCGGACGCAGCCGGTATACTGGCCAGACCGCTGGCCGAGAAGCCGCAAGCGCCCGCCAGCCAGACCCGGTCAGGGATGGACCCGGATCGGCCCAGCAACGCCCGAGAAAGGAACCTGGCGATGAATCGATTCAACACCGGCCTGCTGCTGGCCACCCTCCTCTTCGCAAGCACGGCACTGGCCGATGACGGCCCGCGGATCGAGCAGGGCAGCAAGGTGAGCTTCAACTACGCGCTCTCGCTGGAAGACGGCACCCAGCTCGAAAGCAACATGGATACCGCACCGATGGCCTACACGCAGGGCGCCGGACAGATCATCCCCGGACTCGAAGACGCGATGCTCGGGCACGCGGCCGGCGACCGGTTCTCGGTCACGATCCCGCCGGAGCAGGCCTACGGCCCGGTGGATCCGAAGCGGGTCCAGCCCGTGCCGATCGAAAACGTGCCGGAGGCCGCGCGGGTGGTCGGTGCGACCCTGACCGCAGCCAACTTCCCCGGGCCGATCATTGTCCGGGAGGTCCGCGAAGACACCGTGTTGCTGGACTTCAATCACCCGCTGGCCGGCAAGACCCTGACTTTCGATATCTCCGTCGTCAGCGTCGAGGCGCCTGCGGCCCTGCCCTGACCGCTACCGCGGCGCTCAGTGCGCCGAGCGGAAATCGCGGCGCAGGTGACGCGCCGCCCAGGCGTAGTGCGCGGCCGACCAGAGGCCGAAGCAGAGGGCCACCCATAGCAAGGCGCGGCGCAAGGCGTCCGGCCCGGCGGACGCCGCGAGCGAATCACTCAGGTAGCCGACCAGCCACGGGCCGATCCCGCCGCCGATCAGGTTGGTGATCAGAAGCAGCAGCGCCGCCGCGGTCGCGCGCGTGCCGACATCGGCGACGCCCTGCACGACGGCGAAACTCGCGGGTCCCTGGACGATCCCGATTGCAAACGGCAGGCACAGCGTCGCGTAGGCGAGGCCTGGATCGCTGGTGCTGAAAGTCACGATGAACGCCGGCGTCGACAGCGCGATCGCCAGCGCGGGCAGCCAGCAGTACCAGCGCAGGTCACGCCGGCCGAGGCGGTCGGCCAGAACGCCGCCGAAGAACATGCCGACGATCTGTGAGCCGCTGAGGATCACGGCCAGCCAGGCGCCGACCTCGGCGATGCCGAGTCCAAAGCTGCGCGTAAAGAAAGACGGCAGCCATTGCACGACGCCCAACCAGAGCACGGTGTACAGGCCGGTCGCCAGTGAGACCTGGCGGAAACTCGGCGTGCCGAGCAGCCGGCCGAAAGTCGGCAGCAGCGCCGGGATCTCCGGCGGCGCTGTCAAGCCGTCGCTGGCGCCGCGCTGCGGTTCCGGCAGGCGCCGGTAGACGAGCAGGGAGAGCAACAGCCCCGGCGTGGCCACGGCCAGCAGGGCCACCCGCCAGTCGTAATGCGCCACCAGCCAGCCACCGAGAGCGAAACCGACAAGGATCCCGACCGGCGCGCCCAGCGCGTAGATCGACAGGGCCCGCGCACGTTCGCTGGCGCGATAGAGGTCGGCGATCAGCGAATGCGAGGGCGGGCTCGCGCCGGCCTCGCCGGCGCCGACCAGCACGCGCGCGGCCAGCAGCTGCCAGAAACCCTGTACCAGCCCGCAGGCCGCAGTCATGGCGCTCCAGAAACCCAGCGCCAGCGCGATGATTCGCCGCCGGCTGTAGCGGTCCGCCAGCCGCGCGATCGGTATGCCCAGGGTCGCGTAGAACAGCGTAAAAGCCAGGCCGGTCAGCAGCCCCGCCTGCGCGTCGCTGAGCGCCAGCTCCGCCTTGATCGCCGGCAGCAGCACGGCGAGCATGTAGCGGTCCATGTAGTTGAACAGCGAGACCAGGAACAGCAGCAGCAGCGCGAGCCGCCGCGTGCCGGACTGGCCGGCTGCGGGCGAGCGGTTCAAGCGGCCGGTCCCTCTCCGCGGGGCGCGGCGGGGACGGCGAGCGCGAGCGGACACATCGTCACAGCATGAACGCAAGCGGCCGCGCTGTCACGCCGCCGGGCAGAGCGCCCCCTGAAAGGCAAGGCGCCGCCCGTGGGCGGCGCCTTGCAGCAGCGGAGGATTGCTGCGGGGGAAAGGCCGTTAGCGACGGCGGCGCCAGAAGCCCAGGCCGGCCAGTGCCGACAGCAACAGCGGCAGCGCCGCCGGCAGCGGCACGACGCCGACTTCCTGGTTCAGCTTGTTCGTCAGCGTCGCCTCGAACTGGGCGAAGCTGTCCGCTGTCAGGAAGAAACCTTCCGGGCTGGAGGCCGGATTCTGTCCGACCAGCGCCGTCAGGAAGGTGGCATCCACGCCGCCGACGCCGAGCGCATTGACCGTGATGCCAGCAGCCCGGGCCGCGTCGGCGGCATCCAGCGCGAGCTGGTCGTCCAGCGGGTTCGGCGTGCCATTGCCGTTCGGTTCGGTCGGCACGCCGTCGGTCGAGATATCGATGACCATGCGGTCGCCGTCGATGCCGTTGTTCAGGATGCCCGGGATCGTCTGCTCGGCGATATTGCAAAACGGCAGCACCGGGTTCAGCGATGGGAACAGCTGTGAACCGGGGCAGCCGGCTGTGCCGCCACCAGTGGCGATGCTCAGCGCCTCCGAGGTGTTGGTCTGGCCGCCGGGCTGTGGCAGGCCGGCGAACAGGGCGCCGAAGTCCGCGGCGTCCTGGTCGTTGCTGATCCGCGTCCAGGGCAGGAAGCTGGTGACGACGACATCGAAATTAACGGTCTCCAGCACGGTCGGCGGCGTGCCGCCGTCGGTGATCTCGATCGAACCACTGACCGCCGAGAACACGTAGGCCGCCACGGCGATCTCGTTGAAACCGCTCGGCTGGATGACGTTGGTATAGAAATTGTTCTGGAAGATCGACTGGTAGGCACCGATCTGCAGGTCCCAGTCGGGTCCAGGCGAGTTGCCGGCCGGGCCGGAAATGCTGCTGGAGCCATCGATGATCAGCGCCAGCTCGAGCAGCGCGGCCTTCGCGGGCGCGGCCAGCACGAGCAGGCAAAGGAACAGTGCGGGGGAAATCTTCAGTTGACGCATGTCGCGAACCTCCGCGGTCCGGTTTGTTGTTATGCGTCAACGGGATGCAGATTCACGCTAGCAACAACGGCGCGCGATTGCAAGCCGCGGCTGCTGGCATGCAGCGAGCGAGGCTCGAAATTGCAGTGCAGCAAGAGGCCGGCGCCATCGCCCGGCGCTTCAGCCGCGGCTCGCGTCGCCGTGGAACAGCAAGCGCCCCGGCAGCGCCCGCAGGCGGGCGAGCAGCTGATCCGGTTTGGGCGGCGGCGTATCGCAACGCAGGTGCAACGTCGGGTTGCAGAGAATCTTGCGGCGCGCGGAGAAATTTCGGTTCCGGTCGGTCTGCCGATCGACGGCGGCAGTGTAGCGGAAGTCCGCCGTCCTGCGGCCTCAGTCGGGCGCCTGCAGATACCAAGCGAGACCCAGCAGCAGGCCCAGCAGCAGCTGCCAGCGAGCCGTCGCCGCCAGCAGGCGGTTCAGCGAGCTGCTCACGGGCCAGCATTGAAGGCGCCGCAGCGGCCGCAAGGCCGGAGGCCATGCCAGCAGCGGCAGCCACCGCCAGCCGCCGTCAACGATCGCCGCCAGCAATGCCGGCGGCAGCAACAGCAGCAGGGCGTATAGCCGCTGCGTGCGGCGTGCCCCGAGCACGACTGCGAGCGTCCGGCGCCCTGCCTGTCGGTCGGCCGCCTGATCACGATAATTGTTTACCAGCAACACGGCCGCAGCCGGCATGCCGATCGCGAGGCCGCAGAGCAGCGCATCCGCGGTCAGCGTACCGGCCTGCAGATGGTAGCTGCCGCCGACCGCCAGCACCCCGAAGAACAGGATCACCAGCGCCTCGCCGGCCGGCCCCGCGGACAGGGGTGCGCGGCCGAAACTGTAGGCCGGGCTGGCCAGCAGCGCCGCAAGGCCGATCAGCAGGATCGGCCAGCCGCCACGAGCGACGAGCGGAAAGCCGCAGGCCAGGGCCAGCGCCAGCAGGCCGCCCGCGGCCCGGCGCAGCTGCCGCGCCGGCAGCCAGCCCGACGCGGTGGCGCGTGGCGGCCCGAGCCGTTGCGGCGGTGCATCCAGGCCACGCTCGCCATCAGCGGCGTCGTTGAACAGGTTGGTGGCCGCGACGATGCACAGCGAGGCCGCCACCGTCAGCAGCAGGATCGCCGGATCCACGGCCCGGCCATCCACCAGCGCCAGGCCGTTGCCGGCGAGGACCGGGACCACGCCCAGGGTCAGCGTCCGCGGCCGCAACGCCAGCAGCCAGGCCAGCGCGCTGCCGGGGACGACCTGGCGAGCGGTGGCCTTGCCCATGCTGCCTCCCTTCCCGTGCCTCGGCGGCGGGCGGGCGATGATGCCATATACTGCCGCCTTCGCTGTTGCGGTCCGCCGGGCTGCGAGGCTGTCGCACGATGACCGAGGCCGGTAATCCGACATGGCAGGGGGCGATGCCGAACGGCCCGGTACCGCCGTGCGGTCGCGATGACATCAGCGGCCTGGTGCTGGCCGGCGGTCTCGGTACGCGTATGCAGGGCCGCGACAAAGGGCTGATCGAGCTCGGCGGGGGCACCATGATCGAGCGCGTTGTCGCGCGGCTGCGGCCGCAGGTCGGCCCGCTGCTGATCAGCGCCAATCGCAATCTGTCGCGCTATCGCCAGCTGGAGCTGCCGGTCCTGCAGGATCCCGCGGCCGTCCGCCACTGCGGCCCGCTGGCCGGCCTGCTGGCTGGGCTGACGGCGGCCACCACGCCCTGGCTCGCGGTCGTGCCCTGCGACGCCCCGCGGCTGCCGGCCGATCTCGTCGCCCGCCTGGCCTCGGCCCTGGAGCGCGGCGACCTGCTGGCTCTGGCCAGCGACGGCGCGCGCGAGCAGCCGTTGTTCTGCCTGCTGTCGCGTTCACTGGAACCCGACCTGGCCGCCTGGCTGGCGGCCGGCCAGCGCTCCGTGACCGGCTATTTCGCGCGGCCGCCGTTGCGGCGCCGCCTCCGACTTGTGGATTTCTCCGATTCCGCTGAAAATTTCCTCAACATCAACCGGCCGGAAGACCGCGCCGGATTCTCGCGTTCGGCGGAACTCGCCCCCGGTACGGGCGAGTCGCGCTGACCCCGCCCCGTTCAGGCAAGGCATGCAACGAGAGCAGCGACCCGGCAAGGCAGAGGGCTGCGGCGGCCACGATTCGCCGACCCTGGCGGTCGCGGACGCTCTGGCGATCGTGCGCGAGCGCGCGCGAGCGCTGCAGCAGACCGAGCGGGTCGCGCTGCGCAGCGCGCTGGACCGCGTACTGGCGACCGAGCTCGTGGCTCCGATCGACGTCCCCGGGCACGACAACTCCGCGATGGACGGCTACGCGCTGGCCTCGGCGAGCCTGCCGGCCGAGGGCTGGGCGACGCTGACGCTGGTCGGCACCGCCTGGGCGGGGCGTCCCTGCGAGCGCGAGGTGAGTCCCGGCGAGTGCGTGCGCATCATGACCGGCGCCGCAATCCCGCGCGGCTGCGACATGGTCGTGATGCAGGAACAGGCGCAACGCGATGGCGAGCGGGTGCGGGTGCCGGGCCCGCCCCGGCCCGGCGCCAATATCCGCCGGGCCGGCGAAGACCTGGCGGCCGGCCAGCCGGCCCTGGCGGCGGGCACGCGCCTCGGACCGGCGCAGCTCGGCCTGATCGCCTCGCTGGGCATCAGCGAATGCGACGTGTTTCGCCGCCCGAGAGTCTGTTTCTTCTCGACCGGCGACGAGTTGCGCGAGGTCGGGCAGCCGCTGGAGCCCGGCCAGATCCACGACAGCAACCGCTATACGCTCTATGGGATGCTGCGCCATTGCGGCGTCGAGGCGACAGATCTCGGCGTCGTCGCCGACGACGAGCAGTCCCTGCGCCGCGCCTTCGCGCAAGCGGCCGGGGCAGACCTGATCGTCACCTCCGGCGGGGTATCGGTCGGCGATGCCGACCACGTGGCCGGCGTGTTCGGCGAACAGGGACGGATCCTGTTCGGTTCGGTCGCGCTGAAGCCGGGCCGCCCCGTGGTCTTCGGCACCTTCGGCGAAGGCCTGTTCTTCGGTCTGCCCGGCAATCCGGTGTCGGCGATGGCGACCTTCTATCTGTTCGTGCGCCCGGCGCTGCGCCAGCTCAGCGGCGAACGCGGACCGGAGCCGGTGCCGAGCCTGCTTGCGACCTGCCGGACGGCGCTCAGCAGCCGTCGCGGACGCCTGGAACTGCTGCGCGGCCGCCTGCTGACCGTCGCTCCGGGACGATACGAGGTCGAGCCGGCCGGCGCCCAGGGCTCCGGTCGCCTCAGTTCGATGGCGCAGGCCGACTGCTTCATCGTCATCGCGGAAGACCAGGTTGAGCTGCCGGCCGGCAGCGAGGTACTGGTACAGCCCTTTGCCGGCTTCTGTTGACAGCTGGCGGCTGGTGGCCGCGGCGCTGCTGGCCCTGTTCTGCATGCAGCCGCTCTCGGCCGAGACCGTGATCGCCCTGCTCGGCGACGGGCCGGCCGCGCGCGAGCTGTTGCCCGTGCCGGTGCTGGAGCAGGAACTGGATACGTTGCTAGGTGACGAGTTCACCGTGCGGCTGCCGCTGGACAAGCGGTTCGACGGCGCCTGGAAACTCACCGGCATCCGGGCCGCGATCGAGCGGGCACTGCGGGATCCGGGCGTGGACCTGCTGATCTGCCTCGGCATCGTCAGTTGCAATGAGCTGGCCCACTGGCCCGACTTGTCCAAACCGGTCATCGCGCCGATCGTCGCGGACGCGCGGCTGCAGGATTTTCCGCGCGCCGGCGGCGGCAGCGGCAAGCGCAATTTCACTTATGTCGCCAATTTCCGCTCGCTGGACGCGGATGTCGCCGCCTTTCGCCGTGCCGTGCCCTTTCGCCGGCTGGCGTTCTTCGCGGAACGGGTCACGGCCGAATCGATCCGCAGCCTGCGCGAGGACAAGCTCGCCGAGCTCGAACGGGCGCACGGCATCGGCATCGTCCCGGTCATCGCATCGGGATCCGCAGCCGACTTTCTCGCCGCCTTGCCCGACCAGGTCGATGCGGTGTTCGTGGCACCGCTGCTGCGCCTCGACGACGCGGCGCTGGCGGCGCTGGCGCAGGGCCTGATCGAGCGCCGCCTGCCCAGCTTCTCGCTGCTGGGTCAGCCGGAAGTCGAGCGAGGTCTGCTGCTGGGGCAGAGCGGCCGGGCCGCGGACACGATCCGCCTGGCCCGCCGCATCGCGCTCGACGTGCAGCGCATCCTGCTCGGCGAAGCGCCGGCGGAAATCCCGGTCGATCTGCAGGCGAGCCGGCGCCTGATCATCAACATGCGGACCGCCAGGGCCTTGGGATTCAGTCCCCGCTACGCGATCCTCGCCGACGCTGAACAGCTGTACGCCGAGGATCCGGCCGATGCCCACCGGCTCAGCCTGCTGGAAGCGATGGAACTGGCACTGGAGAAGAACCTGAACCTCGCCGCTGCGGAATACGCGCCGGCGCTCGCGGCCGAAGACCTGCGCCGGGCGCGCGCCGCGCTGCTGCCGCAGTTGCAGCTGAGCGCGCGGGGCAGTCGCATCGACGCCGATCACGCCAATCCCTTCTTCCAGGCCGAGAAGAGCATCGACGGCGAACTCAGCGGCCGCCAGCTGATCTACTCCGACGATGCCTGGGCGGCCTATGGCGTGGCAAAGTACCTGGAGCAGGCCAGCGACGAGGAACTGCAACTCGCCGTGCTGGACACGCTGGCCGCCGCCGGCCGGGCCTATCTCGGGCTGCTGAGGGCGCTGGCGCTGGAACAGGTGCAACGTTCGAACCTCGAGGTCACACGCACCAACCTCGGGCTCGCCAGGGTGCGCGAGTCGATCGGCATCTCCGGCCGTTCCGACGTGCTGCGCTGGGAGAGCCAGCTCGCGCGCGACCGGCGCAACCTGATCGCTGCCGAGGCGGCGCGTCACCAGGCGAGCATCCGCCTCAATGCCGTGCTCGACCTGCCGCAGCAGGGGCGCGTGCTGCCGCCGCCACAGGGCATTGAGCCCAACCTGGCGATCTTCACGAGCGAGCGCTTCCAGGCGCTGATCGACAATGCGGCGACCTGGACCACCTTCCTGGATTTCGTCGTCGCCGACGCGCTGGAGCGTTCGCCGCTGTTGCGTCGCCTGGCACTGCTGGAAGCGGCCGGCGAACGCGAGTTGACGGCGGCCCGCCGGCGCTACTGGCTGCCGGAACTGTCGCTGGAAGCCTTCGGCGGACGCAATCTGGAACGCGGCGGCGCCGGCACGAACTTCGAGGATTTCGGCATCGGCGACGACAGCTGGGGCGTGACCATCGGCGCGACCCTGCCGGTGTTCAGCGGCGGTGCCCTGAAGTCGAACCTGAACCGCTCCCGGCTGACGTTGCGCCAGCTCGACCGGCAGCGCGCGGCAGCCAGACAGCGCGTCGAGGCCGAGGTGCGCGACGCGATGGAAGCCGCAGCCAGTTCCTGGTCCGCAATCGAACTGACGGCGGACGCGGCCCGTGCCGCCAGGGAAAACCTGCGTCTGATCACCGATGCCTATTCGAAGGGCGCGGTGTCCGTCACGGACCTGATCGATGCACAGAACGCGGCGCTGGCGGCCGAATTGTCGGCGGCCGAGGCCCGTTACCTGTACCTGGAGGATGTCATCGGCGTGATGCGCGCAGCCGGTGACTTTTCCCTGCTTCTCGATCCGGGCTACGTCGAGCAATGGTTCGCCAATGTCACAGCCTGGTTCCGCGAGCGTGGCGTGCCACTGAAACTGCCGCGCGCCGACGAGGAACGCCGATGACGACCTTGCGAGCGGGCTTGCCGTCCGGACTGCTGGCCTGCCTGCTGCTGGCGGCCTGCCAGCAGGCAGCGCCGGAATTCGAACCGCTGATCCGTCCGGTTCGCTACCAGCGCGTCGCCGAGGCCGGCATGGCGCAGTTGCGGGAGTTTTCCGGGGTAACGAAAGCGGCGCTGGAGGCGGACTTGAGCTTCAAGGTGCCGGGCAGCCTGACGAGGCTGCGGGTCAATGTCGGCGATGTGGTCGAGGACGACGCGCCGGTCGCCGAACTCGACCCGACCGAATACGAGGTCGCACTGCGCGAGGCCGAGGCCGGCCTGGAACGCGCCCGCGCCGAAGTGCGCAACGCGCGCTCGGCCTTCGAGCGCACCCGGGAACTCTACGAGAACCGCAATGCCTCGAAGAGCGATCTCGACAACGCACGCGCGGTCTTCGAGTCGGCGCGGGCGCAGCTGCGGGCCGCCGAGCAACGCCTGGAAGCCGCGCGCCTGCGCCTGTCCTACACGCGCCTGCATGCGCCGAAACACTGCACCATCGCGCGCAAGTATGTCGAGGTCAACCAGAACGTAAGCGCTGGACAGCCCGTGCTGATGGTCACCTGTGGCGATTGTGCGGAGATCACCGTCGACGTGCCGGAGACCTACATCAGCCGGGTCGAGTCCGGCGGCGCCGCGACGGTCACGCTGGCGGCCTTCCCGGACCGCGAGTTCCGCGGCACCGTCACCGAAGTCGGCGTCACGCCGAATCGCAGCAGCGCCAGCTACCCGGTGACGGTGGCGCTGAGTTCCGGCTGCGACGAGATCCGTTCCGGCATGGCGGCAACCGTCGCGATGCAGCTGCGCGGCTTGCCGCAGGCCGGCGGCCTGATCGTGCCCTTCGTCAGTGTCGGCGAGGACCGCGACGGCAACTACGTCTTCGTGCTGGAGCCGTCCGATGCCGGGCTGTGGGTCGCGCGCAAGCGGCGCGTCGAGGTGGGCCCGCCGGGACTGGAAGGCATCCAGGTGCTGTCGGGCCTGGAGGTCGGCGAGCTCATCGCCACCGCCGGCG
>RFHQ01000101.1 GCA_003695765.1 Gammaproteobacteria bacterium
CGCCAAGCTGTTCGGCTGGGCCTTCATGAAGACCGTCGAACAGGGTGCCGCGACCCAGACCTATGTGGCCGCACATCCCTTCGTCGAGGGCATGAGCGGCTATTACTTCGCCGACTGCAACCCGGTCGTGCCCGATCCACGGATGGAGGACGCGGCGCTGGCAGCCCGGCTCTGGGACGTGTCGGCCGAGATCTGCGCCGGCTACCTGCCCACGGCTCCGGTATCGGTCTGAACGGCGTGACGGCGCCGGTAACACGGCAGCCGGATCCGTCAGGGTCACGCCATGAGCCAACGGCCGGTGCAGACTCGTGGAAAGGCTCCCCCCACGAACAACACAACAAGCACTGAACTTCGGCCCGCATCATGCGGGCCGCTTTTTTTGGCAGGCGGGAATCAGCCGCCGCCGTCGGCGACAGGCCAGTTGATCTCCTGTGCCGTGAGCGGGCCGATCCGCACCTGTCGCAGGCTGCGCGGGATGTCGGCCCGCTCTGCGGAGACTGGGATCCGGCCGCCCATGATCTCGGCATAGCGCTGCGGGTACAGGGGCCGGCGTGCCGGTTCGGCGTAGCCGTCCGGATAACGCGGCAAATTGTCCGGGCCGTACTTGTCGGTCGCGCCCAGCGTGTGCAGCAGTTCGTGAGTGATCACGACCCGATTGCTGCCTTGCATCCGGCGGCTTGCGAAGACGTGAGCGATCCCGATGCGCGCTTTTTCCAGGCCCAGCGAGTGTGGCAGGGCGACGCCTTCGATTGGATCGTGAAAGACCGTGAACAGGCGAATATCCGGCGCCGGCCCCGGCCGCCCGGACAGTTGGCGCCAGGCCCAGAAACGCAGCCTGAGGCTCCACCACGCGATGCCCACCGGACCGGCTCCCACCGGCGGTGCCGGCGGTACAGCGGCCGCGTCGCCGAGCTCGATGCGTATCGGCCGGTCCAGTGGCAGGCCATAACGCTGCGCCTCGCGGGCGACGAATGCCGCGATCGGCTCGAAGTCGGCCGCTGTCAGCCGATCGACGAACTCTGCCGTCGCGGCACGCTCGCCGGCGACCGCGGGATAGACCGTGACCCACAACGGTTCTTCCCAGGCAGCCACCCGGACATTGCCGAGCAGTGTGCCGCCGGCGAAGGCCGCAGCCAGCGTCGCCACCGTCACCTGGCGCAGGATGCGGATTGCGTTACCACGGGCCATGCCGGCAGCCTAGCCCGCAGCGGCCGTGGTGACCGTGACGGGGGTTGGATTCAGGCGGTCGCCTGCCAGGCGGGCCGGAGCCGTCCGTTTTCGTCCTCGCAATACGGGAACCAGCCGATACCGAGCCACGCGATATGCAGGTCCGTGCTGCGCGGCTTCAGCTCGATGGTCTCCAACTCCTCGGCCTGGGCGTCGTAGGCGGCATCCAGCTTGGCGACGTCCGCGTCGAAGGCCTGCTGCAGTTCGGCCAGTTTCGCTTGCACGCTGGCCACCGTTTCCTTGGCGCGGCGCAGGTCGCCGGCTTCCTGACCGACGCGGCTGGCTTTGCGCACCGCAGTGCCGACCCGTGATGCACTGGTTGCGGACACCCGCTTGCGTCCCAGCAGGGCGCCGAGGATCGCCGTGCCGAAGGACAATGCGGTGTCGAGTTTCTGCGCCCGCGCCTGTTCCGCCTGGCGCTCGACGGCCTGTTCGGCGCGGCGCAGCCGCTCCTCCAGCGTCGCGACCCGGCGTTCATAGCGCTCCCTGAGTTTTGCCACCTTGCGGTCGCGCTCCTCGTTGCCGAGTCGCTGCAGGCGAATGCGAAAGTCGCGTTCGCTCTCGCCAGGCAGCGACGTCACTTTCAGGCTTTTGCTCTTGTACAGCCGCAGCGGACGGTTGCCGCGCAGCCAGCGTTTCAGCGCCTTTTCCCAGTCACGATAGTGCCGCGGATTCTGCAATGCCGGCGGGCATTCGGCGAAACCCAGGTCCGGATCGGGATGGCGGTCTAGATCCGCAACCGCCAGCTCGAGATCTTCGGCAGTATCCCATTCCATGTTTTCGCTATCGGCTTCGGCGCTCAGCAGGAAGCGATGAGTCTCGTCGACCTTCATGCGTGCGTTGCGATAGCTGAGTTCACCGGCTGCCAGCAGCCGCGGGTAGTAGATACAGCCTTGCTCGTCCTGCGCGTGCTCCGCGAGCGGCAGGAACAGCTGGCGGATATCCGGCGGCAATATCGGCCGGGCCGCCTGCGCCGGTCGGGCCGCCGGCGCGCGGGGTTCCGCCGGCGCCGTTGATTCGGCGGCCGCAGGCTGCCGGGCCGCGAGCAGCCGGATCTGGTCGCGCGTCAACGGGCCGGCCAGGTAGGACATCACCCAGCGTGTCTCCATCAACACCGGCTCCTGCTCGTGCACGTTGTGCAGCAGGAAACGCCGTTTGCCGAGGCCCGCGAGAATCTCGTCCAGCGCGTCGAAATCGAGCTTGCCGCCGCCGGCCGCGCCCTGCAGGCCGTCCCGCACCCGTGCCTGGTCGCGCTCGGTCTGGAGCCGGCCGATGAACCAGGTGCCGGTATTCGACAGGGCCTTGTAATCGAGATCCACGGGGTTCTGCGTGGACAGGACCAGCCCCAGCCCGAAGGCCCGGGCCTGCTTCAGCAAGGTCAGGAACAATTGCTTGGACGGTGGGTTCGCCACCGGCGGCAGATAACCGAAGAGTTCGTCCATGTACAGGATGGCACGCAGCGAGCCGCTGCCCGGTTGCCGGCGCATCCAGGTCAGCAGTTCGCTCAGCAGCATGGTCACGAAGAACATGCGCTCGGCATCGCCGAGGTGGGCGATCGACAGCACCGAAACCTGCGGTTTGCCGCCCGGCCCGTAGAACAATCGATCGATATCCAGCGGCGGCCCTTCCATCCAGGCTGCGAATCCCGGCGCTGCCAGCAGATTGTTCACGCGCATCGCCAGTGCGAAGCGGTCCTTCGGCGGGAAGAAGGAATCCAGGTCCATCACGCCGACGCGCTCGATGCCCGGATCCTGGATCGCCGCGATCAGGCCGCCGAGGTCCAGCGAGCGGCCGGTGCGCCAGGCCCGGTCGAGGACATTCGCCAGCAGGATGTGTGCCGGGCTGGTCAGCGGGTCGGCGTCGATGCCCAGCAGGGTCAGCAGGCCGGTGGCCGTGCTCTGCACCCGTTCGCGGAAGAGATCCTGGTCGGCGATGACTTCCGGCGCCGGGGCCGTAAACTCCCGCAACACCGATAGCGGTGTACCGGCGCTGCTGCCGGGCGTGTAGATCGCCAGGTCGGCTGCCTTGCGCAGCGCGGCGACGCGTTGCGGGGTCTGCCCCCATTCCGCGAGTCCCTTGCGCCAGACCTTGGCCATCGTGGCAGCGAAGTCATCCGGCGTCTGGCCCTTCTCGGCCGCGGCGCGCGGGTCCACCCAGGGCCGGAAGTCCTCCGCGCGCAGTTTCGGGAAAGTCAGCAGCAGATTGCCCAGGTCGCCCTTGGGGTCGAGCGCGATCACCGGCACGTGGTCCAGCGCCGCCTCTTCGATCAGCCCGATGCCGAGGCCGGTCTTGCCGCTGCCGGTCATGCCGATGATCACGGCATGGGTCGTCAGATCCTTAGCATCGTAAAGAATCAGTTCGTCGAGCCGTTCGCCGGTCTCCGGCGACACTTTCTTGCCAAGGTAGAAAGCCCCCAGCTTTTCGAAATCCTGCATGTCCCGTCAGCCTCCCGGCGCTGCGTCCAGCGCTTGCAGATCGATCCGTTGTCCCGGTTGTGCGCGGCGCACCCAGCGGGCACCGGCGTTCTCGAGCTGCGCGGCGAAGGGCTCGGCCGACCGGGCTTCGCCGTGCACCAGGCAGACCGGCGGCCGGGCGCGAAAATTCCGGTACCAGCGCAGCAGATCCTGCTGGTCGCCATGCGCCGAGAAGCCGCCCAGGGTATGCACCTGTGCCTGCACCCGGATCGCTTCGTGGTGTATCCGCACGTAGTCGGCGCCGTCCACCAGCCGGCGCCCCAGCGAACCCCGGGCCTGATAGCCGACGATGATCACATGGGTATCGGGCCGCCAGAGCCGGTGCTTGAAATGGTGCAGGATCCGCCCGCCGGTGCACATGCCGCTGCCGGCGATCACGATCGCACCCTGCGTCACTTCGTTGATGCGCCGGGATTCGTCCGCGCTGCGCGACATGACGAGATTGGGCAGCAGGGGCATCTCATCGTGACCGGCACGCAGCTGCGTGGCCTCTTCGTCGTACAGTTGCGGATAGTCCCAGTAGACGCGCGTGGCTTCGATGGCCATCGGGCTGTCCAGGAAGATCTGCCAGCGGCCCAGTTGCCAGGCATCGAAATGCTTGCCGAAGTGATACAGCAACTCCTGGCTGCGGCCGACCGCAAAGGCCGGGATCAGAATGTTGCCGTGCTGCTTGCCGGCCGTGGCGATGATCTCACCGAGCTCGGCGACCGTCGCCTGCCGGTCACGATGGCGTCGATCCCCGTAGGTGCATTCCATGACGACGAGGTCGGCCTGTTCCAGCGGCTCCGGGTCGTGCAGGATCGGCGTGTCGTATTGTCCGAGGTCCCCGCTGAACACGATGCGAGCCTCACGGCCGTTTTCCTGCAGGCGCAGCTCGACCGCGCAGGAGCCCAGGATATGGCCGGCGTCGTGAAAACGCAGCGTGACGCCATCGGCGATCTCGCGTGTTTCGCGATAACGCAGGCCTTCGAGCAACTCGCAGGCGGCCTCGGCGTCGTCGGTGGTATACAGCGGCTCGATCGGCGGCAGCCCCTTGCGGGCCCGCTTGCGGTTCTCGGTCTCTGCATCCTTTTCGCCGAGGGACGCGGCGTCTTTCAGCAGGATGCCGGCCAGGTCGCAGGTGGCCTCCTGTGCGTAGATCGGGCCGCGGAAGCCGCGTTGGAACAGCAGGGGCAGGCGGCCCGAATGATCGATGTGCGCGTGGCTCAGCACCACGGCGTCGATCTCGGCCGGGTCGAACGGAAAAGGGTCGCGATTGCGGGCCTCGTCCCGACGCCCGCCCTGGATCATGCCGCAGTCCAGCAGGAGCTGTCGCCTGCCGACGCGGAGGATGTGGCAAGAGCCGGTGACTTCCCCGGCGGCACCGAAAAACTCGAGTTGCATTGTGCCCGATCGTTGTCGAGGGCCGGTACGGCCGGCGCCTATGCTATGTTACGTCAGGCGGAACAGGAAAAACGGAGAAAAATATGTCCATCGCCCGCACCACCGAGATCATCGCGTCCTCCGACAAGAGCTTCGATGACGCCGTCGAGGCCGGCATCGAGCGTGCCACCAAGACGCTGGACAACGTCACCGGCGCCTGGATCCAGGACCAGGAAGTCACGATCAAGAATGACAAGATCAAGGAATACCGCGTGCGCATGAAGGTCACCTTCGTGCTGAAAGACTGAATCGCACCGTATCGACGGCAGCATGCCTGCTGCCGGGCAGGACAGGCAGGAATTGAGAGGAGAGACGTGAGATGGCGAAAGTCGAGACCATTGAAGGAGTCGGCCCGGCGCTGGCCGAAAAGCTGGCGGCTGCCGGCATCACGAGCTGCGAGGCGTTGCTGGAAGCCGGCGCGAGCAAGCAGGGACGCGCCGAACTGGCTGAGAAGAGCGGCATTTCGGAAGGGCAGCTGCTCAAGTTCGTCAACCATTGCGACCTGATGCGCATCAAGGGCGTCGGCGGAGAGTACGCGGAACTGCTGGAATGCGCAGGGGTCGACAGCGTGCCGGAGCTTGCGCAGCGTAATGCAGCCAACCTGGCGGCCAAGATGGCCGAGATCAACGAGCAGAAGAAACTGGTGCGAGCCGTGCCCTCAGAGAAAGACGTGGCAAAGTGGGTCGCTCAGGCCAGGGAACTGCCGAAGGTCGTCACCCACTGAGGCGGTGATCCGGAGCAGGCGCATGCGGGGCCCGCCCTTCGCGGGCCCCGGTCGTTTGCGAGCTACCAGGGGATGACTTCGCCGTTCTCGTAATTCAGGAACTGGCCGTTGTTGGCCGGCGTGATGCTGTCGATGACTTTCAGCATCTTGCGCACGCTTTCCTCCGGTGAGATGCCCTGTGGCATCTTGAATCCCGGCGTGGTGTTGACGGTCCCAGGCGACAGCAGGGTGACCGTCACGCCCTTCTTGGCCGTCTCGAAAGACAGCGTGTACATCAGCATGTTCAGCGCGGCCTTGCTTGCCCGGTAGCTGTACATCATCGGCATTTTCGGCCCCAGTGCGAAAGAACCGGCCTTGCTGCTCATCGCGATGATCTTTTTCTGCTGTGACGCTTCGACCTGGGGCATGAAGACCTGGGCCATTTTCAGAGGTCCCAGCGCATTGACCTCGTAACTGCGCCGCGCCATGTCGAAGTCGACGCCTTTGACCCGCTTGAAGGCCGATTTGTAGCGTGGCGTGATCGCGGCGTTGCTGAGCAGGATATCGATCGGCTGATCGGCATATTTGCGGCCCAGCGCCTCGATGGCCGGATGGTCGGTGACGTCCAGCGGCTCGACGACCACCCGCGGGTGACTGGCGGCCAGCGCATTCAGCTCGTCGGCCCGCTCCGGCTTGCGGGCGGTCGCGATCACATTCCAGCCGCGTTCGGCGAACTGACGCACGAATTCCAGGCCGATGCCGCGATTCGCGCCGGTGATCAGCACCGTGGGGTGCCCAGCCTCCAGTGCTGCCTGCGCGGGCAGTGCCAGCGCCAGCAGCAGGCTCATCGCGAGTTGCCGCCAATGAAACATCCGGGTATCTCCATTGTTGACCGAGGCGGCATTCTAAGCCCAGGAACCCGCCGGGCCGTGGCGGCGACGGCCGGAACTGACCGGCCAGCGGATGCGCCGCGGCGCCGGCAGTTGGCGCGACCACAGCCGGCTGGTGAATCCGCGAGCGGTCGCCGTGCGAATTGTCCTCAGTGATCCTTTTGCATGGCCGGCGGGGTTATCATGCCGCTGGAACTGCGGGGCAGGATAGATGACGAACGCTCAAATCAGTGCCGCTGGCGGTAATCGATTCGCCGCCGAGTTGCTGGAGCGCAGCGCGTACGGCTTTGCCGGCTTCGCGGCCAGCCAGCTGCTGGAGCAGCACCCGGATATCAAGCAGCGCTACGCGCCCGATGCGTTCGCGACCTGGAAGAGCCACCTGACCCAGCGGATCCTGGAACTGGCGGCCGCGCTCAGCACCGGTGAGCCGCTGGTCTTCTCGTCTCGCGTCATGTGGTCGCGTAAAGCCTTCATCGCCCGTAACCAGCCGGAGAGCGATATCGGCCTGAGTCTGGCAGCCCTGCGTTCGGTCCTGGAGGGACATCTGCCGGCAACGGCCGCCGGCGACGCACTGGCCTGCGTCGACCAGGCACGGCAGGCACTGGCCGAGTCCGAACCGGCGCTGGACGAGTCCGAACTGGACCCGGAGCGCGAGTTCGACCGCCTTGCCCTTCGATACTTGCAAGATGTGCTCGAGGGCAACACCAGCAAGGCGCTGGACAAGGTGCTCGCCGCCGTCGGTGATGGCGTAACCCCGACCGATATCTACAAGCAGGTATTGTTGCCGGCGCAGCGAGAAATCGGTCGTCTCTGGCATCTCGGGGACGTCACCGTCGCCGAGGAACACATGGTGACCTCCGCGACGCAACGGGCGATGGCGGTCGTCGTGCACGCGGCCGGCCGCGCCGAGCCGATTGGCAAGACCATGGTCGCCGCCGCTGTCGCCGGCAACGCGCACGACATCGGCTTGCGGGCTGTCAGCGATGTCTATCACATGGCCGGCTGGCGGGCGATCTATCTCGGCGCCGACGTGCCGATGCAGGAACTGCCGGCAACGCTGACCTTTTTCGAGGCCGACCTGTTGCTGTTGTCGGCCACGCTCAGCACCCAAGTGCCGCGTGTGCGGCGCACGGTCGCGGCGGTTCGCGACCGTTGCGAGCGCGATGTGAAGATCCTCGTCGGCGGTGCGGCCTTCGACGAGGCGCCCGAGATCTGGCGCAAGGTCGGTGCCGA
>RFHQ01000102.1 GCA_003695765.1 Gammaproteobacteria bacterium
TACTTCCGCTGCCGGCAGCCCGCTCGGCGGCTGGTTCGTTCACCGCCCCGGACGCTCGTGACGCCGATCGCCCGTGCTCTCCGGTCCGGCCCGGCACTCAAGTCCGGCCAAGCTCGATAATGCCCGGCACCAGAGCCACCGGCCCGGCGCTGCGAACTTCCTGAGCCGAAGTAAAGCGCAGGGAGCGCAGCGACCGAGCCATGAGGCGAGGAAGTGTCGCAGCGCCGGGCTTCTCCGGCCTGCGCCGTCTGACGGGCCTCCGTTACGAGCCGGTTCGCCGGCCACCGGGCTGACCGACGGGTCGATGTGACCGGGGCTTCCCCGACCGGAGCAGCGTGCCGTGCCTGCGGTGCGCGCTCGTTCAGACGCCGCCCCGCTCGGTGCCGGGACGCACGTGCCGGGCCGGAAATGATCAGAATCATTTCCGGCGCTGGCCTGCAGGGGTACAGTCGTTACTGTAACCGGCCGGCGGGGATCGGCCGGCGGCAAGGGGGCAGGCGCATGAATGACAGGCAGCAAACGGGTTCACCGGTCAGCGTCGTCACGATCGGCGTCGACAGTCTCGAAGCCTCGCTGGATTTCTATGCCGGAACGCTGGGCCTGGAGCTGGCCGAGCGTTGCCGCTGGCAGGGGCCGGCATTCGAGTCCTACTGGCAGCTCCCGCCCGGCGCGTCCGCGGAGCTGGCCTTTCTGCAACACGGCGCCGATCCGGTCGGGCGCATCCAGCTGTTGGAATTCACCGCGCCGTCGCGCCGGCGGGTGCGGCCACCGGAGATCCGCCGGGCCACCGGCCTTTTCAATCTGAACATCTATGCCAGTGATATCGAAAAGGACTATGCGCGCCTGCAATCGCAGGGCTTCAGCTTCTGGAGCGAGCCCGTACACAACGATTTCGGGCCGGCGGTCGGCGCCACCCTGGAAGCGCCGTTCGACGGGCCGGACGGCGTGGTCATCAACCTGATCCAGTTGCTCAGCGATGACCCTGCGACCGTCATCGGGCATATCGCGGCCTTCATCAACGAGTATGGCCGTACACCGACCGGTTTCACGGCCGTCGTGACGACGGCCCACGGCGTGCTGGACATGGAGCAAGCACTGGCCTTCTACCAGGGACTTCTGGGCATGACGGTATTCGTCGAGTCGGTGCTGGAAGGCCCGGAGACCAACCGTGCGCTGTGCCTGCCGCCCGAGGCGCGCACGCGCAGCGTCATCGTCCAGGGGGCGCACGAATACGGCAAGATCGCACTGGCGACGCCGCTGAACTACACGGTGCCGAATCTGGTGCCCGACGCCGTTCCGCCGAACATCGGCTACCTGGCCCAATCCTTCGAAGTCGCGGACCTCGATCAGGCGGTTCGGGACGCGAGCGCAATCGGTACCGAGCTGTTCACGCCGCCAGTGGAGATCGACCTGCCAGGCAGAGGCAGGCGCCGGGCGGCGTTGTTGCGCAATCCGGGCAGCGGTGCCCTGCAGGAGCTGTATGAATAATTGTTTGGGGACAGTGACCCTAACTGTTCGGATAAGGTGACTCTGATGTTGTCAGTCAGGATGACTGCGCTTGGGAATCACCGGGAATCAGGGTCACTGTCCCAGATCCCGAGGAGCTGAAGAAGATGAAACTGTCGATCATTCTCTGGGGTATCCCGCAGGCGATGCGCGCCGCGGCGCGCTTGTACCCGGAATACGCCGAGCGGCTAAAGGAACGGGACCTCGTCGCGCAGTTTCGCCTGGAGGACAAGTCCGAGGGTCGCTGGATCAGGCTGGAGAACGGCCGCATCCGGACGCGCAAAGGCATCCATCCAAAGCCGGATGTGTCGATCATTTTCAAGAATCGGGAGATCGCCGAGGAGTTCCTGACACCGCCCTTCGACCAGCTCGAGCGCATCGATGCAGCCAAGAATTTCAAGATCCGCACGGCGGGCGACGACGAACTGACCGTCTGGTTCATGTCCACGCTGGCGCGTGTCGAGACCGTCACCTGGAAGGCCGGCACCGACATGGGCGATGGCGTGACGCGCTACACGAACGGGACCAACGGCGGACCGATATTCGTCTATGTCAAGGACGGCAAGATCATCCGCACTACGCCGATGGACCTCGCCGAGGACGATGCGCCGTCCTGGTCGATCGAAGCCCACGGCCGGACCTTCACGCCGCCGCGCAAGACCACGCTGGCATCGCACGGGCTGTGTCAGAAGTCGATGGTCTACTCCAAGGCCCGGCTGCTCTACCCGATGAAGCGCGTCGACTTCGACCCGGACGGTAATCGCAACATTCAGAATCGCGGCAAGTCGGAATTCGAGCGCATCAGCTGGGACGAGGCGCTGGACATCGTCGCGAAGGAGATCAAGCGCTGCAAGGCGGTCGGCCCGGGCGCGATCGCGGTGGCGAACGGCTCGCATCACCAGTGGGGCAACCTGGGCCATTACCTCAGTGCCTTCAATCGCTTCTGGAACCTGATCGGAGTGACCAAGCTGGTGCACAACCCGGACAGCTGGGAAGGCTGGTTCTGGGGCGCGATGCATCACTGGGGCAATAGCCTGCGCCTCGGCACGCCGGAGTTCTACGGCACGGTCGAAGACTGCCTGAAGGAAGCCGAGATGCTGGTGTTCTGGTCCAGCGACCCGGACGCGCGCTACGGCTATGACGGCACGATTCGCCGCGGCTGGGCCAAGGAACTCGGCATCAAGATGGTGCACATCGATCCCTACCTGAACCACACGGCGGCCTACCTCGGCGGCAAGTGGATCGCGCCGAAGCCCGGAACCGACCCGGCGCTGGCGCAGGCGCTGTGCCACGTGTGGATCACCGAAGATCTCTACGACAAGGAGTTCGTTGCCAAGCGCACGACCGGCTTCGATGAGTGGCGGGACTACATTCTTGGCAAGACCGACGGCGTGCCGAAGACGCCCGAATGGCAGGAGGCGGAAACCGGCGTGCCGGCCCGCGAAGTCCGGGCACTGGCACGCGAATGGGGCCGCAAGAAGACCTATCTCGGCGCCGGCAGCTGGGGCTGTGGCCTCGGTGGTGCGAATCGCTCGCCAACCGGTGTTCAGTGGGCGCGGATGATGACGATACTGGGCGCGATGCAAGGTTTCGGCCGGCCGGGCTACAACTTCGGCAACCTGCAGTTCGGCGCGCCACTGGATTTCAGCTTTTACTTCCCGGGCTATGCCGAGGGCGGCATGTCCGGTGAACTGCAGTACAGTGCCAATTCGGCTAACAACTACCAGCGCATGCCGCACATCGTGACGATGAACTCGGTGCGCCAGAGCATCCCGCGCATCTACCTGCCCGAGGCCATCATGCACGGCAAGGCGATGGGTTACCTCACCGACGTCGCTTCGGTGCAAGGGCAGTTCTTCCCGTTCGGCTATCCGTCACCCGGGCACGTGCCGGTGGAGATGCTCTACAAATACGGCAGCGCTTCCTTCGGGACCATGGTCGACTCGAACCGCTGGGTGAAGATGTACCAGTGCGAGAATCTGTCCTTCGTGGTCAACCAGTCGGTCTGGGAGGAAGGCGAGACGCGCTTCTCGGATATCATTCTGCCGGCCTGCACGGTGTTCGAGCGCTGGGATATCGGCGAGTGGTACAACGTCGGTGCCGGTTACGTGCACCACATGTACTCGATGAACAACCACCGCGTGATCTCGATGCAGCACAAGTGCATCGAACCGCTGGGCGAGTCGAAGTCGGACTACGATATCTTCCTGGCGATCGCCGAACGGCTGGACCTCGGCGCGATCTATTCCGAGGGCGGCAATACCGAGTTGGACTGGTGCCGGCGGGTGTTCGAGTCCTCCGATGTCGCCAAGCACATGTCCTGGCGCGAGTTCCTGAAGAAGGGTTATTTCGTCGTGCCCCCCGACCCGCCGGAGGCCCGGGCGCCGACCGCGTACCGCTGGTTCTACGAGGGGCGCAAAAAGGACGTGCCGGAACCCTATCCATTGCCGTCCGATTACGTCGGTGACTTTGGCGAGGGCCTGCAGACGCCATCCGGCAAGTTCGAGTTCGTGCCGCAGACGCTGACGCGCATCGACGACCCGGGACGCCCGCCGCTGAACCGGTACCTGCCGACCTTCGAGGATCCGGCCCGTGAACCGGAACTGGCCGAATACCCGCTGCAGCTGCTGACGCCGCATTCGCGTTATCCCTTCCATGTGATGGGCGATGACGAGGGCAGTAGCCTGCGGGAAATCCGCGAGCACCGGATCTGTGTCGACGGGCATTACTACCTGGTCGCCTGGATCAATCGCGAGGATGCTGAAGCCCGCGGCATCAAGGACGATGACCTGATCAGGCTATGGAACGATCGCGGTTCCGTGGTCTGCGCGGCCCACGTGACCGATCGGCTGCGGCCCGGAGTCGTCAGTGCGCCGACCGGTTCCGCCGAATACCGGCCGGTCGGTGAACCCGGCAAGTCCACCGATCTCGGGGGCTGCACGAACCTGTTGAACCCGCATAAACCGATCTCTGAGAAGACGCACAGCATCGCGCCGAATACGACTTTGATCCAGGTCGAAAAGTGGACCGGGGTGGATACCTGGCGGCCGAAGGAGGTGGCGTGATGGCGGCCAAGTGGAACCTGATCGTCGATGTCGCGCGCTGCGACAACTGCCGGAATTGTCACCTGGCGGCCAAGGACGAGCACGTCGGTAACGACTTTCCCGGTTATGCCGCAGCGCAACCCGCGCAAGGCCATCACTGGATCGACATCCGGCGCAAGGAGCGTGGCACTTACCCGCTGGTCGAAGCCCATTTCATGCCCGTCATGTGTAACCATTGCGACGATGCGCCCTGCATGAAGGTGGCGAAGAACGGCGCGGTCTACAAGCGCGAGGACGGCATCGTGATCATCGACCCGGAGAAGTCCCGCGGCCAGCGCGAAATCGTCGACGCCTGCCCCTATGGCGCGGTCTACTGGAACGAGGAACGGCAGATCCCGCAGGCATGGATCTTCGATGCCCATTTGCTGGATGCCGGCTGGACGCAGACACGCGCCGAGCAGGCCTGCCCGACCGAAGTCTTCCGGTCGCTGAAAGTCGAGGACGATGAAATGCAGCGCATCCAGGAGGCGGAAGGCCTGGAAGTGCTGCAGCCGGAACTGGGCACCCGCCCCCGTGTCTACTACAAGAACCTGCACCTGATGACGAAGTGCTTCGTCGGCGGCAGCGTGGTTGCGGAGATCTATGGCGTGGAGGAATGCGCGGCCGATGCCGATGTCGCGCTGAGTCGCGGGGGGCAGGAAGTGGGCCGCGCGAGAACCGACGCCTTCGGCGAGTTCAAGATCGACGGGCTCGAGCCAGGCAGCGGCCGCTACCGCGTCGAGGTCAGTGCACCGGCGGGGCAGTGCGCCGTCGAGTTCGAACTCGGCGGCGAGAGTCTCTATCTGGGCCTGCTGCGGCTGGCGGCCGCCGGCTGACGGGGCGATGACTCCGCTGGACCGCCTGCCCGACATCGCCCGCTGGCCGCTGCGCGTCGCATGAACCCGTCGTCTGGCACCGACCCGGCAGCCGCGCAGCGCATCGTGAGCGATGCCCGGCGACGGCGCGAGCAGACGGCCGCGCCGCGCTGCGCCTGTTACGCGGCCTGGTCGGAGCTGCTGGCCTCGCCGCATGATATCGATGTGCCGGCCGCGCTGCGCCAGCGTCAGGGTATCGCCGCGAGCCTCGACTATGCCGCGGCACTGGACCGGCTGATCGGCGCCTGCCTGGCGGCCGGTCCGGCACAGCTGAAGCGTGAATACAGCGGGCTGTTCGAGATCGGCAACGACGGACCGCCGGTACCGATCCGCGAAGATCTGCAGACCGGCCAGCGCGCCGGTACCCGCGAGGACCTGGTCAGGTTCTATGACTATTTCGGCTACACGCTGGGCGATGGCTTCGCGTGGCAGCCCGACCACCTGTCCGTCGAACTCGAATTCATGCACTACCTTTGCTATCGGGAGGCGGCCGCGGCGGCAGACCCGCAGTCCTACCAGCTGGCGCAGGCAGACTTTACCGATCGTCATCTGCTCAACTGGGTGCCGCGGCTGGCCACGACGGTCCGGCGCATCGCGTCCCGCTCGCTGTACGCGGACATCGTGGCGGGGCTGGCTGAGTTTCTCGAGGCCGACCGGGACTGGCAGGCCGCCAGCATCGAGCCGGCTGGGGCCGGGATACCCGACTGAGGCGCCGGAGCCCGGTTGCCTGCGCGGCGCCGCTCCGTGGTGCGGTCAGCGCAGGCCTTTGCGCCGGCCGGCGGGCGGCCGATATGCTGCGCTTCGCTGACAGGGGAAGCAGATGGCAGCCACGTCCAACGGTGCGCGGCCCTGGCCTAGCCCGGGCCGCGCCTGGTACGCGGTCGGGATCCTGGTCCTGGCCTTCATCTTTTCTTTTATCGACCGGATCATCATCGCGCTACTGGTCGAGCCGCTGAAAATCGATCTCTCGCTCAGCGATACCCAGCTCGGCGTGCTGCAGGGTCTGGCCTTCGCCGTGTTCTACGCGCTGATGGGCATCCCGATCGGCCGGCTCGCGGACAGCCGCAGCCGGCGCCTGATCATCGCGGCCGGCATTGCGCTGTGGAGCCTGATGACTGCTGTCTGCGGGCTCGCGAAAAACTTTTTCCAGCTGTTCCTGGCGCGCGTCGGCGTCGGCGTCGGCGAGGCTGCCTTGTCGCCGGCGGCGTATTCGATGATTTCCGACTATTTCCCGCCGCGGCAGCTGGGCCGCGCGATGGGCGTCTACCAGAGCGGCGCCTTCTTCGGCGCCGGCATCGCCTTTCTCGTGGGCGGGCTGGTGATTCACCTGGCCACCGGCGCCGGCGAACTGGTGCTGCCGCTGCTCGGCACGTTGCGCCCCTGGCAACTCGTATTCATCGTCGTCGGCCTGCCGGGCCTGGCGGTCGCGTTGCTGATGCTGACCGTGATGGAGCCGGCGCGCCGTGATGTCGCTGGCCTGCGGCAGGGGGGGATACCACTGCCGGAGGTGCTCGCCTGGGTGTCGAGCAACTGGCGTCTGTTCCTCGCCCATTTCGGCGGATTTGCGCTGCTGGCGGTCCCGGTCACGACGATCCTGACCTGGGCGCCGACGCACTTCATCCGCGCGCTGGAGCATGCGCCGCCCGATGCGGCGCGGACGCTCGGACTGCTGTTGCTGTTGCTGTCGCCGGCCGGGGTCTATGCCGGCGGCTGGCTGGCCGACCTGCTGCAGCAGCGCGGACACCGCGATGCGGCGTTTCGCGTTGGCATCCTCGGCGCCGTTCTGCTGCTGCCCTTCGCCTGTCTGGCGACCACGGTCAGCGATCCCCGGCTGGCGACCTGGCTGTTCGGCCCGTTCATCTTCTTCGCCAGCCTGCCGCTGGCGATGCCGCCGGCGGCCCTGCAGCTGGTCGTGCCGAACCAGATGCGCGCGCAGCTGTCGGCGACCTGGATGCTGGTGCTGAATATCGTGACGGCCGGCATCGGCCCGACGGCCGTGCCCTTCGTCAGCGACCGCTGGTTCGCCGGCCCCGACGGGATCGGCAGCGCGATGGCCCTCGTGAACGGCCTCAGCCTGCCGCTCGCCGCGCTGGCCCTGTGGCTGGGATTGAAACATTTCCGCTCCGCGGTCCGGCTGGCCGCCGACTGATCGTTGCCACGGCCACGAACGTGGCGGCGCCCGGGGCTTTCCGCTACTCTGCGCTCGCCGCCGCCCGCGGTGGCAAGCTCAGGCGGGGTCGTGGAGCTGCGGCCGCAACGGGCCGGTTCGGCCCGCGGCCACGGCGGCCCACCGGCATCGGGAGGAGTGCAGCATGGGGATCGCCGCTGGCGGCCGGCCACATCGTGGCCTGGGCGCATTTCTGATCTTGACCCTGGCAGCGCCGCTGGCGCCGGCCCAGCAGATCGACGACATCATCGTCACGGCCCGCAAGCGCGAGGAAAGCCTGCAGGACGTGCCGCTGTCGATCATGGCGCTGTCGTCGGAGCAGCTGCGTGAACGCGGCATCACCAGCAACTACGACGTCGCGCTGTTCACGCCGAACTTCAATACCAATCAGCGCGTCGGGCGCACGCTGGACCGGCCGGTGATCCGGGGCATGAGCAGTTCCGCGACCGGCGGCGAACCGAACGCGTCCTACTTCGTCGACGGCGTCTTCGTCTCCAGCAGCATCTCGACCGCAGTCACCGACGCCGTCGAGCGCGTCGAGGTTCTGCGGGGACCGCAGTCGGCCCAGTTCGGTCGCGCGACCTTTTCCGGTGCCGTCAATTACGTGACCAGGCAGCCCAGCGACAGCTGGTCTGGGCAACTCAATGCGCGTGCCGGCAGCCACGAGGACTACAAGGCGAGCGGCTGGTTCAGCGGGCCGCTGATCGAAGGCCGCCTGAGTTTTCTCCTGTCGGCGGCCTACGTGAATTATGGCGGTGAGTGGGAAAATAATCTGCGCGCGCCACCGCCGGGCTTCGATCCCTTCAACCCGGACCCGGCAGGCGGCTACGCCTATACCGGGCCCTTTCCGCCGGTATCCGATATCAATTTCATCGACCCGCCGCGTCAGGCGGACCACTCGAGCATCGGCGGCGAGACCACGACCGACGTGATGTTCAAGCTGCGCTGGACGCCGACCGAGACGACCGAGCTCAACTTCAAGTACTCCTATACCAAGGGCGACGACGAGCACTGGCCCAGCCTGGTGCCGCCACCCGGCGTGCGTCAGGTCAACTGTTTCCTGCCCGGCGATCCGGGCGCGGCGCCGGAGACGCCCGGTTCGGTCTGCGGCACCTTGCGGCCGCAGGGCTACGAGAATCGCATCAACCTGCCGGATTTCGATGGCCTGCAGGGCAGCGATGCCTTCCCCAGTGACGCGAGCCTCGCGCAGCGCTATGCCGCGCCGGCCAAACCGGGTACGCGCCGGGAGACCGACCGCGTGGCATTGATCGTTGAGCAGGGCCTGGGTGAGTGGGCTGCGACGGCGCGCTTCGCCTACGACCAGGATAAGTTCGACCAGGTGTTCGACCTGGACCACACGCACATGCGTGTGCTGGCCGGCCTGTTCCATTTCAACCAGCGCCGCAAGAGCGAGGACTATTCGCTGGAGTTCCGCATCGACTCGCCGGCCGATCAGCGCCTGCGCGGCAGCCTCGGCGCCTATTACTACAACTTCGAGGACGCCAATGCCGTGCGCAGCTTCATCGGCCCCTATGTGGCTCTGGGCGGCGCTTTCGAGTGCGATCCGGCCGGTCCCGGACAGAACCCCACCTGGACCGTCCGCCCGGATGGCCACCCGGTCTGCCAAGGGCCGGGGCCGTGGCCGGTGACCACCGATTTCCCGCCACAGTCGATCACCGAGACCACCAACGTGGCGGTCTTCGGCAGCGCGGAATTCGATCTTTCCGAGCAATGGACCTTGGCGGTCGAGGCGCGTTGGGCCGATGACGAGAAGAAATTCAAGGGCGGCAATGGCTATGCGGCGAAGCAGAGCACGGATGCGATCACGCCGCGTTTCACGCTGCGTTACCAGGCCAGCGACGACATCATGGCCTACGTGCTGGCGGCCAAGGGCAACAAGCCGGCGGACTGGAACGGCGAGCTATTCCGCTACGACGTGCTGCGGCGGGTCACCGATCTCGCGGTCACCGGCCGGGCGGACCCGCTGATTCCACCGGAGGAAGTCGTCGATTTCGCCAACGCGGCGCAGGTCAAGGAAGAGGAGCAGTGGACCTACGAGATCGGCGCCAAGACGGCCTGGCTGGACCGGCGGCTCACCGTCAATCTCGCGGCTTTCTTCATCGACTGGAAGAACCAGGCGATCTTCCGCACCGCCTGCACCAACTCGACGATTACCGCCACGCAACTTTGTTTCACGATCCGCGACAATGCCGGCAAGACCGAGATCTACGGCGCGGAGCTGGAAAGCAATTTCGTGGTCAACGAGCACCTGTTCCTGATCGCCAACTACGGTTACCAGAAGGGCGAGTTCAAGGAGGGCAGTGACGGCTTCCTGCGGGATGTCACCGGCAACGGCGATCTCAAGGGCAAGGAAGTCTCCGGTGCGCCGAATCACTCGCTGGTGCTGGGCATGGTGGCCACCAGCCAGGTCACGCCGCGCCTGGAGGGCTTCCTGCGGGCCGATTACGTCTACGAGAGCGAGAAGTGGAACCAGTCGGCGAATTTCAACAAGATCGGCAGCCGCAATCTGGCCAATCTGCGGCTCGGCGTGCAGACCGAGAACTGGACGCTGACCGCCTACGTGACCAACCTGCTGGACGACGACACGCCGGTGGCCGCGCTGGATTTCTTCGACTTCGGCGATAGCCTTGCCAATGGCGAGGCCCCGAAGCTCTATTCGCTGAATCCGCAGCGGGGGCGGAACTACGGGCTGGAACTGAGCTACCGCTTCGGCGCGTTCTGAGCAGCGGTCAGGACGGGCGGCGCGTTGCCGCTGGCGTGGCGCGCCCGCGAGGCGCTTTCGGTCAGGGCGTTGCGATGCGCCCGATCTCGGCCAGCTGCTCCGGCGCCGGTTGCCAGCTCGCGGCGGCGACATTTGACAATACCTGCGCGGGGCGGGTGACACCGGCGATCACGCTGCTGACATGTGCTTGCGCAGCCAGCCAGCCGATCGCGAGATCCAGCACGCTGCGACCAATGCTCTCGGCGTAGTCGGCCAGCTGCTCCACGATGTCCAGGCGCTCGTCCGTCAGGAAGGCGCCACCGCCGCCCCACTTGGCGAAACGGCTGTCTTCGGGCAAGGCCTGTCCCTTGCGGTATTTGCCCGTCAGCAGGCCGCTTTCCAGCGGAAAGTAGGGCAGGATGCCGATGCCGAGCCTTTGCGCCACCGGCACCAGATCCTGCTCGATATCCCGCACCAGCAGGCTGTAACGGTTCTGCGCGCTGACATAGCTGGAGAGCCCGTTGTCGCTCGCGATCTCCGCCGCCTCGGCCAGTTGTGCGCCGCTGTAATTGGAACATCCGATATGTCGCACCTTGCCCTGCCGGACGAGGTCGTCCAAGGCCTGCAGGGTCTCTTCCAGCGGGGTTTCGCTGTCCGGGAAATGGTGCTGGTACAGATCGATGTAGTCGGTGCCCAGCAGCGACAGGCTCTGTTCGACGGCCTGCATGATGTACTCGCGCGAGCCGCCTCTTTCGATGGCGCCGCGCCGTCCGCCGGCGCCGAACTTCGTGCCGATGATCACCTGCTGGCGCCGCGGGCCCAGCGCCTTGCCCAGCAGTTCCTCGGACTTGCCATGCGGCCCGCCGTAGATGTCGGCCGTATCGAAAAAATTGATTCCGGCATCGAGCGCGGCGGCGACGATGTCGTTGGTCTGCTGCTGATCGCACATCGCGCCGAACATCATGCAGCCGATGCCGACCGACGTGACCTCGAGGCCGCTGCTGCCCAGTGGTTTCGTCTCCATCTCGTCCCCCGAAATTCGTCTCAGACACCAATAAACCACTTGGCGGATGCCGCAAACGGTGTCTGACACCAATAAACCGACAGGTGGTCAGTGAGTCGGTGTCTGAGACCAATTTCGGGCGCGGCACTCAGTGCGGTCGATCGGGGTCAGTGATCGCGACGCGATGCATGATGCGCCGCTCGGTATAGAAGTCGGCGATACCGCGGTGGATCGTGCAGCGATTGTCCCAGAAGGCCAGTGAGCCGGCCTCCCAGCGGAAGCGGCAGAGCAGCTCCTCCTGCGTCGCGTGCCGGTACAGGTAGTCCAGCAGTTCGCGGCTCTCGGCCTCGGTCAGTTCCTTGATGCGCGAGGTCATCAGCGGGTTGACGAACAGCGATTTGCGCCCGGTCTCCGGATGTGTGCGTACGACCGGATGCTCCACCGGTGGCGTCCGGTCCCGGAAGGCCTGCCAGCGCTCGGGACCGTACTGCTTCAGCACCCCCGGCCCCATGGTCTCGACCAGATCGTGTATCGCCGTCAGCCTGTCGAGAAAGGCGCGCATCGGCGCCGACAGCAATTCGTAGGCAAGACACATATTGGCCCAGGCCGTGTCTCCGCCCTTGCGCGGCACTTCGATCGCGTACAGCGCCGAGCACTTCTGCGGATGCTCGCGAAAACTGTTGTCGCAGTGCCAGTTGATATCGTTGCCGATCTGGCTGTAGTCGTTCATGTCCTGCAGCCGGATCTCCTCGTGCCCTGGCACCGACGGGATATAGGCCGACGGATCTATTTCCCCGAATCGCTTGCCGAAGGTCAGGTGCTGCTCGGGCGTGAGTCGCTGGTCGCGGAAAAACAGCACCATGTGCTCCAACCAGCAGGCATGCAACTCGGCGAAGGTCTCGTCGTCCAGCGCTTGCGCCAGATCCAGGCCGCGGATCTCTGCGCCCAGCGCGCCGCTCAGGGGCAGCAGCTCGAAACTTCGGCCGCTCATGCCCCTGTCCCGCAGGCCGGTGCGCAGCGCGGGGAGCGCGGCAGTACCGCCGGGACGATGTCCCGCAGCCGCCGGCCGTGGTCGCCCTCGCTCACCAGTAGTGGATCCAGCGCGCGTTTTCCTGGAATACGCGGAAGGCGTCGCGCTTGTCCTTGGGCAGGTACTCGAGGTACTGGCTATGGTCGTAGCGAGTCCGGTATTGATCGAATATCGGCCGGTACAGTTCCATGTGCACGTCGGGGATCCGGTGGGTCTTGCGGAACTGTGCGATCGGGATCAGCGTGCTCTTGCGGGACTCGAAAGGCCCGCACTGTTCCAGTACGACTCCACGCGGCCCGAAGATCGCCGAGCGCCCGGGTCCGCCGTAGTTCTCGTCTTCGAAGAATCCCGGCGTCCGTTCATGGGTGGATACCGAGTTGTTGGCGATCATCGTGTAGACGCCATTGTGATATGAGGTCAGACGCATGTCCTCGAATTCGAAGCCACCGGTCGCGACCCGGCAGATGATCTCCGCCCCCTTGAGCGCCATGCAGCGGAAAAGTTCCGGTTCGAACTGCACCGCCGACATCGCGATGTTGCCGATGTCGGTGCGCGCCACCGGCACCACGGCGTCCAGGCCGTACATCTCGACGAAGCGGTCATAGACGTCGTAGATCGAGCTGGTGTACTGCTCCGAGCCGGGAAACAGCCCGCGGACATTGCGCTGCTTCCAGTGCTTCGCCACGACCTCGCCGTCCGGCCCGACCATGACCATCAGGTGCAGGATGTGCTCCGGCCAGTTCTCCGGGTCCTTGGCATAGGTGCCGAAGACGACGTAGCAGCCATGCTCCTTCGCCTTCTTGCCCACGGCCTCGACTTCCGGCCCGGGCACCTCGATCGCGAGGCGATAATGCTGCTCGCGGGTCCAGTTGCTGAAGCCCGTGATCGGGAATTCATGAAACAGCAGCAGGTCGTTCTTCGGTCCGTAACCTTGGGCGATATCGATGCACTCCAGGAAATAATCCAGATTGCGGCGGATGTCGGGCTCGGGATTGTCGCCGTTGACGCCATGTACGCGTGTCTGCACGACGGCGGCAAAAATCGCTGGTTTGCGCAGCTCGTCGGTCGGGTAACTGCCATCCTCCCGCACCATCTCGGGTATCTTGTCACTCATGTGTGCGTCCACCAGTTCTTGGTTATGATCTGCCGATGGTAACGCATGCGCGCAGGCCCGCAAGACGCCGCGGCGAGATCCGCAATATCTCGCTGGTGCTCGGCAGTGGCGCAGCGCGCGGGCTCACCCATATCGGCGTGATAGAGGCGCTCGAGCGGCGCGGCTTCCGGATCCGCTCGATCGTCGGTTGTTCGATGGGTGCGCTGATCGGTGGCATCCACGCAATGGGCAAGCTGGACGTCTACCGCGACTGGGTCTGCGCACTGGAGCGCGTCGACGTGCTGCGCCTGATGGACCCGTCGCTGACGGCCAGCGGCCTGCTGCGCGGCCAGAAGATCATCGATGTGCTGCGGGAATCGATCGGCGACACCGACATCGAAGAACTGCCGATCAAGTACACGGCCGTCGCAACCGACCTGCAAGCGCAGAAGGAAGTCTGGATCGAGCAGGGCAGCCTGTTCGACGCGATCCGCGCGTCGATCGCGATCCCCACCGTGTTCACTCCGTACCGCCTCGGGGATCGCCTGCTGCTGGATGGCGGCCTGCTGAATCCGATCCCGGTCACGCCGACCTTGCGTGATGACACCGACCTGGTGGTCGCCGTTGACCTCTCCGGACCGCCTGACAGCGAGATCCAGGGCCGGCTGCGGGCGCTTGCGCAGGCGCGGGACGGCGAACTCGACAAGTATCGCAACGCCATCCGGCGTTTCCTCGACGATGCGATTGAACGCCTGGCCGGCGCCCTGCAGCCGGATGAGTCCGATGACGAGCTGGGCTTGCGCGAAATCGTCATGGGCTCCTTCGAGCTGATGCAGGCCACGATCGCCCGTCACCAGCTGGCTTCCAACCCTCCCGACCTGCTGATCACCGTGCCGCGCAACATCTGCCAGAGCTTCGATTTCCACAAGGCGGCGCCGCTGATTGCGATCGGCAGGGAACTGGCCGAGGAAGCTCTGTCGCACCTGCCGGCGCCGCGAGCGTCGGAATGAAACGCGTCAATCGCCGATCGGCGGTGCGTCGATCAGCAGCACCTGAAAACGGCCGACGCCCTCGCGCAGCTTCTTCGCTTCGGCGTATTCCGGCGAATTCCAGAAACGCATTGCCGCCTCGCGGTCCGGCCATTCGGAGACCAGCGCACTGGGTCGTTCGCACCAGCCGTTTTCCAGGAACTGGCCGCCGGCGGCCTTCAGCAGGTAGCGTCCGCCGAACTGCTCAACCAGCGCCGGCACAGCCGCCGCATAGCCGGACAGGAAGGCCGGGCGATCCGTGATCTCCCCGATAACGATCATGTAGCAGCGTGTGCCGGACATCGGTTTTCCTCCAGTGCGTAAGTCTGATGGCGCGTTCGCTTCGCAAGCAGGGTTCAGTCTGGGTGATGGCAGGCCAGCAGCCGGCCCTCGCCATCGGCGATCAGCGGTGGGCGGCGGCTGACGCACAGCGGAGTCGCCTTCGGGCAGCGGGTGCGAAATACGCAGCCCGACGGTGGTGTCAGCGGGGAGGGCAGATCGCCTTCGATCGCCTGCAAATAGTCACTGATTCGTTTTTTCGGGTCCGGCACCGGAACCGAGCGCAGCAGCGCCTGACTGTAGGGGTGCCGCGGCTCGGTGAAAAACACTTCACGCGGCGCGATCTCCATGACCCGGCCGAGGTACATGACCATGACCCGCGTCGCCATGTAACGCACGATCGACAGGTCGTGGCTGATGAACAGCATGGCGATCCCCGTCTCGCGTTGCAGTTGCCGCAA
>RFHQ01000010.1 GCA_003695765.1 Gammaproteobacteria bacterium
GCGATCTCGGTCAGGCCGGCGCGGGCGAACAGGCGGAAGCGTTCCATTTCCCGGTCGAGATCCTCCAGTCCCCCGGTCGAGGTCAGGCCGCTGGCCAGCTTGTTGGAAATATCGACTGGCACACCCCTGACCTCGTCCGAGTGGTTGAAATACGCATCGACATAGTCCTGGAAGTGCTCGGTGACGATCCGAACCTCGTCCGGCTCGAGGTACAGGCTCGTCAGCTCCGGGTCCAGCTTGCGCGCGCGCCACGGCAGTTCCCGGCGCGATTCGCGGAACGCGGCTTCGCGATCCGGCTTGATGTGCCAGGCCCAGAAGGTGTTGATCCGGAAATCTTCGGCCGCTTGCGTGCGTCGCGACAGGCCGACGCGGATGGCCTCCACAGCCGGTTCGACGATCTCCGGCGGCGTGCAGCCGATGAAGCAGCCGTCGGCCACGCGGCCTTCCATGCGCATCATCTGGAAACGGTAGGCCGTGCCGTAGACCAGCGGGGGCGGCTGGGTCAGCCAGTCGTAGGCGCAGGGCAGTTTCACATTGTAGATCTCGCCGCGATAGCCGTTGCGCAAGCCGCCACGCGCCGCCGCTCGAACAATCTCGATCGCTTCCCGCACCGCGAGCACGACCTTGGCCGGCTTCTTCAGGTCCATGGCTTCGAGATTGCCTTCGCCGGCACCGATGGCCACCATCGCGCGCCCGCCGCTGATCTCGTTCAGTGTCAGCAGGCTGTTGGCGATCTTCAGCGGGTGCATCTCGAACGGGCTGACGGCCAGGGCGCCCATGCGCAGCCGCCCGGTCTGCTGTGCCAGCGGGACGAGGCTCAGGAACGGATCCCAGTGGGCGAAATAATTCGAGGTCCACAGTGCGCGGATGCCATGGTCTTCGGCCGCCTGACCGAGTTCGGTTATCTGTGCCGGCGTCAGGTCCGGCTCGAGAATGATGTCGACGTCCACGGTGGGCGACTCCTGCGGGCTGAAGAAGAGGGGGCGGTGGCAATTCGCTGGGCGGGCCGCAAAGATAGGCGCTGCCCGCCGCGAAATCCAGCCACCGATGCGCGAAGACCGATGACTCGACAAGAAACTCGCAGCCAGCGCCGGCAGCCGGGCGACCGCGAGACGCTGCTGGCCGCGGCGATGGACGCGCACCGCTTGGGCGCCCTCGATCGGGCCGAACGCCTGTATGCGCGGCTATTGGCGGCCGAGCCCGGCGCCGCGCCGGCGTTGCGGCTGGCTGGTGTGCTGGCGCGCGAACGTGGCGAACTCGGCCTGTCGTTGCGCCGGCTGCGGGCAGCGGCCGACGCGGCGCCGGGCGATGCCCGCCCGCTGGCGGAACTCGGCCTGAGCCTGCTGGCTGCCGGCGAACTCGACGCCGCGGAGGAGGCGCTGCGCGCTGCCCTCGCGATCGACGGCGGTGAGCAGCGCGCACGGGCGAATCTCGGCGCGCTATTGCAATACCGCGGCCACGTCGATGCGGCGATCGACTGCTACCGGCGGTTGCTCGCCGACGGCGGTCCCGACCCCGAACTCGCCTGCAATCTGGCAATGACGCTCGCGGACGCGGCTCGGGTGGACGACGCGCTGGCGCTGCTGGACGAGTACCTCGACCGCGAGCCGGGCCAGCCGCTGCTGCTGGCCGCCCGGGGCGCCGTCCTGGTCGGCAGCGGACGCTGGGCCGAATCGCTCGCCGCGCTGGAATCGGCGACGCGGCGCAACCCGGCCGACGACCATGCACTGGTCAATCTGGCGAGCGCGCGGCGCGCGCTCGGCGACCGCAGCGGCGCCGAGGCGGCTTTGCGCGCCGCACTGCGGGTCAACCCGGCGCACGCCCGAGCGGCGGCCGATCTCGTCAATCTGCTGGCAGCGCAGGCGCCGGCCGCCGGCGTGGCACTCGGCCGGGCCTTTCTCGCGCGGCATCCGGGTGCGGGCCCGGTGCTGGCCTCGCTGGCACTGGCGCTCCGGGATGCCGGTGACGATGAGGCAGCCGACGCGCTGAGCGGGCCGGACCGCTGGCTGTGGACGACGGAGCTTGAAACGCCGGCCGGCTGGCCGGACCTCGCCGCTTTCCTGGCCGCATTGCGCGAGCGCGTGCTCGGAGAGCCGTCTTTGCGGCCGGCGCCGCCGAGCAAGGCCACCCGGGACGGCCTGCAGACCGGCGAGCTGCGGCTGGACGCCGAGCCGCTGCTGGCCGCATTGCGCGCGCAGCTGCTGCAGGCCGTCGATGCCTGCATCGCGGCCTGGCGTGCCGCGGGGCTGGACAGCCGCGTTGCGCCGCTGCCCGGCCGGGAACCGCGGCTGCTGCGCGCCTGGGCGACGGTGCTGGGTCCGGGCGGGCGGCAGACGCCGCATCATCATCCGCTGGCGCGGGTCAGCGGCGTGCTGTACCTGGACCTGCCGGCGGCGATGGCCGGACCGGGCGGGACGCAGGGCTGGCTGGAGTTCGGCCTGCCGCCGGACCGGCTGACCTGGCGGTGCCGGCCGCCAACCCGGCTGGTGGCGCCGAGACCGGGGCGGCTGGTGCTGTTCCCATCACGGCTGTTTCATCGCACGCTGCCGTTTTCGGCGAGCGGGCAGCGGATCAGCATCGCCTTCGATGTCGAGACGCTGAGCGCGGAGATCAGCTGACCTCGACCTTGCGGATGCGGTCGCCTTGCGCGATCTTGTCGACCACGTCCTGCCCGCGGGTGACCCGGCCGAACACCGTGTGCCGGCCGTCGAGATGCGGTTGCGGGCCGTGCGTGATGAAGAACTGGCTGCCGTTCGTGTCCGGGCCGGCATTCGCCATCGAGATCACGCCCCGCTCATGACGCAGCGGGTTGCCATCGAGTTCGTCGGCGAAGCGATAGCCCGGCCCGCCGCGGCCGGTGCCGGTCGGGTCGCCGCCCTGGATCATGAAGTTGGCGATGACCCGGTGAAAGCTCGTGCCGTCGTAGAACCCCGCCTGCGCCAGGAAGACGAAGTTGTTGACCGTCAGCGGCGCATGTTCAGGCATCAGTTCCAGTTCGATATCGCCCTTGTCGGTGCTGATCGTCACCTGATAATGGCGGTCGGTGTCGATCTGCATCGCGGGCGGCTGGTCCCATTGCTGTGTCATGTCGAGAGCCTGTCTCCTGGCGGAGCGGATAGCGGGCCGGCAATATGCCATATTTCCGGCGCGGCCGCAGGGTGTATATTGGCCGTCGCAGCGCGTGACGATGGTGATTGCCGATGCTGTTCACGAATGTCTGGTATGTCGCGGCGACCAGCGACGAACTGTCCGGTCGGCCCCTGCCCCGGCAGATGCTCGGGCGGGACTTCGTGCTCTACCGCGACGCGAGCGGCCAGCCGGTCTGCCTCAGCGACGTCTGCCCGCATCGCGGCGGGCGCCTGTCACGCGGTGACTGCGACGGCAACGGGCGTATCGGCTGTCCCTTCCACGGCTGGCGCTTCGACGCGGAAGGCCGCTGCCGCCGCATTCCGTCCCAGGCCGATCCCGACGGCGATATCCCGACGGCCGCGCGTGTCGACAGCTACCCGGCGGTCGAACGCTACGGCCTGGTCTGGGTCTTCCTCGGCGACGAACCGGAGGCGGCCGCGCCGCTGATCGACATGCCGGAGTACAGCGATCCGCGCTGGCGGCGGGTCAGTTTCGTCGATACCTGGGCCGCGAACCTGCACTGGTCCAAGATGACCGACCTCGATCATGTCCATCTGCCCATCGTGCACGGCATCGATTTCGGCGGCGACAACCCGGTCCGGCCGCCGGACCATCGCGTCGAGTCCGGGCCGTTCGGCTTCCGCACCCGCATCGAATCGCGGCCGACGGTGACCAGTGGCGACTGGCGCCGCATGCGTGGCCAGCGGACCCCGGTCAGTTCGCAACTCGAGTTCATGCTCTCCGGCTTCTGTCTGCGCGGGCAGGTTGAGATCGGTGGCGCCGGTTCCGGCTACTTCAATGTCTTCTACGAGATGTCGACGCCGATCGATGAAGAGCACACGCGCATGTACTGGCATTTCTTCCGCAGTTTCATGCTGGAGCCCGAGAACGATGCCGAGCACCTGCGCCGCAACCTGCGGAACATCTTCCAGGACAAGGCGAACGCGGAGTCTTTCCTGCCGCGGCGGGCACCGGAGCAGCCCGACTGGCCGGCGCTGAAGATCGATCGCGAAGACCGGCTGATGACGGCCTACTGGAATCTGCTGCAGGAACTGCGCGGGCGCGGCTGGCAGATCGACCGGCAGGCGCTGGCCAGCTGTGATGCGGCCGGCGATTACCGCGTGATTCCGTCGCCGGCGAGAACCGCCGGCGGCAGCCGCTGGGTCTTCGCGCCGGTGCCGCGGATCGCGGCCTCGGCGTCCCGTGGCCGGGCCGGGCTGGCTGCGGCCGGCGACGGGGCGGTTTAGCTGATCCGGCCGCGGCGGCCGAAACGGCGCTCGTTGAGATCCGCGACGATCAGCTTCGCGGCCTTCGTGACCGCGGTACGCGAACCCTTGCGGTAGCCGGTGATGACATTGTGGCCCTGCGTGATCGTGTAGCGGCACCACTTGCCGCTCTCGCCGGCGACCGGCGGATCGATCGGCTCCACTGCCGATAACTGGAACGGATCGCCGGTGGCCGCATCACTGGCCTTTGCGGCGTTCGCCTTGCTTGCCATGTAATTTCCTCTTGCCGGGTCATATCCGCGATGACCCTGTCTGCGGATGCCCCGCCTGCCGGTGCCGGCCGCGGAAACGGCGGGGGGTTCCGGGTGATCCTGCGCTTGCTGCCGCTGCTCTTGAAATATTGCAAGACGACGACGGCCAGCGACGCGGCCGTTACGCCTGGCAGTCTGCCGGCAGCGCATCGGGATTCGTGCAGGATAGCAGCTAAGCCATGATTTTTCAAGGATAAATTCCGGGCGCGCACGATAGGTATATTTGCGAATTGCCGCTCCGCCTCCCGCGGCGTACATCTGAGTGACGCCAAGGGGAGGAGGAAGTCATGTATATCAATTTCTGGTACCCCATGATTCGCAGCGAGGACCTGGCCCCGGACAAGCCGGAGAAGGTCAAGTGCCTCGGCCTGAATTTCGTCGTCTTCCGCGACGATGAAGGCAAGGCGCATGTCCTCAGTGATACCTGCGTCCATCGCGGCGGTTCGCTGGGCGGCGCCTGGTCCGGTCCCGAATCCTCGCCGCGCATCATCAACGGCTGCATCGTCTGTCCCTACCACGGCTGGGAGTTCGGCGGCGACGGCGTCTGCCGCAACATCCCGTCGATCGGCTATGGCAAGAAGCCACCGCCGCGGGCGAAGGTCGATTCCTATCCGGTGCAGGAAAAGTACGGCATCGTGTTTGCATTTCTTGGCGACCTGCCCGAGGAGGAACGTCCGCCATTGCTCGAGATCGAGGAATACGGCAAGGAAGGCTGGCGGGCCAACTCGATCCTCATTCTGGATGTCGATTACTACTACGAGCGCTCGATCGAAAACGGCCTGGACCCGGCGCACAACGAGTTCGTGCATCCAACGCATGGATTCGCAGGCATGAACCGGGATACCTACAAAGTGAATCCGATCGAGATCGAGGACCATCGACAGGGCTGGGGTTTCTGGTTCTGGCACCCCTTCGATGCACCACCGCTGCCCGACGAACGGCACGAGACGGCGAAGCTCTCCGGTGGCACGACGCCATGGAAACACATCAAGCGCAATCGCAGCACGGTGAAGGCTGGCGGGGGGACCTATGGTCCGAACATCATGCCGACCTACATCGTGCTGGAGCCGCCGAAGATGTTCCGGCAGTATTTCTTCGAGCAGCCGATCGATATCGACAAGACGCGCATTTTCTTCCTGAACATGCGCAACTTCATGCTCGAGCCGGAGAACGACGGTCCGATCCACGCGCGCAACAAGGTGATCGCGAGCCAGGACATCGCCGTGCTCAACGATGTCTATCCGCGCATGACGCCGACCTCGAACACCAAGGAGGTGCTGATGCCGGCGGATGCGCCGATCGCGACCTACCGCGAGTGGCTGGCGAAGTTCGACGACCGCGGCTGGCGGATCGACTGGGAGGAGTTCTCCCGGCGGAACGGCAAGCAGACCGCATTCGCGATCCCGAGTCCGGGACGCCGCGAGTCCGGCAACTGGGTGCTGGAGCCTGTCCCGCTGCTGCCGGGGCGCGAAGCGCGCAAGCAGCGCAGCGACCAGGCGGCCTGAAGAACAGCAACAGCCTGGCGCATGACCCTGGGGCGGCCTCGCGGCCGCCCTTTTCTTTGA
>RFHQ01000103.1 GCA_003695765.1 Gammaproteobacteria bacterium
CGGCTATTGTCTCGGCTGCCGGCGCACGCGCGAGGAAATCGAGCGCTGGCCGCAGATGTCGGCCGACGAACAGCGCGAGCTTTTGCGACGGCTCGCCGCGCGGCAGCTCGATGCGAGCGGCGACGATTAGTGGTGGCGGTGGACCCGCCGCCAGATCAGGGCCGCGGCAGTGAGCAGCGTCGTCAGCGCGAACAGGATTTCCTGCGGCATACCGCCGGCATCGCCGAGCAGCCGGCGCAACAGCACGAGCGCGAGATTGGCCGCGCCGATCATCAGCAGCAGGCTGCCCAGCCACAGCAGCCGGTGCGCGGCGCTGCCCAGGCGCATGGCCGCCCGGTTGCTCAGCCGGTCCCGGCCCAGCGCGATCGCGAACAGCCCGATACCTGTCGCCAGGCCGACGAAGAAACTGAGCAACCAGCTCATGCGAGCGCTCCCGCGGCGGCCGTTGCCGAGGCCAGTATAAGCGCGGCCGGGTTCAACCCGGCTGCGCCAGCTCGCGGAACAGGGCCAGGTGGCGTTCGATCGAATCCTCGATATTGAAATTGCGGATCAGCTTGTCCCGGGCCGCGGCGCCCATCTGCCGGCGGGCCTCCGGTTCGCGGGCGAGGCGCTCGATCGCGGTCGCGAGCGCCGGTGCATCGCCCGGTGGCACGACCAGCCCGCTGCGCCCCTCGTCCACCAGTTCGGCACTGCCGCCACTGCGGGTCACGATCGGCGGCACGCCGAGCGCCATGGCCTCGATCACGGTCTTTGGCAGTCCTTCACGGCGCAGCGATGGCAGCACGGCGATATCGGCCGCGGCGACGATCCCGAGCACATCGTCGCGGTGGCCGAGCAGGCCGACGCGCTTCTCCAGCGGGCGGCCGGCGATCCGGGCGCGCATGGCCGCCGAGTCCATGCCGCCACCGATCAGCAGCAGGCGCAGCGGCAGACCGGCCGGCAGGCGTTCCACCGCGTCCAGCAGGACCGGCACGCCCTTGCGCGGGCGATTGTTCGCGACACAGACGACGAGGCAGTGGCCCGGCGGGACGCCGAGGCGGTTGCGATCGACGGCGGCGACTCCGGCATACCAGCGGATGTCGTGGCCCTTGTAGATGGTGACGGCTTTCTCCGGACGCCAGAGTACGCGGCGCAGGTCGTCGCGCACGGCATTGGCGACGCAGACGATGCGGTCCACGCGCGGGTGCAGATGCGTCAGGTACGCGAACGGATCATAGCGGTGAATATTGCCGGTCTGGCCGCGGTAGGTGACGATCTTCACCGGCAGTCCGCGCGCGGCCTGCAGGCCGTTGGCGATCGCCGGGTTGTTGAACAGGTAGAGGACCTGGTGCCGGCCGGATCGCAGCACGGCGCGGATCCGGCGTATCGACGCCAGCGACAGCTTGCGCCGCGGCAAGTGGTCGTGGATCGGGATCCCGGCGGCCGCCATCCGCCCTGCGTACTCGCAAGCGGCCGGGGTCATGACCTCGATGTCCAGCCCGCGCCGCTTCAGGCCGATCACCATTTCCGCCTCCGGCCGCACGTTGTGGGGCGTCGACGCGTAGTTGCTGATGATCAGGCACTTGATGGACAACGGTGGCGCTCCGTGACCTGGCGCAGACTATAAACGATGCCCAACGGCTAGAATCCGCCGATGGATCCCAGCAGCGCCGCCATTCTCTACCGGGTTCTGCCGTCCGACCCGGGCGCGCATGTGTTCACGGTGACCTTGCGCGTCGCCCGACCCGACCCCGACGGCCAGCTGTTTTCTCTGCCTGCATGGATTCCCGGCAGCTACCTGATCCGCGACTATGCGCGGCACGTCCTGCAGGTCAGCGCCGCCGATGAAGCCGGGCCGGTCGCCCTGCGCAAGCTCGACAAGAGCACCTGGCAGGCCGAGCCCGCGAGCGGTGCGCTGGTGATCACGGCGCGCATCTATGCGAACGACCCGTCGGTGCGCGGCGCCTGTCTCGACCCCCGCCAGGCCTTCATCAACGGCGTCTGCCTGTTCTTCCGCGTCCATGGGCAGGAGCAGCAGCCCTGCGTCCTGCAACTGGAGCCGCCGGCCGGCCTGCCGGACGAAGCCTGGCAGGTCGCGACCGCGATGCGGCGCCTAAGCGGCGGCGAAGGCCAGTTCGGGGCCTTCATGGCGCCCGACTACGACTGCCTGATCGATCAGCCGCTGCTGCTGGGCCGGCTGACGACGGCCGAGTTCACGGTCGGCGGGGTGCGTCACCGGGTGGCGCTGGCCGGCCGCCATCAGGCCGACCTGAAACGCCTGACCGAGGACATGGCGCTGGTCTGCGCCGAGCAGGCCCGCCTGTTCGACGGCGAGCTGCCGATGCGCGAATACCATTTTCTGGTCATGGTGCTCGGCAGTGGCTATGGCGGACTGGAACACCGCGATTCCAGCGCGCTGATCTGCGCGCGCGGCGATCTGCCGCGGTCGGGCATGCAGGGGATCCCCGCCGGTTACCGCAAGTTCCTCGGCCTCGTCAGCCACGAGTATCTGCACGCCTGGCACGTCAAGCGGATCCGGCCTGCGGAACTCCTGCCGTACCGGCTGGACCGGGAGAACTACACGCGCCAGCTCTGGCTGTTCGAGGGCTTCACGAGCTACTACGACGACCTGGCCCTGTTGCGCGCCGGACTGATCTCGACCGAGAGCTACCTGGAATTACTCGGCCGCACGCTGACCCGCGTGTACCGCAGCGGCGGCCGCCGCCTGCAGACGCTGGAGCAGGCCAGCTTCGACGCCTGGATCAAGCTCTACCGCCCGGACGAGAACGCCGTCAATGCCGTGCTGAGCTATTACAGCAAGGGTGCGATGGTCGCCCTCTGCCTGGACCTTGAACTGCGCCTCCGCTCGGCCGGGCGCTATTCGCTGGACGACCTGATGCGCGAATTGTGGCGGCGCTACGGCAAGACCGGCACCGGCGTGCCCGACGGCGCTTGCGAACGGCTGGCCGAGGAACTGGCCGGCGGGCCCATGAAGGACTTTTTTGATCTCGCCTTGCGCAGCACCGTCGATCCGCCGGCCGGCATCCTGCTCGCGCAGTTCGGCGTGCAACTGAAGCTGCGCCCGGCGGAGTCCGCGGACGATACCGGCGGCACGCCGGGTAAACGGCTGAGTCCCAGGCCCTGGCTGGGCTTCGAGATCACGGTACAGGACGGCCGTGTGCTGCTGCGGGACGTCGCTGCCGACGGCCCGGCGGCCGCTGCCGGCGCCAGCGCCGGCGACGAGCTGGTCGCGATCGACGAACTGCGCGTGACGCCCGCCAACTTCGAGCAGCTGCTGGACCAGCTCCGCATCGGCTCGGTGCTCAGACTGCACCTGTTCCGGCGCGACGAGTTGCTGGAATGCGAGTTCACGGTGCAGCGGCCACCGCGGAACACGGCCTGGCTGAGCCTGGACCCGCAGGCCGACGACGCCAGCCAGGCGCGTCGCGCCCTTTGGCTGGGCGAATGACGCGGGGCTAGAATGAGCTTCCGCGCGGTGGCCCGGAGGCCCGCATGCTGGAACTCGGTCTCAAGGTTCTGGTCAGCTATCTGCTCGGCTCGCTGAACGGCAGCCTCGTGCTCGGCCGCCTGAAAGGCGTCGACATCCGCCAGGTCGGCAGCGGCAATGCCGGCGGCACGAACGCATTGCGCACCCAGGGGCCGTGGTTCGCGGCCGGGGTCATGCTGATCGATGTCGCCAAGGGGTTCTGGCCGGCCTGGTATCTGCCGGCCCATGCGCTGCCGGGCGTGCCCCTGGACCCGGCGCTGGCGCGTGAGTGGCTGCAGCTGGCCTGCGCCGCGGCCGCAATCATCGGCCATTGCTATCCGGTCTGGTTCCAGTTCGCCGGCGGCAAGGGCTTCGCGACGACGATCGGCGCGCTGCTCGCGATCGCACCGGCCGTGCTCGGGCCGGGTCTGCTGGTCTGGGTGCTGGTCGGCATGCTCACCGGCTGGGTCGGGCTGGCGACGATGCTGTCGGCGGCGAGCCTGCCGCTGTGGCTGTTGCTGCTCGGCGAGCTGCCCGGACGGGACACGCCGCTGGCCGTGTTTCTGGTGCTGCTGGCCGCTTTCATCGTGTTCACTCACCGCTCGAACATCCGCCGGATGCTCGGCGGCGAGGAGGACCGCATCGAAGCCCTGATGCTGCTGCGCCGGCGGCGCTGAGCGCGTGCCGGCCGCCGAGGAATTGATCGCGGTGCTCGCCGACGGCCAGTGGCATCGCGGGCCGGAACTCGCCCGGCGCTGGGGCTGTTCGCGCACGGCCGTCTGGAAGCGCCTGCATGCCCTCGACGCGCTGGGCCTGGAGCTGGCCGCGCAGCGCGGGCGCGGCTATCGGCTGGCCCGGCCACTGGAACTGCTCGACGCCGGGCCGTTGCGGGCTCTGCTGTCGCCGGCGACGCGAGAGCGGCTGGACCGGCTGCAGCTGCTCAGCGTCACCGATTCCACCAGCGATCGCCTGCGTGCCGCCGAGCCGCCGGCGGCGGGGCGTCTGCAGCTCGTGCTCGCGGAGTTCCAGCGCGGTGGCCGGGGCCGGCGCGGGCGCCGCTGGCTGGCGCCGTATGGGGGTGGCATCTGTTTCTCGCTCGCGACGACCTTCGCCCGCCGGCCGCCGGATCTGCCGGCCCTGGGGCTGGCCGCCGGCGTCGCCGCCTGGCGGGCGCTGCGGCGGGCCGGGCTGCGGTCGCTGGGCCTGAAATGGCCGAACGACCTGCTCGTCGAAGGGCGCAAGCTCGGCGGCCTGCTGGTCGAGGTCGACGGCGAGGCCGACGGGCCGCTGCGCGCGATCATCGGCCTCGGTGTCAACTGGCAGTTGTCGCCGGCGATTCATGACGCGGTGCGGGCCGCCGGCGGGCTGCCACCGACCGCAATCAGCGAGTGTCTGCCGGGCGCGCCATCGCGCCATACGCTGGCTGCCGCGCTGGTCGACGCGCTGGCCATGGCGCTGGACCAGTTCGCCGTCGAGGGCTTCGCGCCCAGCGCCGCCGACTGGCGGGAGGCCGATCTGCTGCGCGGCCGTTCGGTGGAGGTCCATTGCGGGCGCCGCAGCCTGAGCGGCACCGCGTGTGGCATCGATGCATCGGGCAATCTGCTCGTGGCGACACCTCAGGGCCTGGAGACCGTCGTGGCTGGCGAAGTCAGCCTGCGTGCGGGATGATGGCCGCAGAGGCGGCAGCGTGAACCGGCCAGCGCCATCGGACAGGTGATTTTGCTGATCGACATCGGCAACAGCCGGATCAAGTGGGCCCGTGCCGAGCAGGGCCGGGTCGGGGCGCCGATATCGGCACCGCCGGAGGCGGCGAGCTTCGAAGGTCTCGGGCAGCTGCCCGAGGCGCCGGAGCGGGTACTGGTCTCCAGCGTTGCGGGCCAGCGGCTGGATGCGGCGCTGTGCAGCTTCTGCGAGCAACACTGGTCGCTGCGGCCCGTGTTTGCAGTCAGCGAGCCCGAACGGCTGGGGCTGCGCAATGCCTACGCGGACCACCGGCTGCTCGGTGTGGATCGCTGGCTCGCGATGCTGGCGGCCTGGTCCCGCTGCCGTTCCGCCTGCTGCGTCGTCGATGCCGGCACCGCGCTGACGGTCGATCTGGTCGATGCCGGCGGGCAGCACCTCGGCGGCTACATCGTGCCCGGTACGCGGCTGATGACCGCCGCGCTGGAGCAGCGGACCGCCGATATCGCCCGGCACCGGGCGGCCGAGCCGGGCGCGCCGGCCGGACAGGCTGCGCCGGGACGCAACACCGCCGATGCGGTCGCGGCCGGCAGCCGCCAGGCTCAGGCCGGGCTCGTCCGGCAGGCGCTGGAGCAACTCGGCGGATCGGCTCGGCTGTTTCTGACCGGCGGCGAGGCGGCCCAGCTCGCGCCTTTGCTCGCCGGCGCCGAGCACCGCGCCGCGCTGGTCCTCGAGGGGCTGCTGCTGCAATTGGGCGCCAGCGGGGACGACCGCGATGCGTAACCTGTTCCTGCTACTGCTGCTGCTGAACCTGCTGCTGCTCGGCTGGCAGCGCTGGGTCCTGCCGCCGCCGGTGGCCGACCCCTATGCGCAGCCCGGCGGGGCCGACGTCCCGGCGCTGGCCGCCTATCGCCCGGCGCCGGGGCCCGCCCGGCCGGCCGGCCGGGCCGAGGCGGCCGTGGCCCAAGGCCCGGACGAGCCGGCCTGCATCGGCATCGGGCCGTTCAGCGAGGCCGCGGCGGCGCGCCGGGCGGCGGCGCTGCTGGCGGCACGGCAGATGCGGGTGCAGATCGAAGCGCGGGACGCGGCCGTCTGGCTCGGACACTGGGTCCAGCTGACCGGCTTCAGGACCCGCGAACAGGCGGCTGCGGCATTGCGGCAGCTGAAGGCCGCCGGGCTGAGTGACGCCTACATCGTCAGGGATGGCGACGCTTTCCTGATCTCGCTGGGCGTATTCCGCAGCGACGCGGGCACCGAACGCACGATCGCGTTGGCGCGGGCCGCCGGTTTCGAGCCGGTCGCCCGCGATCGCTACCGGCAGGGGACCGAGCGCTGGCTGCTGGTCGAGTATCCCCCGGGCTCGCCCCCGGATCTCGGCGAACTGGCGGCCGTGGCCGGCGGTATCCTGCGGCTGGAGACGGGCGGATGCCGGGAGGCCGCCGATGGCCGCCCGGCCCCGAATTCCATAGAATGAGCCGCCCTCGCGGGGCTGCCGCGCCGGCGTAGCACAACTGGTAGTGCAACGGTTTTGTAAACCGCAGGTTGGGGGTTCGAGTCCCTCCGCCGGCACCGTCCTGCCGTGCCCGAGCCATGTTGACAGGCGCAGGCGTGGATCGGACAATAACCGGCTTGCGTCCGCGGAGGGGTACCCAAGCGGTCAACGGGGGCAGACTGTAAATCTGCTGGCTATGCCTTCGTAGGTTCGAATCCTACCCCCTCCACCAGCTTTCCCGGCCTGGTGGAGGCGACCGGCATGGCCGGCGAGACCTGTCCGCGTCGAGGCAGATTGAGCGAAAGTCCGGGTCGACACAGGGCGAAGTCCACATCCATTGACAGCTGCTCGCCGGCGCGCTCGGCAGGCAGTGGACGGCGGGAACGAACTGACCGAGTGCGGGTGTAGTTCAATGGTAGAACCTCAGCCTTCCAAGCTGATGATGTGGGTTCGATTCCCATCACCCGCTCCAGCAACTGAGTTGCCCGCCCACATAGCTCAGGCGGTAGAGCACTTCCTTGGTAAGGAAGAGGTCACCGGTTCAAGTCCGGTTGTGGGCTCCATGGTTTGACGGCGGCTTGCCGCCGGGTAGTCCGAAAGACGGCAAATTAAAACACGAGTAGTCCGGAGAGACTGATGTCCAAGGAAAAATTCGAGCGTACGAAGCCGCATGTGAATGTGGGGACGATTGGTCATGTTGACCATGGGAAGACGACGCTGACGGCGGCGCTGAC
>RFHQ01000104.1 GCA_003695765.1 Gammaproteobacteria bacterium
AGCTTCAGTTCCATGACCTCGGCGGTCAGGCGGTCGCGGGCCCGCTGCACCTTCGGGTCGGCCGTGCCCAGTTTGGCCATCTGCGTCAGCAGCCGCTTGTGGCGCCGGGAAATCGACGCGAAGCGCCGTACGGCCTCCTCGGGATCGGGGCCGGCTTCCTCCTCGGCGCGATCCTCGTCGGTCTTGGCGCTGGCGGGCACCACTTCCTCCGGTTCGTTCGGGTCGACGAAGCCGACCAGCACGTCCGACAGTCGAGCCTCGCCGGCCTTGACCGGCGCCCAGGCCTCCAGCAGCAGGTCGATCGTCGGCGGGAAGTAGGCCAGCGCGTTCTTGACCTGGTCCAGGCCTTCCTCGATGCGCTTGGCGATGCGGATCTCGCCCTCGCGGGTCAGCAGTTCCACCGTGCCCATCTCGCGCATGTACATGCGCACCGGGTCGGTGGTGCGGCCGAACTCGCTGTCCACGGTCGCCAGCGCCGCGGCCGCTTCCTCGACGACCTCGTCGTCGTCGTTGACGGCCTGGTCGGTCAGGGTCGTGACATCGACATCCGAGGCCTTCTCGTAGACCGTGATGCCCATGTCGTTGATCATGTTGACGATATCCTCGATCTGCTCCGGATCGACGATCTCGTTGGGCAGGTGGTCGTTGACCTCGCCGTAGGTCAGGTAACCCTGCTCCTTGCCCTTGGCGATCAACAGCTTGAGCTGCGATGCCTGGTCTGGAGTGGTCGAAGTGGATTTTTCGCTGCGTTCCGCCACGCGGTTCACCTCACGAAGCATGCGTAAAAAAACAGAGTATTATACCACTGAATAAAAGCGCCGGACCCCGAATATCGGCCCGGGTCCGCGGCTTTCACTGGATTTGACATAATCAGCAACCACGCCGGCTGCATCGCCGTTGCCCGGCTCACCGCCCGCCGCTGGCCGACCGGCGCGTCAGTTCCCGCAGTTCCTCGCGTTCCTGATCGCTCAGTTCCTGCTCGGCCGCCTTGGCCACCAGCGCCGCCAGCCGCGCCTCGCGGTCGCTGCTGGCGATCCGCTGGAGGCAGTCGGCGAACTCGACGGCGGCCTTATCGGCATCCCGCACCAGGCTGTCCTCGGCCAGCAGGCGCTCCAGGTGCGGTTGCTCCGGCCTGCCGCGGAACCGTTCCAGCAGTCCCGCGGGCTTGAGATCGGGGTTGGCCGCCGTGATTTCAAGCAGCTCCCGCAGCAGCGGCGCGCCCTTCTGGCTCACCGGCTGCAGGGCCGCCGGCACGCCGCCGGCGCCGATGAGCGGGTAGTGCAGCAGTAGCTGGATGGCCCGCCGCATCAGGCGTGGCCGCTGCGGTTCGCCGCGGGGCGGCGCCGGCGCTCGCGGGCGCTGCGCCGCAGCCTCGCCGATGAGCCGGTCCAGCTTGCCCGGCGCCAGCCGGACCTCTTCGGCCACGCGCTCGGTCAAAAGTTCCCGGTAGACGCCATGCGGCAGCTTCGCCAGCAGCGGGCGGGCGAGTTCCGCCAGCCGCGCCCGGCCGTCGATGCTGCCGAGGTCGATGCCGTCGCGCAGCTTGTCGAGCAGCACGTCCGACAGGGGCCGGGCCGCGGTCAGGCGCTGCTCCAGTCCAGCCGTGCCCTCGCGCCGCACCAGGCTGTCCGGGTCTTCGCCTTCGGGCAGGAACAGGAAACGCACCTGGCGGCCGTCGCGCATCTCGGGCAGGCAGTTCTCCAGCGCCCGCCAGGCCGCTTCCCGGCCGGCCCGGTCCCCATCGAAGCAGAACACGATTTCCGGCGTGGCGCGGAACAGCCGGCGCAGGTGCTCCGGCGTGGTCGCCGTGCCCAGCGTGGCCACCGCGTTGCGCACACCGTGCTCGGCCAGGCTGGCGACATCCATGTAGCCCTCGACCACCAGGATGCGCGCAAGCCGGCGGTTCGCCTGGCGGGCTTCGTACAGGCCGTAGAGTTCCCGGCCCTTGTGGAAGACCGCGGTCTCCGGGGAATTCAGGTACTTCGGTTCCCCGTCGCCGAGCACCCGGCCGCCGAAGCCGACGACCCGGCCGCGGCTGTCGCGGATCGGGAACATGATGCGCTCGCGGAAGCGGTCGTAGTAACCGCCGCCGTCGCGCGGCAGGATCAGCCCGGCAGCCTTCAGCTGCCGCTCGCCGTCCGGCGTGTCGCCGAGGCGGCGTAGCAGGAAGTCCCAGCCGGCAGGCGCGTAGCCGAGGCCGAAGTCGCGTGCGGTCTCGCCGGACAGCCCGCGCCGGCGCAGGTACTCGACCGCGGGCGGGTGCTCCCTGAGCGCCGCCTGGTAGCGCTTCGCCGCGGCCGCGAGGATCGCGTAGACCGGCGCGACCGGGCTTTGTGGCTGCGCCCGGCCGGGCTGCTCCCGCGGCACCTCGAGGCCGAGCATCTGGGCCAGTTCCTCGATGGCCTCGACGAATTCCAGGCGGTCGAACTCCATCAGGAAGCCGATCACCGTGCCATGCGCGCCGCAGCCGAAGCAGTGGTAGAAGCCCTTGTCCGGGCTGACCGTGAAGGACGGGGTCTTCTCGCCGTGAAACGGACAGCAGGCCTTGTACTCGCGGCCGGCCTTCTTCAGCGGTACCCGCGAGTTGATGACCTCGACGATGTCGGCGCGGGCAAGGAGATCGTCGATGAACTGCTGCGGTATCCGGCCTGCCACGGGTGATCGGTATGCCTGGCTGCTGCGGGCGCCTGCCTGACGCCTTCTGAGCCGCAGTCTAGCAGAGGCCGGCCGGCCGCCGGCGCGGCTCAGCCCGCCAGCCGGGCCTTGACCTGCTTGCTGACCTCGGCCATGTCGGCGCGGCCCTGCGCGCGCGCGCGAATCAGGTTCATGACCTTGCCCATGTCGCGCATCGAGCCGGCCCCGGTCTCGGCGATGGCCGCATCGATCAGCGCGGCCAGCGCCGCGGGGTCCAGCGGCTCCGGCAGATAGGCCTGAAGCTGCTCGGCTTCGCCGAGTTCCTTCGCGGCCAGCTCCTCACGGCCGCCCTCGGTGAACTGCGCTGCCGCCTCGCGTCGCTGCTTGATCAGTTTCTCGACGATCTGCAGCACGGCCGCATCGTCCAGTTCGCTGCGCTCGTCGACTTCTTTCTGCTTGATCGCGGCCAGCAGCATGCGGATGGTGCCGAGGCGCGCCTTGTCGCCGGCGCGCATCGCCGCTTTCATGTCGGCCTGGATGCGGTCCTTCAGAGGCATCTCGGTGCCCCCGTGCCAAGGGCTCAGTAGAGCCGGCGGCGCCGGTTCGCTTCGCGCGCGGTGCGCTTCAGTTGCCGCTTGATCGCGGCGGCTCTCTTGCGCTTGCGTTCCTGGGTCGGCTTCTCGTAATACTCGCGACGGCGGACTTCCGTGAGGATGCCGGCCTTTTCGCAGGCACGCTTGAAGCGCCGCAGGGCGGCGTCGAAATTCTCGTTTTCTCTGACGCGAACGCTAGGCAAGATCGTGGTCCTCGGGCCCAAAAAAACCGGCCAATCGCCGGGGAACCAATAAATATAGACTTAGCCCGATGGAAATGCAAAGCCCGATCGACCCCGCCGGCCCGGTGCTCGGCATCGAGACCAGCTGCGACGAGACCGCGGCGGCCGTCTACGCGCCGGACCGCGGGCTGCTGGCGCACCGGCTGTACAGCCAGGTGGCCGTGCACGCGCCGTATGGCGGCGTCGTGCCCGAGCTGGCCTCGCGGGATCACCTGCGGCGCCTGCTGCCGCTGGTCGATGCGGCGCTGGCCGATGCGGGCCTCCGCGGGCCGGAACTGGCGGCTGTCGCCTATACGGCCGGGCCGGGCCTGATCGGGGCGCTGCTCGTCGGCGCGACCCTGGGCACCGGCCTGGCCTTCGCCTGGGGGCGGCCGGCCTTGCCGGTGCATCACATGGAGGCTCACCTGCTCGCGCCCTTGCTCGAGGACGCGCCGCCCGCATTCCCGTTCCTGGCGCTTTTGGTCTCGGGCGGCCATTGCATGCTGGTCGATGTCCAGGGCCTGGGCCGCTATCGGGTCCTGGGCGAGACCGTCGACGATGCGGTCGGTGAAGCCTTCGACAAGACTGCCAAGCTGCTGGGCTTGCCGTATCCTGGCGGGCCGGCGCTGGCGGCGCTGGCCGAGCAGGGCGATGCCGGGCGTTTCGCCCTGCCGCGGCCGATGCTGAAACGCCCCGGCCTGGACTTCAGTTTCAGCGGCCTGAAGACGGCGGTGCTGGTGACCCTGAAAGAACTCGACGCGGGCGGCGGCGCCAGCGAACAGGATCGTGCCGACCTCGCCGCCAGTTTCCAGCTGGCCGCGGTCGAGACGCTGGTGGCCAAGACCCTGCGCGCGCTGGAGGCCACGGGGCATCGCCGCGTGGTCGTGGCCGGAGGCGTTGGCGCGAACCGCCTGCTGCGCTCGCGGCTGCGGGACGCGTTGGCGGCCCGCGGCGCCAGCGTCTACTATCCGCGCATCGAGTTCTGCACCGACAACGGCGCGATGATCGCGCTGGCGGGCAGCCTGTGGCTGCGCCACGGCGCCCGCCCGAGCAGCCAGGTCGAGGCCCGGCCGCGCTGGCCGCTGGCCGAGGTCGGCAGCGCCGATCGATAGGCCCCAATGGACAAGATATTCATCAATGACCTGCGCGTCGAGACCATCGTCGGCGTCTGGGCCTGGGAGCGGGTCGTGCCGCAGACGGTGCACATCGACCTGGAGCTCGCGGCCGATCTGGGCGCCGCCGCGGCCGAGGACGAGTTGTCGCTGACGGTCGACTACCATGCCGTGGCCAGCCGGGTCATGGAATTCGTCGCCGGCTCGCAGTTCCAGCTGATCGAAACCCTGGCCGAGCGCATCGCCGGGATCCTGACCGGCGAGTTCGGCCTGCCCTGGGTGCGCGTGACCGTGCACAAGGCCTGGGCCGTGACCGGTTACCGCGATGTCGGCGTCGCCGTCGAGCGGGGCCAGCGGCCGGAGTGAACGCCCCGGTCAGCGTCTACCTGAGCGCCGGCAGCAACATCGAGCCGGCCCGCCACCTGCGCGCCGCGGTGGCCGCACTGCGCGAGCGCTATGGCGCGCTCAGGCTGTCGCCGGTGTACCGCTCGGCGCCGGTCGGCTTCGCCGGGCAGGACTTCCTGAACCTGGTCGTCGGTTTCGAGACGAGCGAGCAGCCCGCGGAGATCATGCGCTTCCTGGAATCGCTGCACCGGCGGGCCGGGCGCGATCGCAGCGGTGGCCGGTTGAGTTCCCACAGTCTGGATCTGGACCTGCTGCTCTACGGTGACCTGGTCAGCGATGAGCCGCCGCTGCCACGCGATGATATTCTCGAGTATGCCTTCGTGCTGGCACCGCTGGCCGACCTGGCCCCGAACCTCGAGCATCCGGTCAGCGGCCGGCGCATCGGCGAACTGTGGGCCGCCTTCGACAAGGCGCAACCGCCGCTGAAGCGTATCGACCTGGATCTCGGCTGAGCGCTACCAGCCGATGCTGCGCCCGCCGTCGACGGCGATGATCTGGCCGGTGACATAGGTCGCGTCGCGGACGAGGTACAGCACGCAGCCGGCGATGTCTTCCGGGTCACCGACGCGGCCCAGCGGGACCTGTCGCAGCACGCTGGCGCGGGCCTTTTCGGACCAGCCGTCTTCCGGCCACAGGATCGCACCGGGCGATACGCCGTTGACGCGGACCTCGGGCGCGAGGTCGCGCGCGAGGCTGCGCGTCAGCATCGCCAGGCCGGCCTTCGCCGGCCCGTAGACCAGATGCTGGCGCAGCGGCCGGCTGGCGTGGATGTCGACGATGTTGACGATATTGCCGCGCCGCGCGCGCAGCTCGTCCGCGGCGGCCTGCGCGAGAAACAGCGGCGCCTTCAGATTCGTGCCCATCAGGTCGTTCCACTGCGCCTCGGTGATCTCGCCCAGCGGTGTGGGGTAGAAACTCGAGGCGTTGTTGACCAGGATGTCCAGACGCCCGGCGCCGTCGAGCACCCGCTCGACCAGCGCCGGCAGCCGCGCCGTGTCCAGCAGTTCCGCCTGCACGGCGAAGGCCGAGCCGGACCGGGCGGCGTTCAGCTCCGTGACCAGCGCTTCGGCCGGTGCCGCGGAGCGGCGGTAGTGCACGGCCACGCCGGCGCCGGCAGCATGCAGGCTGCGGGCGATCGCCGCGCCGATCCGCACCCCGGCGCCGGTGACCAGGGCCCATTGGCCTGCGAGGCTTGGCGGCGGCTTGCTCATGCGGCGGTCCGGTGGCTTGCGGCGGGGCGTGTAAGATACCCGCCCCGCCGGGGCTTTTCACCATGCACGCCGCCGAGCTCCCACCGCCACCTCCCGCACTGCAGGCCGTCAGCGAGGCGCTGCGCGAGCGCATCGCGGCGCGGATTCGCACAGCCGGTGGCTGGCTCGATTTCGCCGATTACATGCAGGCGGCGCTGTATGAACCCGGTCTCGGCTATTACAGCGGCGGCGCGCGCAAGTTCGGCGAGGCCGGCGATTTCGTGACCGCGCCGGAAATCTCGCCGCTGTTCGCGCGTTGCCTCGCGGAGGCCGTCGGCCCGGTCCTCGCCGCGCTGGGCGGCGGCAGCCTGCTCGAGATCGGGCCCGGCAGCGGCGCGCTGGCCGCCGAGCTGCTGCCGGCGCTCGCGGCCCGGGACCGCTTGCCGGATCGCTACCTGCTGCTCGAAGTCAGCGCCGAGCTGCGTGAGCGCCAGCAGCAGCGGCTGGCCCAGTTGCCGGCCGGGCTCGCCGGCCGTTGCCAGTGGCTGGACGCCTTGCCGGCAGCGCCGTTCCGCGGCGTGATCCTCGGCAACGAAGTGCTGGACGCCCTGCCGGTGAGCCGATTCTGCTGGCGCGACGGACGCTGTCAGGCACTGGGCGTGACGCTGGCCGGCGATGGCTTCGCCTGGGCCGAGGCGCCGGCCAGCGAGACCCTGTCGGCGGCGGTGGCCGCCCGCCTCGGGCCATTGCGCCAGGCGCTGCCGGACGGCTACCGCTCGGAGATCTGCCTGCAACTCGAGCCTTGGCTGGCCTCGATTGCGGCCCGCCTGTCGGCCGGGATGCTGCTGTTCGCCGACTATGGTCTGGTGCGCCGCGAGTACTATCATCCGCAGCGCCGCGACGGCAGCCTGATCTGTCACTACCGGCACCGCGCGCATGCCGACCCCTTCTGGCTGCCGGGTGGCCAGGACATCAGCGCCTGGGTCGATTTCACGGCCGTCGCCGAAGCCGGGATCGCCGCGGGGCTGGCCCTCGCCGGCTTCAGCAACCAGGCCGGCTTCCTGCTGGCGCACGGGCTGGAAGCGGAAGCGGCGCGCCTCGAGGCCGGTGCGCCGACGCCCGGTGGCGTCAGCGGGGCCGCGGCGCTGCGCCGGCTGCTGCTGCCCGGTGAGATGGGCGAGTATTTCAAGTTCATTGCGCTGGGCCGTGGTTTGCCGCCGGGCCTGGTGGACTGGCCGCAGGACCAGTCGGCGCGGCTGTGAACGGCGCGCTAGGCGGGGCGCGGCGCTTCCGGTAGGGTGGCGGCGGTTTCGGCCGGGGCGAATTGAACTTGGACTACCTGCACGCGATCGTCCTCGCCCTGGTTCAGGGCCTCACGGAATTCCTGCCGATCTCCAGCTCGGCGCACCTGATCCTCGTGCCGCGCCTGTTCGGCTGGCCCGATCAGGGGCTGGCCTTCGACGTGGCCGTGCACCTCGGCACCCTGCTGGCCGTGCTCGCGTATTTCCGTCGCGACGTCGCCGACATCGCCGGCGCCTGGCTCGCGTCCCTGGGCCGGCGCGCGTTCGATCGTCAGGCCGCGCGCATGGGCTGGGCCGTGATCGTCGCGACGCTGCCCGTGGTCCTGGCCGGACCGTTGCTGGCCGATCTCGTCGAGACGCGGCTGCGCTCGCCACTGGTGATCGCCACGACCACGGCGCTGTTCGGCCTGCTGCTGTGGCTCGCCGACCGCCGTCCCGACCGGGTGCACGGCCTGCGCGCCGTGGGGCTGACGGCGGCATTCGCGGTCGGGCTCGCGCAAGTGCTGGCACTGGTGCCCGGCACCTCGCGTTCCGGCATCACGATGACGGCCGGCCTGGCGCTGGGCCTGGATCGGGAGACCGCGGCGCGCTTTTCCTTCCTGATCGCGATTCCGGCGATCGCCGGCGCCGCGCTGCTGGAGCTCATCAAGCTGCTGGAACAGAACGGCCCGGTGGCCTGGGGCGCGCTGGGCCTCGGCCTGGCCGTGGCCGCAGTCAGCGCCTGGCTGTGCATCCGGCTGTTCCTCGCGGCGATTCAGCGGATCGGCATGCTGCCCTTCGTGATCTATCGCCTGCTGCTGGCGGCCGTCATCCTGGGCCTGTACCGCTAGCCAGCGCGGCGGCGATCGCGGCGATGCGTGCCTGCCGCAGCGCTTCGCCCAGCGCGGCGCCGCTCAGGCCCTGTCCGGCCAGTTCGCGCGCCTCGACGGCCGCCGCCGCGTCCCGTGCCGCGGCCAGCAGGCGCGCCTGCGGGTAGGGGCGGTCCTCGAGGCCCCGGCGGCCGCGGGCATCGGCTTCGCAGGCCGCCAGGAACTCGGCGAAGCGGTCCGGGCGGCGCAGGGCGTCGGTGCCTTCCAGCAGTTGCATCACGGTGGCCGGCCGCAGTTCGGCCGCCCGGTGCGCCAGGCCATGGTAGCGGGTCACGGCGGCGCCGAGTTCGCGGTAGCGGTTCGGCACGCCGAGTCGCTCGGCCAGCCGGCCCAGCAGTTCGACCCCGCGCGCCTCGTGACCACGGTGTCGCGGCCACTCGTGGCGCGGCGTCGTGCCCTTGCCGAGATCGTGCACCAGCACCGCGAAGCGCGCCTCGGGGCTGCAATCGAGGCGTGCCGACATCGCCAGCGCCAGCAGCAGGTGCTGGCCGGTGTCGACCTCCGGGTGATATTTCGGCGGCTGCGGCACGCCGAACAGCGCATCGACTTCGGGAAAGATCACGGCCAGCGCCGTGCAATCGCGCAGCACGCGGATGTATTCGTCCGGGGCCGGCGTGGCCAGCGCCGACTCGGTCTCGCGCCAGACCCGCTCCGGCACCAGCGCGGCGGCCTCGCCGGCCGCGACCATCTCGCGCATCAGCGCCATGGTCTCCGGCGCCACCCGGAAGCCGAGGTGGCGGAAACGCGCGGCGAAGCGCGCCACGCGCAGGATGCGCACCGGGTCTTCGCGAAAGGCGTCGGAGACGTGCCGCAGCAGCCTGGCCTCGAGGTCGGCCCGGCCGCCGTAAGGGTCGATCAGCCGACCGGCCTCGTCCTGGGCCATCGCGTTGATCGTCAGATCACGGCGGCGCAGATCGTCTTCCAGCCTGACATCGGGGTCGGCATGAAACTCGAATCCGTGATAGCCGGGGCCGGTCTTGCGCTCGGTGCGCGCCAGCGCATATTCCTCGCCGGTTTCCGGGTGCAGGAACACCGGAAAATCACGGCCCACGGGCTTGAAGCCGGCCGCGAGCAATTCCTCCGGCGTCGCGCCGACGACCACCCAGTCGCGTTCGCTGACCGGTTCGCCGAGCAAACGGTCACGCACGGCGCCACCGACGAGATAGGTCTGCATCGGCGCATTCTAGCCTTCGCCCGCTGCCGCCGCTTGCCGTAGGCTTGTCCCATGTCCCGGCTGCGCGCGCTGCTCTGCTGCCTGTTGTTGCCGTCGCTGTCCGGCTGCGGGCTCGGCTATTACTGGCAGGCGGCCCGCGGACAGCTCGCGCTGACCAGTGCCCGCGAGCCGGTGGCCGAGCTGCTGGCGCGCGACGACACCGACCCGGCGCTGCGCGAATGGTTGCGCCAGGCCGGGGCGATGCTCACTTTCGCGCACGCCGAGCTGGCCCTGCCGGACAACGGCAGTTACCGGCATTACGTGGAGCTGGATCGCGACTATGTGGTCTGGAACGTCTTCGCCGCGCCGGCCCTGTCGCTGCAGCCGCGCGAGTGGTGTTACCCGGTGGCCGGCTGCGTCAGCTACCGCGGTTACTTCCGCGAGCCGGCGGCCCGCGAATTCGCGGCCGGCCTGGCGGCGCAAGGCGACGACGTCTACGTGGCCGGCGCGCTGGCCTACTCGACGCTGGGCAAGCTCCGCGACCCGCTGTTGAGTACGATGCGTCGCCTGCCGCCGGAGCGCCTCGCCGGGCTGCTGTTTCACGAACTGGCCCACCAGCGCCTCTATCTGCCGGGCGACACGCGCTTCAACGAGTCCTATGCCAGCGCCGTCGAGCGGGCCGGCGTCGAGCGCTGGGTACAGGCTTTCGGAACGCCGGTCGAACGCTGCCGGCACTGGCGATGGCAGGCGCGGGCGGCGCGCTTGCGGGACATGCTGGCGGCGACGCGCTCGGCGCTGGCCGCGGTCTACGCGGCGGCCGCGCCCGCGGCCGCGCGGCTCGCCGAAAAACAGCGCCTGCTGGACCGGCTGCGCCGCGACTATCAGGCGCTGCGCGCCGGCTGGGACCGTCCGCCGTACTTCGATGCCTGGTTCGGCGAGGCGCTGAACAACGCGGAACTGATCGCGCTGGACGCCTACGACGGGGATGTGCCGGCGTTTCGTGCGCTGCTCGTCGCCAGTGCGGGCGATTTCGCCGAGTTTCACCGGCGCGCCGAGGCGCTGGCGGGTCTGCCGGCCGAGACGCGCCGCGCACGGCTGGCGCGACTGGCCGCCCGGGCGCCGGCCCTGCCCGGGCCACCGCCGGGCTGCGCGCTCAGCGCCGGTAGGTCGCCGCCAGGTAGGCCGGCAGCGAGCGCGGACTGATGCCCAGCGCGCCGAGCCCGTCGCTGCTGCAGACGCTCGGCAGCGACAGTGAACGGAAATTGTCCAGCGTGAACAGCTGGCCGGGCAGCCGCTCCAGGACCATGGCCTGCAGGCGCGCCAGCCAGTCGGGCAGGCCCAGGATCAGGCAGCGGCGGTCCATCGCGTTCGCCAGCAGCCCGAGGATGCTGCGCAGGCTGAAGGTGTCCGGCCCGCAGAGCTGGTAGGTCTGGCCGTCGGTGGCCGGATCGACCAGCGCCCTTTCGATCGCGCTGACGACATCGTCCACGTGCACCGGCGCGAACAGTGCGCCGGCCCGTGCCAGCGGCAACACCGGGAAGTAGCGCAGCAACGGCGCAAAGCGGTTCAGAAAGCCGTCGCCCGGCCCGAAGATCACCGACGGCTGGAAGATCGTCCAGCGCAGCGGGCCCGCCTGGGTCCGGATCAGTTGTTCCGCGCGGCCCTTGGAGCGCAGGTAGAGGCTGGGCGCCCGTTCGGCGTCGGCCTGCAGTGCGCTGATCTGCACCAGTTTGTCCACACCGGCCTGGCCGGCCGCGTCCAGCAGCTTCGCCACCAGTTTCACGTGCGCCTGCTCGAACTCGCTGCCGTCGCGGCGGTGGCGCTCGTTCAGGATGCCGACGCAGTTGACGACTGCATCGCAGCCCAGCAACAGCCGGTGCAGGCTCTCCGGGTCATGCACATCGGCGCTGAACAGGCGCACGCCGGGCAGCACGCGCAGGTCTTCCGGCGGGCGGCTGCGCCGCGTCGGGATGCGCAATTGCCAGCCCTGCCGGGACAGGCGCGCGGCCAGCCGCGAGCCGACGAAACCGGTGCCGCCGAGCAGGCAGGCGGTGCCCGGCCGCGCGTTGCCGGCTGCGCTGGCCATGCGCCGCGGCCGGCTCAGCGAACCTGCAACAGCAGGTTACGGCCGCTGCGGCGGATGCCGAGCAGCAGCAGCTTCCGGCCTTCGGCGATCTCGCGCATCTCCTCGACGCTGCGGACCCGGACGCGGTTCACTGAGACGATCAGGTCGCCCTGTTTCAGGCCGCGCAGTTCCGCCGGGCTGCCCGGCGCCACCGTCTCCACGCTGACGGCGCCGCGGCCCAGGCCGGGCACCTCGTCCGGGTAGTCGGCCAGGTCCGCGCCGGCCAGGCCCGGATGGATGTCCTCGGCCGCAGCCTGTCCCAGCGAGCCGAGTTCCGTCAGCGTGGCCTTGACGTTGCGCCGCTTGCCGTCGCGCATCAGCCCGACGCGGACTTCGTCGCCGCTGCGGTGCAGGCCGATGCTGGTGCGCAGGTCGTTGGCGCTGCCGATGGGTTTGTCGTCGACGCTGACGATGATGTCGCCGACCTCGATGCCGGCCTTCTCCGCGGCCGAATCGGGCACCACTTCCTGCACGAGCGCGCCCTTGGTGTCCTCGTCGAGGCCCAGGGCCTTCGCGGTCTCGGCGTTGACGTCGGTGATGCTCACGCCGAGCAGGCCGCGCTTGACCTCACCGAACTCGATCAGCTGCGCCATGATCGCCTTGGCGATGTTCACCGGGATCGCGAAGCCGATGCCGATGTTGCCGCCGCTGTTGCTGAAGATCGCCGAATTGATGCCGATCAGCTCGCCGCGAAGGTTGACGAGCGCGCCGCCGGAATTGCCCGGGTTGATCGACGCGTCGGTCTGGATGAAATCCTCGTAGCCGTCCCGGTTGATGCCACGCCGCCCCTTGGCGCTGACGATGCCCGAGGTGACCGTGTGCTGCAGGCCGAAGGGATTGCCGATCGCGACAACGAAATCGCCGACCTCGACCTTGTCGGAATCGCCGAGCCGCATCGCTTTCAGGCGCTCCGGGTTCTTGAGTTTCAGCACCGCGATGTCGGTGCCGGGGTCGGAGCCGACGATTTCGGCTTCCAGGTTGCGGTCATCGATCAGCGTCACCTCGATTTCATCGGCGTTTTCGATGACGTGGTGATTGGTGATGATGTAGCCGTTCTTCGCATCCACGATCACGCCGGAACCGGCACTGCGCACCTCACGGCGCTGATGCTGTTCCGGCACGCCGAAGAAACGCCGGAAGAAGGGGTCGTCCATCAGCGGGTTGCGCGGCGCCTCGACCGTGCCGCGCGTGGCGATGTTGACGACCGCGGGCGAGACTTCCTTGACCAGCGGGGCGAGGCTGGGGACCGGCGTTTCACCGAGCTTGGCCGGCAGCGCCGCAGCGAGCGGCGTGCCGGTCAAAAGCGCGATGGCGAAGAGCAGGATCGACAGGGGCGTGCGTGTATTCATGCGTGACGGAGTCCAGGCAGGGGTTCAAAGGGGGCGCTGATGATAGCCGCTTCAGCCAGTCGACCGTGAATCGCGGCGACGGTTCCAGGCGCGGCCGGTGCACAGCCTGTGCATAAGCCGGGGATTGCCTCTGCACAGCCTGGACACAAGATGTTGTGTTCCCGGCTGCCCGGCGGCCGGCCCGTGAAAAAACAGCGGCTTATCGCTGTGGCTTGATGAACGCGTCGTAAGCGATTGATTTATAAAGGTTGACCTAGCCGACCGCCGGTGCCGGCAGTGCTTGACAGCGCGGGGCGGCGGACATAATCTAACAGGCGTTGGCACAAGATCTTGTGTCAGCGGGTTTTCATCAGCGATGCCGGATCGGCCACGGACCGAGGGAGTCCCCTGTGGCTGCGGGGAGCCTTTCGCTGTCGAAAACCCAGGGTGAACGGCGGCCACCGGGGCGTCTTTCAGGGGGTGCTGGCCTGCCGGCGCGCGGGCCGACAACGTGATTCGGGTGATCCAGGCAATATGAAAACCGCAGCTCAGATGAACGAGGTCGTGGCGGCGGCCATCGGCTTTCAGGACGCATCGATCGACATCTGGGACAAGAAATACCGGCTCAAGACGAAGGCCGGCGAGATCATCGACGAGACCATGGACGATACCTACAAGCGCGTCGCGGCCGCGCTTGCCGAGGTCGAGCCCGAAGACCAGCGGGAACGGTGGTTCGAGACCTTTCTCTGGGCGCTGCGCAACGGCGCCATCCCCGCCGGGCGGATCGTCTCCAACGCCGGGGCCCGGGAGCACAAGCCAGCGACGTCGACGATCAACTGCACCGTGTCGGGCACGATCGGCGACTCCATGCACGATATCCTGGACAAGGTGCACGAGGCCGGCCTGACCTTGAAGGCCGGCTGCGGCATCGGTTACGAGTTCTCCACGCTGCGGCCGAAAGGCGCCTACGTGTCGGGTGCCGGCGCCTACACGTCCGGGCCGCTGTCCTTCATGGATATCTACGACAAGATGTGCTTCACGGTGTCCTCGGCGGGGGGGCGCCGCGGCGCGCAGATGGGGACCTTCGACGTCGGCCACCCGGACGTGCTCGACTTCATCCGCGCGAAACGCGAGGACGGCCGCTTGCGGCAGTTCAACCTGTCGCTGCTGGTCACCGACGACTTCATTCGCGCGGTGCGCGACGATGCCGACTGGGCGCTGGCCTTTCCACTGGACAAGCGCGAGCTGGAGCACGGCGGCATCGATCTCGATGATCCGGATCAGGTGCTGTGGCGCGACTGGCCGGCGGACCAGGGCTACGTGCGCAACGAGCAGGGGCAGACGGCCTGCCGCGTCTACAAGCGGCTGCCGGCGCGGCGGCTCTGGGACATGATCATGGCGTCCACCTACGACTACGCCGAACCCGGATTCGTGCTCATCGACCGGGTCAACGAGATGAACAACAACTGGTTCGACGAGAACATCCGCGCGACCAATCCCTGCGTGCCCGCCGATACCTGGGTGCAGACCGCGGACGGGCCGCGGCAGGTCGGCGAACTGCTGGGGCGGCCGTTCACCGCTGTCGTCGACGGGCAGGCGCATGCCTCCGGGCCGGATGGCTTCTTCCAGACGGCGACCAAGCCGTTGCTGCGCCTGGAGACGGCCGGCGGCTATGCGCTGCGCCTGACGGCCGACCACCGCCTGCGGCGGGTGGTGCGCTTCGCCGGTGACGAGACAGTGACCGAATGGTGCGCGGCCGGCGAGCTGCGGCCCGGCGACCGCGTGCTGCTCAACGATCATCGCGGCCGGGCCCATTGGCCCGGCGCCGTCCCCTATGCCCGGCAGGAGGGCTATCTGCTCGGGCTGCTGCGCGCCGGCGGTGGCGCGCCGTCCGGGGCCGGCAGCGCCGGCATCCGCCTGCCGCGCCAGCCGGTCGCGGCCAACGTCGACTACACGCCGATCCCCGGAAGCCTGAAGGCGGTCATGAACAGCGCCGCGGCGGCGGCCCGGGCACTGACCGGCGGCGATCGGCGGCTGGCCTGGTCGGAGTCCGCCGAGGCCGGCGAATACCGTCTGGCCGTGCCCGGTCTCGAACGGATCATCGAGGCGCTGGGCTGGCATGGCGCGCAGCCCCGGGTGACAGCGGCCGTCGAACGCACGTCCAGCAGCTTCTACCGCGGCTTTCTGCAGGCGGCCTTCGACCTCGGCGGCGAGGTCCTGCTGGCCGAGGAGTCCGGCCCGGCATTGCGTTACACGGACCTGCGGGCGGACGACCTGCCGGCGATTCAGCGCATGCTGTTGCGCCTGGGCATCGTCACGCGGCGCAGCGGTCGGCGCATGTCGGCCGTCAGCGGCCCCTGCCTGTGGATCAGCGGCAGCAACCTGGCGCAGTTCGCGCGCCTGATCGGCTTTTCCGATGCCGGCCGCAGCCGGCAACTGCAGCAGGCCCTGCAGCACCCGGCGGTGGCGCAGGGTCGCGAACGCTTCGTCGCGCGCGTGAAGTCGCTGCAAGAGGACGGCAGCGAGCCGGTCTTCGATTGCCAGGTGCCGGGCATCAACAGCTTCGATGCCAACGGCCTGCACGCGCACAACTGCGGCGAGCAGCCGTTGCCGCCCTATGGCTCCTGCCTGCTCGGCTCCGTGAACCTGACGCGCTTCGTGCGCGATCCATTCAGTGAGCGGGCCCGTTTCGACTGGGAAGAATTCCGCAAGGTCGTGAAAGTCTTCACGCGGATGCTGGACAACGTAGTCGAGGTCAACGGCCTGCCGCTGGAGCAGCAGCGCCAGGAGATCTACCGCAAGCGGCGCCATGGGATGGGCTTTCTCGGCCTGGGCTCGACGCTGACGATGCTGCGCATGGCCTACGGCAGCGCCGACTCGGTGGATTTCACCGAGCAGGTCGCCCGCGAGCTGGCGCTGGCGGGCTGGGAGGCCGGGCTGGAGCTGGCGCAGGAAAAGGGTCCGGCGCCGATCATGCTGGAAGAGTTCCAGGTGACGCCGGAGATGCTGCGCAAGCGGCCGGAGATGGCGGCCGACGGCTGGAAAGTCGGCGACCGGGTGCCGGGGCGCATCCTGCATGCGCGTTACAGCCGTTACATGCAGCGGCTGGCCGAAGCGGCGCCGGAACTGGTGCGCGAACTCGAGCGCGTCGGCGCGCGCTTCACGCACCACAGCTCGATCGCGCCCACCGGCACGATTTCGCTGTCGCTGGCGAACAATGCCAGCAACGGCATCGAGCCGAGTTTCGCCCACCACTATTTCCGCAATGTGATCCGCGAAGGCCGCAAGACCAAGGAGAAGGTCGATGTGTTCTCCTTCGAGTTGCTGGCCTACCGCGAGCTGGTCAACCCGCGCGCGATGCCGGGCTCGGACAAGCCGGAAGAACAGCTGCCGGATTACTTCGTGACCGCGGAGAACATCACGCCGAAGGAACACGTGGACATTCAGGCCGCGGCGCAGAAGTGGATCGACTCGTCGATCTCCAAGACCGCCAATGTGCCGACCGACTTCCCCTATGAGCAGTTCAAGGACATCTATCTGTATGCCCACGAGCAGGGCCTGAAGGGCTGCACGACCTTCCGCTTCAACCCTGAGGCCTTTCAGGGCGTGCTGGTCAAGGAGCGTGACCTGAAGAACACGACCTACGTATTCGTGCTCGAGGATGGCAGCGAGATTCGCGCCCGTGGCGATCAGGAGATCGAGTACGACGGCGAGGTGCACACTGCGGCGAACCTCTTCGACGCCTTGAAGGAAGGCTATTACGGCAAGTTCTGATGCGGCCGGCTGGCCGCAAGATGGCGACGATCATGGCAGACATCACAATCGACAAGCGCATCATCGATTACCGGGTGGAGACGCCGGCGGAGAAGCCGGCGGAGCGGCCGGCCGAGCCGCGGCCCGCCGAGGAGCCGCGCCCGCCGGTGCTGGAGACCAGTGCCGATGGCAAAGTCGTGCGCATGCACGAGAAACTGGAACGGCCCGAAATGCTCCGCGGTTCGACCTACAAGGTGAAGACCCCGGTGTCGGACCACGCAATGTACGTGACGATCAACGACATCGTTCTGAACGAAGGCACCGAGTACGAGACCCGGCGGCCGTTCGAGATCTTCATCAACTCGAAGAACCTGGATCACTACCAGTGGATCGTTGCGCTGACGCGCATCATGTCCGCAGTGTTCAGGAAGGGCGGCGACGTGACCTTCATCGTCGACGAGCTGAAGGCCGTGTTCGACCCGCGGGGCGGGTACTGGCAACCCGGCGGCAAGTTCATGCCGTCGATCATCGCCGAGCTCGGACATATCGTCGAGAAACACCTGCAGTTCATCGGCCTGTTGCCGAAGGACGGCATGGACGAGCACCAGAAGCAGCTGATCGAGGCCAAGCGCCGCGAGTTCGAAGAGCGGTCGCGGCAGCAGGACGCCTTCGCCAGCAACGAGTTTCCCGAAGGCGCGCAACTCTGCGCCAAGTGCAATGTCGCCGCCGTCGTATTGATGGACGGCTGCATGACCTGCCTGAATTGCGGCGAATCGAAGTGCGGCTGAGCTGAGCGGCCGCGACGGGCCGCTGTGCTACCATCGCGCCGACGTGGTGGTGAGCACGCCGGCATGAGCCTGACAGTCCCCGACTTTTCCGCGCTCAGGGTGCTGGTGATCGGGGACCTGATGCTGGACCAGTACTGGTTCGGTCCGACGTCCCGCATTTCTCCGGAAGCGCCGGTACCGGTGGTTCGCGTCACCGGCGGTGAGGCCCGTGCGGGCGGCGCAGCCAACGTCGCGGTCAATCTGGCCAGCCTCGGCGCCGGCACCGTGCTCGGCGGCATCGTCGGCGAAGACGCCGGCGGCGAACAGTTGCAGCGCCTGCTTGCGGAGCGGGGCATCGAGTTTCACGGGGTCCGCTCGGCCCGGCATCCGACGATCACGAAACTGCGGGTGTTGAGCCGCAACCAGCAACTGATTCGCCTCGACACCGAGAATCAGTACGACAGCGAGGACGTGGAGGCCCTGGCTCCGGTGGCCGAGGGCCTGCTCGATGCCGCGCAGGCCTGCGTGCTGTCCGACTA
>RFHQ01000011.1 GCA_003695765.1 Gammaproteobacteria bacterium
CGTGCCGTCGGCGCGCACGCTGGTCGAGATCGAGGACACCCGCGGCACCGAGATGACCATCAAGATCACCGGCTACCAGTGGAAGTGGCATTACGATTACCTCGGTGAAGGCGTCAGCTTCTTCAGCAGCCTGGCCGCGGACAGCAACGCGGCCCGCCGGCTAGGCTCCGGCATCGACCCGGCCACGGTGGACCACTACCTCCTGAACGTGGACCGGCCGCTGGTCGTGCCGGTCGGCGTCAAAATCCGCTACCTGATCACGTCGAACGACGTTCTGCACGCCTGGTGGATGCCGGACTTCGCCATCAAGAAAGACGCGATTCCCGGTTTTATCAACGAGGGCTGGTTCCTCGTCAAGGAAGCCGGCACCTACCGCGGCCAGTGCGCCGAACTCTGCGGCAAGGACCACGGCTTCATGCCGATCGTCGTCGAGGCCCTGCCGCGCGAGGACTTCGATGCCTGGCTGGCCGAGCAGAAGGCCATGGCTGCGGCCGGCCGCGAGCCGGCGGCGCGGGTCGCCAGCCGCTGAAGCGCGACGCCAGCATGCACGGGATGTTCGCGCAGGATTTTGATTGAGGAGAACGGCCGCCGGGCCAGCCGGCCCGGCCCGATGGAGCAGAGCATGAGCAATATCAGCACCCACAGTCACGAGCAGCACGACGAGCACCACGATCACGGCCCGGCCAAGGGCCTGCTGCGCTGGGTCTTCACCACCAATCACAAGGACATCGGCACGCTGTACCTGGTGTTCTCGCTGATCATGCTGTTCGTCGGCGGCACCTTCAGCCTGGTGATCCGCGCCGAACTGTTCCAGCCGGGCCTGCAGTTCGTGCACCCGGACTTCTTCAACCAGATGACGACGATGCATGCGCTGATCATGGTCTTCGGCATGATCATGCCGGCCTTCGTCGGCTTCGCGAACTGGATGATCCCGATGATGATCGGCGCGCCGGACATGGCGCTGCCGCGGCTGAACAACTGGTCGTTCTGGATCCTGCCCTTCGCCGGCACGCTGCTGCTGTCGACGCTGTTCATGGACGGCGGGGCCCCGGCCTCCGGCTGGACGCTGTACCCGCCGCTGGTGCTGCAGACCGGCAACGCTTTGCCGTTCGCGATCTTCGCCGTGCATCTGCTCGGCATCTCGTCGATCCTCGGCGCGATCAACATCATCGTCACGATCCTGAACATGCGCGCGCCCGGAATGACCCTGCTGAAGATGCCGCTGTTCGTCTGGACCTGGCTGATCACCGCCTATCTGCTGATCGCGGTGATGCCGGTGCTGGCCGGCGGTGTCACGATGCTGTTGACCGATGCCTTCTTCGGCACCAGCTTCTTCCAGGCCGCCGGCGGCGGCGACCCGGTGCTGTTCCAGCACATCTTCTGGTTCTTCGGGCACCCGGAGGTCTACATCATCATCCTGCCGGCCTTCGGCATCATCTCGCAGGTGATCCCGACCTTCGCGCGCAAGCCGCTGTTCGGTTACAGCTCGATGGTCTATGCGACCGCGGGCATCGCGTTCCTTTCCTTCATCGTCTGGGCCCACCACATGTTCACGGTCGGCATGCCGCTGGCCGGGCAGCTGTTCTTCATGCTGTCGACGATGCTGATCGCGATTCCGACCGGCGTGAAGATATTCAACTGGACGGCCACGATGTGGCGCGGCTCGCTGAGCTTCGAGACGCCGATGCTGTTCGCGCTGGCCTTCCTGTTCCTGTTCACGATCGGCGGCTTCTCCGGGCTGATGCTGGCGATCGCCCCGGCCGATTTCCAGTACCACGACTCCTACTTCGTGGTGGCGCACTTCCATTACGTGCTGGTGCCGGGCGGGCTGTTCGGCGCGATCGCCGGCGCCTATTACTGGCTGCCGAAATGGACCGGCCACATGTACGACGAGAAGCTCGGCAAGATCCACTTCTGGCTGTCGGCGATCTTCGTCAACCTGCTGTTCTTCCCGCAGCACTTCCTCGGCCTCGCCGGCATGCCGCGGCGCATCCCGGACTACGCCGTGCAATTCGCCGACTTCAACATGCTGTCGAGCATCGGCGCCTTCGGTTTCGGCTTCTCGCAGCTGCTGTTCGTCTACATCGTGATCAAGTGTGTCCGCGGTGGCGAGAAAGCCGGCGCGAAGGCCTGGGACGGCGCCGAGGGGCTGGAGTGGACCCTGCCGTCGCCGCCGCCGTACCACACGTTCGAAGAGGCGCCGGTCGTCAAGTAAGCCGATGGACGTGGCCGAGCAGTCAGCCAGTGAAGCCCGCCAGCGCCGGCGCATTCGCCGGACGGCGCTGCTGCTCGGCCTGGTCGCGCTGGCCTTCTATGTCGGCTTCATCGCGATGGGAGTGCTGCGGGCATGAACGACGGCAGGGAACGCCGCCACGGCCTGCTGGCCGGCAAGCTGCTGCTGCTGGCCGCGGCCATGTTCGGCTTCGGCTTCCTGCTGGTGCCGCTGTACGACGTGTTCTGCGAGGTCGCCGGCATCGGCACGCGCACGGGCACGCCGACCGCGGACGCCGTGTCTGAGACCACGCCGGACCAAGACCGGCTGGTCACGGTCGAGTTCGTGGCCAGCCTGAACCAGTACGCGCCCTGGGAATTCCACCCGGCCGTGACCAGCATGCAGGTCCATCCCGGCGAGTTCTACGAGACGACTTACTACGCCCGCAACCTGACGCAACGGCATCTGACCGCCCAGGCCGTGCCGAGCATCGCGCCGGGGCAGGCCAGCGAGTATTTCAAAAAAGTCGAGTGTTTCTGCTTCACCCAGCAGGAGTTCGAGGCCGGGGAGGGCCGCGACATGGGGCTGAAGTTCATGGTCGACCCCGAGTTGCCGGAACACATCGACCGGATCACCTTGTCCTATACTTTCTTCGCCAGGCAGGCCGTCGCGCAGGCGGGCGGTTAATCCAGGAGTACGCACAGCATGGCTCACGCGCAGAACAAGTACTACATCCCGCACGGCACGAAGTGGCCGATCCTCGGCTCGATCGGGCTGTTCACACTGTTCTTCGGCTTCTCGAACTACCTGAACGGCGGCAGTGCCGGGCCCGTGGCTTTCGCCGGTGTCGCGATCGTCATCCTGATGATGTTCCTGTGGTTCCGCGAAGTCATCCACGAAAGCGTCTCCGGCATCTACAACGAGCAGGTGGACAAGTCCTTCCGCATCGGCATGATGTGGTTCATCTTCTCCGAGGTGATGTTCTTCGGCGTGTTCTTCGGCGCGCTGTTCTATGCTCGCCAGCTGTCCGTGCCCTGGCTCGGCGGCGAAGGCAACAACTTCTTCACCAACCAGCTGCTCTGGCAGGGCTTCGAGAGCGTCTGGCCGACCAATGGCCCGAAGCATGTCGGCGGCGAATTCGAACCGATGGGGGCCTGGGGACTGCCGGCGCTGAACACGATCATCCTGCTCAGCAGCGGCGTTACGGTCACGATCGCGCACCACGCGCTGAAGGCCAACAAGCGCGGCACGCTGGCGCTGTTCCTGGCGCTGACCTTCCTGCTGGGCTTCCTGTTCGTCGGCCTGCAGGCCTACGAGTACGGCCATGCCTATTCCGAGCTGAACCTGAAACTGTCCACCGGCATCTACGGCTCGACCTTCTTCATGCTCACCGGCTTCCACGGCATGCACGTGACCATCGGCGGCATCATGCTGACCGTCATCTGGCTGCGCTGCCTCAAGGGCCACTTCACGCCGACGGACCATTTCGCCTTTGAAGGCGTCGCCTGGTATTGGCACTTCGTCGACGTCGTCTGGCTCGGCCTGTTCATCTTCGTCTACTGGCTCTGATAACTCGGGGACAGTGACCCTGATTCAGACGCGCCGCAGTTCCGGGACAGTGACCGTGATCGGAATCAAGGTCACTGTCCCTGAATCAGGCAATTAGGGTCACTGTCCCCGAACTAGCCGCCGAGGCCGTGCGGGTGAATCAGGCCCTGCGACCAGGCGAGGATCAGCAGCAGGAACAGGGCGACGGACAGTGAGATCCGCCAGGTCAGCGCCTTGACCATGCGCTTGGAGCCATGGTCGTCCTTGACCAGGAAGACCAGGCTGTAGCCGAGGCTCGCGATGATCGCGAGCAGCATCAGGATGATCAGCGACTTGATAATCATGGCCGGTCGCGCGCTCGGATGCGGCGCTCAAGATTAGCATTCCGGCCGCCCTGGTGGGGGACGCTGCTCTACCTCGCCGGCTGCGCCCTGTTCCTGGGCCTCGGCGCCTGGCAACTCGGCCGCATGCAGGAAAAACGCGCACTGCTCGCGGCCTTCGCGGCCCGCGGTGCCGAAGCAGCACGGCGCGGGCCGGTCTCCGACGCTGACGCCCGGCGCCTGCGTTTCGCCCGGCTCCGCGTCCATGGCCGCTACGACAGCGAACACCAGGTGCTGCTGGACAGCATCGTGCGCGACGGGCGGCCGGGCTACTACGTGCTGACACCGTTGCGCCATGGCGACGAGGCCGTGCTGGTCAACCGCGGCTGGCTGCCGGCGAGCGCGGACCGCAGCGCCGGCCTGCCGCCGGTCGCCGTCGGCGATGGGCCGCGGGACGTGACCGGCCGGATCGAGCGCCTGCCGGCGCCCGGGCTGCGGCTCGCCGCAGCGCCGCCGGACCCGGCGGCGGCCTGGCCGCGGCGCCTGCTCTATCCGACCGCGGCAGAGCTGGCGGCGCAGATCGGCTACCCTGTGCACGATTACCAGTTGCTGCTGGACCCGGCCGCGCCGGACGGTTTCCTGCGCGACTGGCAACCGGCCGTCGGTTTCGGCCCGATGCGGCATCTCGCTTACGCCGTGCAATGGTTCGGCTTCGCGCTGGCCGCCACCGTGATCTACCTGCTGCTGAACCTGAAGAGGCACAAGACGTGAACAGCCGGACGCTCGACGACCCCGAGTTCCTGAAACGCCGCCGCCGCGGGCGCCTGCAGCTGCTGCTCGTGGCCGCCGTATTCCTCGGCCCGCTGGCGCTGGCCTTCGCGATGTACTACGGCGGCCTGTGGCAACCGGCCGGCCGCGTCGAGCACGGCCGGCTGATCCTGCCGCCGCTGCCCTTGCCCGAGGCCGTGGCCCGCGGCGAAGCCGGCGGGCCGGCCTTCGTCGGCCACTGGACGCTGCTGCTGGTCGCACCGGGAGAATGCCCGCCGCCCTGCCGCGACGCGCTGCACGCCAGCCGGCAGACCCGGCGCGCACTCGGCCGGGACATGGACCGCGTGCATCGCTTGTGGCTGGTCACCGGCGGGACGCTCGACCGGGCGTGGCTCGAACGCGAGCACCCGGAACTGATCACGCTGGACGCAGCAACGCCGGCCGGCAGCGAATTGCTGCAGATGATCGGCGAGGTCCGGCCGGGCGAATTGCTGTTGATCGACCCGCACGGCAACCTGATGATGCGTTTCGCGCCCGGGCTCGGCATGCGCGATCTGCACAGCGACCTGAAGCGCCTGCTGAAAGTCTCGAGGATCGGCTGATGTACATCTGGTATCTGCGCCTGGTCTACGCCGCTTGCGTGCTGGCGCTCTGCGTCGTGGTCTTCGGTGCCTACGTGCGGCTCAGCGATGCCGGCCTCGGCTGCCCGGACTGGCCCGGCTGCTACGGCCATCTGGTGCTGCCCGCCGACGACGCGGCGCGGGCCTCGGCGCAGGCCGCCTACCCGGACCGCGCACTGGAGGCCGGCAAGGCCTGGCGCGAGATGATCCATCGCTACCTGGCCTCCACGCTCGGCTTCCTGATCCTGCTGATCGCCGCGCTGGCCTGGCTGGACCGTCAGGACCCCCGGCAGCCGGTCGTGCTGCCGCTGCTGCTGCTCGGTGTCGTGATCTTCCAGGGCCTGCTCGGCATGTGGACCGTCACGCTGCTGCTGAAGCCACTGATCGTCATGGCCCACCTGATCGGCGGCCTGACGACGACTGCGATGCTGTTCTGGCTGATCCTGGAGCATCGCCGCCGCGATCGCCGCCCGGTGCTGGCCGAGTCCAGCGGGCTGGCGATCGTTGGCCTCGCGGTGCTGGTCCTGCAGATCGCGCTCGGTGGCTGGACCAGCTCCAACTACGCCGCGCTCGCCTGTCCGGATCTTCCCACCTGCGGCGGCGAATGGTTCCCGTCGCGTGCCGATTTCAGCGAGGCCTTCGTCATGTGGCGCGGCCTCGGCATCGACTACGAGGGCGGCGTGCTGGAGGCACCGGCGCGGGTCGCGATCCATTACACGCACCGGCTCGGCGCGCTGCTGGCCACGCTGGTGCTCGGCTTCCTCGGCATCCGTTATCTCCGCGACCGCCGGCCGGAACTGAGGCGGGCTGCACGTTTCGTCCTGCTGGCTCTCGCGGCGCAGGTCTCGCTGGGCATCAGCATCGTCTGGTTCGGCCTGCCGCTGCCGCTGGCGACCGCGCACAACGGCGTCGCGGCCCTGTTGCTGCTGGCGACACTGAACCTGCTGCACAGCCTGCGGCGCACCCCGGCCGCGGTCTAGCCGCGCCTGCGGATGTCGCGTACCAATGTCTACATTCTGATCGCGACTGCGCTGCTGGGCGTGCTGCTGATCGTCGTCTGGCAGCTCTTCACGGAGCTCGCGCCGCCGGCCGAGCCACCGGCTGCCGCCGAAACCACCGGGCAGAG
>RFHQ01000105.1 GCA_003695765.1 Gammaproteobacteria bacterium
CGGCCCGCTCTTCGATCATCATCTGCAATGCGGGCAGATTGTCCCGCGCGTAGCTCTCGCCGATGGCGGCCGCCTTGTTCATCAGTTCCGGCAGCTTGGTCAGGCTCTTGCGGCCCACCGGCGTGCGATAGAAGCGCGTCATTTCACGCAGCTCCTGCTCGCTGAATGCCTCGGCATACAGGTTGACGTAGCTGGCTTCCAGGGTCTCCCAGTTGAGGAACGACGCTTGCCACTCGAGGATCACATCGCGATAGGGCGCGAGAACCGGGTTCTGCCGGATCATCGTGTCTGCCGCCATCTCGCTGGTCACCCGCAGCGTCTCCGCGACGTTCATCGTGGCCAGCAGCTCCCGGGCGGCGGCGTAATGCGTCTCCGAGATCGGCGCCGCGTTTTCGGCGGCGGCGACGGCCGACAGCGCGAGCAGCACGGCGCCGGCGATCCTGGCTGCTGGTTTCCGTTGGTCTTCTCGCCGCTGCAACATGGGGACACCCCGGCTACCAAATTCCTGCAAACACTAGTATAAGACGGCGCAGGGCCGGGCACCCGTGGGCGGAAGGGGGCGACGATGCGACACACGAGAGCCAATCTGACGCTGCGCACGATCGTGCTTGCCGTCATCGGCCTGCTCGGCCTGCCGGAGATCGCCTTCGCCACAGGCGATATCGAGGTCGCCGGGGACGTGCTGCAGGTGCTGATTCCGATTGCCGGCATCGGCACGACCGTTTTCTATGAACAAGGCCACGCTGGCACGATCCAGTTCGTGGAGTCCTTCGCGACCGCCCAGCTGACCACCGTCGTCCTCAAGGAAGCGATCCACAAGAAGCGTCCGAACGGCCAGTGCTGCAGTTCCTTTCCATCGGGACACAGTTCGGCCGCGTTCATGGGGGCCGCCTTCATTCACCGCCGCTACGGCTGGAAATATGCCTGGCCGGCCTATCTCGGCGCGACCTTCGTCGCCTACAGCCGGGTCGAAGCGGATAAGCATTTCGTCGAAGACGTCGCGGCGGGCGCTGCCATCGGTATCGCGAGCAGCTTCCTGTTCACGCACCCCTACCATGGGGTCGAGATCAGCGCCACGGCCGACGGTGGCGCCTACGGCCTCCGCTTTCGCAAGCGCTTCCGGTGAACGGCGCGTGAGCGCAGCAGCCGCCAAAGGCAGGCCAAGGACTGCCTGATGCACGTCGCCGGGAAGCCGGTCGGTTTCTGGTCAGCCGTGTCGATGGGGATCGGCGCCATGGTCGGCGGCGGCATTTTCGCTCTGCTCGGCGAAGCCGGCGCCATCTCGGGCCCGGCCGTCTGGCTGTCTTTCATTCTCGGCGGCCTGATCGCGCTTGCCAGCGGCTACTCTTTGGCACGCCTGGGCGCCCGCTATCCATCGGCTGGCGGCATCGTCGAATACCTGGGCCAGGCATTCGGAGTCGGCCCCCTGACCGGCAGCCTGAGCGTGCTGCTGTATGCCGCTGCGATCGTTTCGCTCAGCGTCATTGCCAAGGCCTTCGGCAACTACGCTGTCGCCTTGTTGCCTGTCTCCGGCGGTTACTGGGCAGAAGGTTTCACCGTGGCAATCGTCATGACCTTCTTGTTGGTGAACTATCGCGGGGCAGCCGATGTCGCTGTCTGGGAAAGAGTCACGGTGGCAATCAAGTTTCTCGTTCTCAGCGGCCTGACGATCGCCGGCCTGGCAACGATGGACCCGGCGCTGTTGTCGCCGCGGCACTATCCGGCCCCGGCGTCGATCGTCTACAGCCTGGCGATCACGTTCTTCGCTTACGAGGGCTTCCGGGTCATCACCAACGCGGCCGAAGACATGCCCGATCCCGCGCGTATCCTGCCGCGGGCCATGCTGGGTTCGATTCTGGTGGTCATGGTGCTTTACGTGGCAGTTGCCTGCGCAGCCTTTGGCAGCCTGCCGGCAGAGCAGATCATCGCCGCGCGCGAATTCGCGCTCGCCGAGGTCGCAAGACCGGTATTCGGCGACCTCGGATTTCACGTCGTGGCCGGCGTGGCACTGGTATCGATCGCTTCCTCGATCAACGCCGCGCTCTACGCATCGACAAACGTGGCCTGGCAGCTCGCCCGTTATGGCGAGCTGCCGGCGGCGTTCGGACGACCGTTCGGAAACAGCCGGGAGGGCCTGCTGTTCAGCTCGATTGGTATCGTCGTGCTGGCCCTGACATTGGACATGACGGAGATTGCCACGCTCGGGTCGGTCTCGGTCCTGTTCGTTCACGGCATCACCCATGCAGGCCACCTGCGCCTCGCTCATGAAACCGGCGCCTCGCGCACGCTAATCGTGCTGGCCATCCTGCTGATCGGCGTTGCAATTGCGCTGGTGATGACCTGGCTGTCCGAACGCGGCGGCTGGCTGATCTGGGGGCTGCCGCTAATGCTCGGGCTGGCCTTCGCCACGGAGCTGATCCTGCAGCGCTTGACCGGGCGCGAAGTCCGGACACGCCTCGAGCGCTGAGGTGCGCCGACGCGACGCGGCGGAAAGAGCGGGCAATCAGGACCGTTGGAATGAGTCGGCGCCGGAGCGCAGCTAAGAACAGCCGCCCAGCAGGCGCGCCGTCGGCGGCCACGCTGTTGTTCCGCCGCCTCGCTGCCGGCTTTTATGACCTGCTGCTGCTCGCCGGCCTGCTGATGCTCGTCGGTTTCGCCGTGATCGTCGCGCGGCAGGGCGAGGCGGTGAGGCCCGGTACCCTGTGGTTCCAGGCACTGCTGCTAGCAGTGACGATTCTTTTCTATGCGGGTTTCTGGTCTCGCGGCGGGCAGACGCTGGGCATGCGCTCCTGGCGCCTGCAGGTCGTCGATGAGCGCGGCCTGCCGCCGCGGTTCCGGGTCTGCCTGCTGCGCTTCGTCGCCGCCCTGCTGTCACTCGCGCCATTTGGCCTTGGATTGTGGTGGATGCTGTGGGATCCACAGCGGCGCAGCTGGCACGATCGGCTGACGCACACGCGCGTCGTGCTGCTACCCAAGACGAGGACATGACGCTTGGTCGCCACAACGAGGCGCCGGACGAGCAGCACCCGCAGGCACGGTTTACGGGCGCACGCATCGAGATCGGCACAGGCCCAGCCCGGCGACGGCTGCCTGCTGGTTTGCGTGGCACGCCTTTGACGCGGACACGCTGGTGTTCAAGGCTGATCGGCAGTCGTTCCCGCCGTCAGCGCGCGCGCCAGAGCATCAGCCCCACGACGGCCGTCAGGACCAGCACCGGCAGCGCGGCGATCAGCGCGGGCGACAGGCCGAAGACCGCGCCGCCATCGGCCAGCGTCTGGCTGCCCAGGAAATAAGCCAGGCCGATGGCCAGGCCCACGACCAGGCGCGCCCCGCTGCCGGCATTGCGCAGACTGCCGAAACTCAAGGGCAGGCCGATCAGAATCATCGGCACGATCGCCAGGGAGCCCATGATCCGCGACCAGTAAGCGGTCTCGTAGCGCCGCGCATCGAGGCCGTTGCGCTTCAGGTAGGCGATGTAGCGGCGCAACTGCTGATCGATCAGCGTCGTCCGCTTGACCTCCATCAGCGCCAGCAGCTCGGCGTCGAGATTCTTCGGCTCCAGCAGCCGCGCCACCCGGTGCACCACGACGCCGTCATCCAGGAAGCGGGTCTCGGCAAAGTTGTTGAGCACCCACTGCTCGTCCTCGGTGACCTCGACCGAGTCCGCATGCGCGACCGCCGCCAGCGCCCCGTTGTCGACGCGGTACAGTGTGACGCCGCCAAAGCGCAGTTCTTCGTCGGGCTGGCCGAGGTTGATGAAGGTGTCGCCGTCGCGTATCCAGGACGCGGTGCCGGGCCTGAGGGCAGCCTGCCCCGAGCGCGCCAGTGCCCGGAACTGGCGCGCGTAGCCTTCCGCGGCCGGGGAAACGAAGTCGCCGATCGCCAGTGCGATCACGCTCAGCACGAGGCCGGTCGCCGCCAGGGCGCCAGCCAATCGCCAGGTGGAGATGCCGGCCGCGCGCATCACGATGATCTCGCTATGCGCCGCCAATGCGCCGAGCCCCAGCAGCGAGCCGATCAGCGCCGCCATTGGCAGGATCACGAAGATCTTGCGCGGCGTTTTCAGCAAGACGTAGAAAAATGCTTCGGCGAGGCCGTAACTGCCCTCCCCGAGGTTGTCGAGCTGGCTGATCAGCTCGAAGAAGCCCGCCAGCGAGATCAGCACGGCCAGCACCAGCAGCGTGCGGGAAACGACGACCCGGAACAGATAGCGGCGCAGGATCCTCATGCCGGCGCTGCCTCCGGCCTGGGCGGCGGCAGCCGGAAGTGCTGCTGGCGGTAGACCATGTACAGCGCCGCGGCGGCGAACGCCGCATGCACCCACCACAGGCCCAGCCAGGACGGCAGCTGCTCGCGTTCCAGCCAGACCTTGGCCGCGGTCATCAGGTTGGCGTAGAGGACGAACACCAGCACCCCCCCGATCAGCCCGCTGTAACGCCCCTGCCGCGGCGGGCTGCGGCTCAGCGGCACGGCCATCAGCGTCAGCACCAGCACCGTCAGCGGCAGCGACAGCCGCCACTGCAGCTCCGCCACGTCCTCGGGATTCGCCGAGCCGAGCAACTCGATCAGCGGCCGGGACTTCGGATCCAGGGCCAGGGCGCGCAGGTCGCGCAGCAGGATCGGAATGCCATGTTCGCGGAAGCGAACGATCTCGAAGCGCGCTTGGCCGGGTTCACCGCGGTAGCGCCGGCCATCGGCGAAGCGCAGGATGCGCGTGCCCGGCGGGTCGTCGGCCGCCTGCCAGGCGCGCCGCGCCAGAATCAGTTCGACCTCGGCGCCGTGCCGGCGCTGCACGAAGACGTTCTCGAGGCTGCCGTCCGCGGCGATGCGCTCGGCATAGACGACCATGTCGCTGTTGCCGAAACTCATGAAACGGCCGGGCTGGAGCATCGACAGGTCGGCGCGCTGGCGCGCCGCCTCGGCGAGCCTGGCGATCTCCTCGTTGGCGGCCGGCGCCACGACGATGGACAGCCAGCCGACCCCCAGCGTCACGCAGCCGGCCAGCAGCAGCAAGGGCCGGTACAGTGCCGCCGGGCCGATGCCGCAGGCCATCAGCGCCGCCATCTCGCTGTCTCGGTAGAGCCGCCCCAACGCCAGCAGCACCGACAGGAACATCGCCACCGGCGTCAGCACCGCCAGCAGCTGCACCGAGCTCAGACCCAGCACGCGGAAGATCGCGTCGCGCGGCATCCTGGCCGCGGCCGCATCGGACAGCACCTCGGCGAATTGATAGATGACGAGGATCAGCAATAGCACGGCCGTGGTGACCAGCCAGGTCTGCACGGTCTCGCGCAACAGGTAACGGGCGAGGATTCCGCGCACGCGCGTCAGCCCGGCCGGCCGGCCGCGCGGCCGCCTTTCGCCTGAACTGCGGGAATCAAGTACACTTTTTGCGAATTCACCAGGCCGTGCCGGGATCTCGTGGCAAATGATCGGGGCAGCCCGCTGACCCGTCAAGCGCGGTCCTGCGTGGGCCACAGGGAACCAGACAGGGGTTTGCGCATGCGCTTTCACGTGACGACCGGCGGCGCCACCGCCCAACGGACCGATTGCCTGATGCTGCCGGTCTACCAGGGCGGTCCGCTGACCGCCGCGGTCAAGGCGGCCGACCGTGTGCTCGGCGGCACGCTGGCCGCGCTGATCGACAGCGAGGATTTTCGCGGCAAGGCCGGCGATACGCTGCTGCTGCCGGCGGCCGGGGACCTGCCCTTTCGCCGCGTTTTGCTGGTCGGCTGCGGCCCGCGCAAGGACTTCGACCGGCAGCAACTGCGCAAGGCCCTGAGCGCCGCCTTCGGCGCCTGGCGCAAGACCCGCCTGAAGCGCGCCGCCTGCTTCCTGACGCTGGAGCGGGCCCGCGGCAGCGATGCCGCGCGGCGGGCGCGCATCGCGGCCGAGGTCTGGCATGCGAGCGCCTACCGTTTCACGGCGATGAAATCCGCGGACGAGGAGCCGTCGCCGGCCGCCAGCGAACTGACGATCGCCTGCCGGGGCAACGAGGCGGCCGCGGCGCGGCGTGGCCTGGCGCAAGGCGACGCGATCGGCCAGGGACAGAATCTTGCGCGTGAGCTGGGCAACCTGCCGGGCAACATCTGTACGCCGAGTTATCTCGCGCAGCAGGCGCGCCGGCTGGCGCGCGGCGACCGGCGCCTGCAGCTGCAGGTGCTGGACGAGGCCGACATGCGCAAGCTCGGCATGGGTGCGCTGCTGTCGGTCACGGCAGGCACCAAGGAGCCGGCCAAGTTCATCGTGCTGCGCTATCGGGGCGCGGCGCAGAACAAGGCGCCGGTGGTGCTGGTCGGCAAGGGCATCACCTTCGACGCCGGCGGCATCTCGCTGAAACCGCCACCGCAGATGGATGAGATGAAGTACGACATGTGCGGGGCGGCGACCGTGCTCGGCGTCATGCAGGCGGTCAAGCTGCTGGGCGCGAAACTGAATCTCGTCGGCATCATCCCCAGCTGCGAGAACCTGCCCAGCGGCACGGCCACGAAGCCCGGCGACATCGTCACCTCGATGGCTGGGAAAACCATCGAGATCCTGAACACCGATGCCGAGGGCCGGCTGATCCTCTGCGACGCGCTGACCTACGCGAAGCGTTTCAAGCCCGCGGCGATCATCGATATCGCCACGCTCACCGGCGCCTGCCTGATCGCGCTGGGGCGTTACCGCAGCGGCCTGCTGGCCAACTCCGACCGCCTCGCGCGGCGCCTGGAGAAGGCCGGCGAGCTGGCCGACGACCCGGTCTGGCGGCTGCCGATCGATCCGCCCTACCAGGAGCAGCTAAAGAGCAATTTCGCCGACTTCGCGAACGTCGGCGGGCGGGACGCCGGCACGATCACGGCGGGCTGTTTCCTGTCGCGTTTCACCGAGGACCAGCAGTGGGCCCACCTGGACATCGCCGGCACCGCGTGGCAACAGGGGCCGCAGAAGGGCGGCACCGGCCGCCCGGTACCGCTGCTGATGGAGTTCCTGCTGAACGGCTGAAGGAGACGGCGGGCCGCGATCCGCGGCCGGGCAAGCCATGCGCATCGATTTCTACGTGCTGAAGGAGCCCGGTGGCGAGGCGCGCGAGCGCTTCGCCTGCCGCATCGCTGAAAAGGCCTTCGGACTCGGCCAGCGCCTGCACCTGCTGGTCGGCGACGCCGGCGCCGCGCAGCGCCTGGACGAACTGCTGTGGACCTTTCGCGCCGGCAGTTTCCTGCCGCACGCGATCGACCCGGCGGGCGGTGACCCCGACCACCCGATCACCGTCGGCGCAGCCGAACCGCCGGAACTGTCGGGCCAGGTGCTGGTGAACCTGCAGGACGAAGTGCCCGCTTGCTTCGAACGCTTCGAACGGGTCGTCGAGATCGTAGCCGCCGACGAGTCCAGCCGGCAGGCGGCCCGCCGGCGCTTCAGCTTTTACCG
>RFHQ01000012.1 GCA_003695765.1 Gammaproteobacteria bacterium
CCCTGCTGCTCGAACGGCGTCAGTTCGCCGGTGCCGAACAGGCCCTCTTCGAACAGCTCCGGCGCCATCTCGCTGCGCTGGTCATAGGGACAAGCAACCGCACAGGAACCGCAACCGATGCACTTGTCCGGGTCGACCATGACGATGCCATCGTCCCGCGTGTAGGTCGCGCCGCTCGGGCAGACCTTCTCGCAGGGCGCATCCTCGCAATGGTTGCAAAGCGTCGGGATGTACACGCGGTTCACGGCCGGGAACACACCGTATTCCTGGCTCAGCGTGCGCGTGAACAGAATGCTGTTCGGCAGTGAATTCTCCTGCTTGCAGCCGACCACGCAGGCGTTGCAGCCGATGCAGCGCCGCAGATCGAAGACCATGCCATAGCGTGCCATCAGTGGTGACTCCCTGCTTTGTGATGACTGCTGGCCTTACCCGGTTCCGAGAACTCGTCGACCATGTCGTAGACCGAATTGCCATCCTTGAGCCACTGCGGCCAGTCGTCCAGCTTCGTGATCTTGACGCGGCAGACGGTCTCCGGCTGGCCCGTGACACCATCGGTATTGCGCAGGTCGTAGGGCAGCAGGTCGTTGAAATGCCCACCGGCATGCTTCACGCCGCCGAGCTTGCCGGTGCGCGAGAGCGCGTTGGACACGCCCAGCGTGTCCGGCTGCCAGCCTTCCGAGACGCCGATGCGGCCGTAGATCCGCCCGTACGGCGACTCGACCTTGACGATGTCCATCGGCTTCAGGCCCTTCTTCTCCGCGGTCTTCGGGTTCAGCATCAGTGCGATGTGCACCGGATCGCGGTAGACGATGTCCTGAATCCACGGGTTGCTGAGGCTCTCGCCGAAGTTCATCTGGATGTCCTTGTAGAACATCCCATAGAGGTCGTACTCAGGCGGCTCTTCGTGCACCGGATCCAGGCGCGGCGTCGGCAGCGGCTGATAGTCTTCGAAGGCCCATTCATGGCGGAACGGCACCTGTGCCTCTTCCATCTTGGCCTGCAGATCGTCGCGGATGCGCACCATGTCCTCGATGTAGAAGTGCAAACGCATGCCTTCCCAGGGCCGGTACCACTTGTCGGGCCGCCGCTCGGTGACCGAGTGACCATGCTCGATGTACCAGTCGAGATCCTTGCCGTTCCACAGCAGGCCGCGGCGCTCGGCGATCTCCTTGTCGGTGTAGCGGCGCCCCGGCTGCAGCGCGATCTCCGGCTTGTGGTAGAAGCCGAGCACGGCGTTCTGCAACTCGTTGTAGGCATCGACGATGCCCATGCGCTCGCTGAGCTCGTAGAAGATCTCCTCTTCCGATTTGGTGTCGTACAGCGGCTCGGTGGCGGGCTGCCGCATGCACATGCCCTCGGTATGCGGCGGCTCGATCATCGTCATGTTCCAGGACTCGAAGACGTCGTGCGACGGCAAAATGATGTCCGCCCATTGGGTCGTCTCGGTCGGGATGATGTCGATGCAGACGATGAACTTCATGCTGCGCATGAATTCGAACCACTTCTCGCGCGGCCCCTGCATGGCCCACAGCGGGTTCGAGTGACAGATGACCATCGTGTCCGGCTTGAACTGTACGCCGAACTTCTCCGGATTCTCGAACACCACCATGTTCAGATGCGGCGGATGCACGCCCACCGGGAAGTAGTCGATCAGGTGGAAGCTCTGCGGAGGATAGGAGAACGGCGGCAGAGGCCCCAGCTGGTGCGGGGTCGGCTTCAGCATGCCGCTCTCGCCCATTTCGACGTGGCTGTGATCGACCCACTGGTCGTCCAGCGTCACGCCCATGTGCCCACCGGGCGTGTCGATGTTGCCGAGCAGGAAGTTCACGAGCTTGAACGAGTGGTTCGTCTGGAAGCCGAGCTTGTGACCCTGCGCGCCGCGGTAGTAGTTGTAGGCCGCCGGGCGCAAAGGCATGACCCGACCGTCGATCTCGATCTTCAGGTCCTGCTCGATGCCGGCCTCGTCATAGAAGCGCTTGGCCAGCTCCCACACCGTCTTTGCCGGCACCGTGGTGATCTTCTCCATCTCCTCCGGCGAGCAATCGGCCAGAATGTCGAGGAATTTCTGGTAGGCCGGCTTGCACTCGACGCCGTTGACCGTGTACGTGCCCTCCAGTGCCAGGTCGTCGACGTGCACGCTGGGATCACTCCACAGCTTGGCGCAGTTCTCCTTGCTGTCCCAGACATAGCACTGGTTGTTGTCGTCGCGGACGAAATAGCCGTCCGGGCCGACGAGGTAGGGCGCATTCGTGTCCTTGCGCAGGAAGTGGAAATCGACCCAGCCCTTGCTGGTCATCGCATGGCAGAGGCTCAGCGCGAACTGCCGGTCCGTCGCCGGGCGGATCGGAATCCACTGCTCGGACTTGGCACCGGAGATCGACAGGCGCGGCTCGACGGTCACGCACTTCATGCCACGCTCGATGCGCGCCTCGGCCACCCAGGCCGACTGGGCCGCCGCGTGCAGATGCGAGGAAAAGCCGTCGCCGGTGCCGTCGTTCAGCCAGAACTTGCAGTGCTTGGCATCGTTGGCGCCGGCGAAGGCCGAGTGCACGTAGCCATTGACCGGGTGATAGGCGCCGCCGCACATCGTGCCGCCGGACTGGAAGAAGTTGTTGCAGCCGAAGGACAGGGGCCAGTTCCAGATGTGCATCTTCTGGAAGTCTTCGATCGACGGAATGATGCGCTGCGGGCTATCGGCCAGCGCCTCCTTCAGCTTCCCGGCGACGATGTCGAAAGCCTCGTCCCAGCTGATCGGCTCCCACATCGGGTCGATGTTCGGCCCCTTCTCCGGGTTGGTCCGCTTCATCGGCTGCTTGAAGCGGTTCGGGTCGTAGTGGCGCATGATCGCGGAGTTGCCCTTCGGGCAGAGCTTGCCGCGGTTCGACGGATTCGTCGGATCGCCTTCGACCTTGTTGATGACCCCGTCCTCGGTGACGTGGATCAGGTTGGTGCAGGAGTGCAGGCACATCTTGCAGGTGGAGCGCACCCAGCGGCCTGGCTTGATCGAGTTGTGGACGACTTTCGGGTTCGCGGCCATGGCAAGGCTCCCGGTGACTGATGGTCGGCGCGCTGCGCAGCGCCTAGGTCGTTGATTTATCGATAATACCACCGGAGCGCCGCCCGGCAAGCACGATTCCGCTGCGCTCCCGGTGCAACCGGCGCGGCACTCAGTCCCGGGCGACTCCGCTGGCCGCGGCCACGGCCGAGGCCGCCGCATCGCCGGCCCCGGGCAGTTCAGCGCACAGCGCGCTGACGCAGCGCAGCACGTTGCGCCGCCGCGCCGTATTGCCCATCAGGCCGATGCGCCACACCTGGCCGGCCAGCGGGCCGAGCCCCGCGCCGATCTCCAGATCGTGCTCGCGCAGCAGGCGCGCCCGCACGGCCGCTTCGTCCACGCCGGCCGGCACGCGCACCGCGTTCAGCTGCGGCAGGCGCCATTCCGGCGCAACGACGAACTGCAGGCCCAGCGCCTCCAGCCCGGCCGCCAGCGCGCGGTGCTCGCGGGCATGGCGTTGCCAGGCCGCCTCCAGCCCCTCTTCCTTCAGGATCAGCAGCGCCTCGTGCAATGCATACAGCGAATTGACCGGCGCCGTGTGGTGATAGGCACGCCGCGCGCCGCTGCCCCAGTAGCCGAGCACCAGGTTCAGGTCCAGGAACCAGCTGACCGGCGGGGTTTCGCGCGACCTGATCCGCTCCGCCGCGCGCTCGCTGAAGGTCACGGGCGAGAGCCCCGGCACGCAGGACAGGCACTTCTGGGTGCCGGAGTACACCGCATCCGCGCCCCAGGCGTCGACATCGACCTCGATACCACCGAGCGAGGTCACGGTGTCGACGATGCTGAGGCAATCGTGTTCGGCTGCCAGCGCGCAGAGCACCGCCGCGTCGGAGCGCGCCCCGGTTGAGGTCTCGGCATGCACGAAAGCGACGAGGCTGGCCTCCGGGTGGCGCTTCAGCGCGTCCTCGATCTTGTTCGGATCGACCGGCTCGCCCCAGGCATCCTCGACCGCGATGGCCGTGCCGCCGGCGCGCCGGATCATCTCGCAGAGCCGGTGGCCGAATACCCCGTTGCAGCCGACGATGGCGCTGTCGCCTGGCTCGACCAGGTTGACGACGCAGGTCTCCATGCCAGCCGAGCCCGGCGCCGAGACCGGCAGGGTCAGTTCGTTGGTGGTGCGAAAGGCGAACTTCAGCAGGACCTTGATCTCGTCCATCAGTTCGATGAAGGCCGGGTCGAGGTGGCCGATCGTCGGCCGGCCCAGCGCGGCCAGCACGCGCGGGCTGACATCGGACGGGCCAGGACCCATCAGGGTCCGCTGCGGCGGGTGAAAAGACATGCGGGCGCACTCTCCTCTGCGTTCACTCACGAATATCGGCCGGCGCTGCCGCGGATCACCGCCGCAAGCGCGGGCCATTCAATCGAGCAGGTTGACCGGCACCTGCTTGTCGGACTGCAGCCCGCCGGCATTGATCCAGCGAACACGCAGGTCGAAGTTGCGCGGCGTCTCGTCGCCGACCTGCGCCGGCAACTGCACATAGGCGCCCGGATCCAGCTGACTGACCGGTAGCTGGGCGCGGGCCTCCGCCAGCGGGTCCGCGCCGGCGGGCAGCGGATCGACGAGCGCCAGTTCGATTTGACGGGCGGCACTGGCGCCGCGATTCGCGAGCGTGAAGTTGTACTGTCCGGCATCCATTTTCAAAAACAGCACCTGGATATCGGTTTCCTGGGCATTGCGCAGGAAGGCCTCCACCTGCGCTTTGGCTACCTTCGCGGCACTGGCACGCTGGAAAGCGGCCATTGCCACCAGCAGCGCGGCCAGCGACAACAGCAGGCTGGTGATTTCGAAGGGACTCAAGCGCTCGACCTGCCACCGCCTAGCCGCTGGTCGCGGTATTCGCTGGGCGACACGCCGGTCCAGTTGCGAAAAGCGCGCGAGAAACTGCTGACGTCGGCGAAACCCAGCAGGTAGGTGACCTCGCTGACCGAGTGCCGTCCCTGGCGCATGTACTGCTCGGCCAGTTCCTTGCGTGTCTCGTTCAGCAGGATCCGATAGCTGGTGCCGCGCGCAGCCAGCTTGCTCTGCAGCGAACGCTCGCTCATGTTCAGCCGCGCTGCCGTGGCCTCCTTGCTGCACTCGCCGGACGGCAACAGTTCGACGATCAGCGCCCGTAACCGGGTGATGATGTCTTCCCGGTCCATGCGCGCCAGCAGGCTCATGACGACTTCGTCGTTGTTGCGCGCCAGCTCTGCGTTCGCCGCCGGCAATTCCACATGCATGTCCGCCGGCGCAAAGATCAGGCGGTTGGCTTCGCAGCCGAAATGAGTCGCGATGCCGAAGTACTTGTCGAAACGCGCCGCGCCGCGTGCCGGCCGCGGGCGAGTCAGGCAGACGCCCAGCGGCACGTAATCGGGCCGATAGATCTCGCGGATATAGCGCAGCAC
>RFHQ01000106.1 GCA_003695765.1 Gammaproteobacteria bacterium
CGCCTGCGCTTCATCATGCGCGGCCGCGAGCTCGGCTTTGCGATCGATGAGCTGAAGGCCCTGCTGCGGCTCGTCGATCGCGATGCGGTGAACTGCGCACAGGTCGAAGCACTGGCACGAGAGCACTTGCAGGCGGTGCGCCGGCGGATCGCCGATCTGCGGCGCATCGAGCAGGTGCTCGGCGAGACGCTCGCGGCCTGCAGCGGCGAAGACGTGCCGAATTGCGCGCTGATCGACAGCCTGTACGGAGACCGAGACCTGCTGCCCGCCGGCAAGGCCCCGGACTGAACCCGTTCTGGCCTATCATGACCGGGCGGCCAGAGAACCCGCCGTGGAGGTCATATGCTGCTGTTTATCACCGCCGTTGCGGTCGTACTCGTCGTCTCCTTCCTTTGTTCCATCTGCGAATCGGTATTGCTGTCGCTGACACGTCCCCAGGTCGAAGTCCTGACTCGCCAGGGACGCCGCGCCGGGCAACTGCTCAGCGAATTCAAGACCAACATCGATGTGCCGATCGCGGCCATCCTGATTCTGAACACCGCCGCGCACACCATCGGCGCCGCGGTGGCCGGCGCCAGTTACAGCAGCGTATTCGATCCGGCCACGCTGTGGATCTTCTCGCTGCTGTTCACGCTGGCGGTATTGCTGTTCACCGAGATAATCCCGAAAACGCTGGGTGTGAGCTACGCGACGGTACTCGCGGCGCCGGTCGCCCACGGCATCAATCTGCTGGTCTGGCTGTTGCGCCCGCTGGTCTTGCTCAGTGAACGCATCTCCCGCTCACTGCGCGGCGATCGCGAGGTGCCAGTCACCTCGGCCGAAGAGATCCGGCTGCTGGCCGTGCTCGGGCGCAGCGAAGGCGTCGTCGGCGAGCGCACTGCCGGCATGATCGTAGGCGCCACGCAGCTGCGCGAGCTGCGGGCACAGGACATCATGTTGCCGCGTGAGCAGGTGCGATTCTTCACCGGCGGCATGGGGCGCCGCGAGGCGCTGGCGCTGGTTCGCGAAACCCGCCACAGCCGGTTTCCGTTCACGCCGACCGAAGATCTCGATGACGTGAGCGGCGTCGTCCTCGCCAAGCAGTTGCTCGACTGGCTGTTGCAACACGATGGCGAGCGGATCGACTGGCCGGTGCTGACCAGGGACGCGCTGGTGGTGCCCGAGAGCGCGCCGCTGCCGCAGCTGTTGCGGACCTTCCAGGACAGTCACCGGCACTTGGCCGTCATCGTCGATGAATACGGCACGGTGGAAGGCATCGCCACGCTGGAAGACGTGCTGGAAGAGATCGTCGGCGATATTCGTGATGAAAGCGACCAGCCGGCCGATGACTTCGTCGAGGAGCCGGATGGTTCACTGCGCGTGCGGGGCACGGTCGATCTCCGCCGGCTCGCGGCACGGCTGGATATACCATGGAAACCGCAGGCGGACGTGACCAGTGTCGGGGGGCTGATCACCGAGACGCTCGAACGCATTCCGAAAGTCGGCGATGCGATCGACTGGCACGGTTACCGGCTGAGTGTCCTGCGCGCCGACCGGCGGCGGGTACGGCTGGTGCGGGTCAGCCGGGCGGAGGACAACCCCTCCTAGCGCATGCCGCGACGACGAGCGAGCCCCGCCAAACCCGCCAGGCCGGAGATCATCAGCCACAATGCGGGCGGAGCTGGCACTACCGCGGCAAAATCCAGTTCGATCCCCGGCGTCACCGGCAGGAGTTGCGTGCCGAAGGTATTCAGAAAATCGACGTTCGCGCTGATTCCCTCTCCAGCGCCGCCATACGCCTCGGCAAACAGGTTGAAATCGGCGCCAATGTTCAACACCGCACCGATATAGGTGTCGAAATCCACGCTGAGCCAGCCGGTGTCGAAGGGATAACCCCGGACGCCCTCGAGAGGCGGCAATTCGCCAGGCGCCCCGCAGCTGCCGCTGGGGCAATGGATCTCGCCGTAAAAGTCGTCGTTGTCACCCGCGACCTGCATGCCTTGGCTGGCGACGCTCCACGACCATGACCATTCCTTCGTGAACAAGCCGAGAGAACCTGTTTGCTGGCTGAAGGAAACCATATTGAAGTCGATCAACGTGCCTTGCGCATCGGCATCCGCGAAGCAGGTCTCCGAGAAAGGCGGACAGGCTGCGATGAGTTGCGCAATCAGCGCTTCGTCGCGTATCTGATAGAAGCCAGACACATCACCAAGCGTAAACCAGTAATCATCGATCGAACTGCTGCCTTCATGTTCGGTTACCCCATCGACCCGGGTCTTGAACTGCAGCGTCACCGGTGCCCCCATTGGCAGGCCTGAACTGCCCGGCAGCACCGTGACCTCGTTCGAAAACGCAAGGTCGAGGCTCACTGTCTCGTCCGTAGACGGAGAGGAAAACGGAATCGCAGCGAACGACTGACCCCCCCATCGCGCCGAGTCCTGCAAAGGCATAGCCACTGACGCCGCTGTAAAATTGCAGCGGGAAATCGGTATGCGATACAAGCCCACCAGCCGAGTCCTGGAGAGACACGTTGGCGCCGAGATATTGGGCATACAGGCTGGAGGATGCGCCGAACGCCTGCGGCGCAGATACTGCGAAGAACAATCCAATGATCACGGCCGCGAGGGCACGGCCCTGTGTCAGCATGCTAAACAGGTTCATCCTTCTCCCCGCCTACAACATCCTGAACGGTATTTTTTTATTCAGGCCACGAATTCGTGTCAAGACCCGGGGAGCGCAGAGTCCGGCTTGCGCACTCTGCAGCAGCCGGATACCGGTTGCACAGGCTGGCGGCCTTCTTTTTGACGTGGTCGCGGCAAATCAGGATTCTGACCATGCCAGTTCGGTCGAGCCGTCGTGCCCGGCTGGTGCCAAGCGTCGATTGAATTTAACGTAATGCGAATGCGGTGGGTTTTCGCCGTTGCCGGGTCTCGCCGGCGGACCCACACGCGCGCCGACCGCCGAAGGGGGACATGATGATCAGGAAGATGCTGCTGTCACTGCTCGTTTGCATCGCCGCGATCTCGATCGCGTCCGTCGCGCAGGCGCGCACCCAGAAACCGGTGCTGCACGGCCAGCACTGGGTCGCGATCACCGGCAAGCCGCTGGCTGCCTCTGCCGGCGCGCGGATCTTCTACCAGGGCGGCAACGCGGTCGATGCCGCCTGCGCGATGCTGGCCGCCACGTCGACGATGTGGGACACGCTGAGCTGGGGCGGCGAGACCCAGGCGCTGATCTACGATCCACGGACCCGCGAAGTCATCGGCATCAACGCGCTGGGCGTCGCGCCCAGCGGCGCGACGGCAGCCTTCTTCCGCGAACGCGGCCTGCGTTATCCGCCGGCCTTCGGTCCACTGGCCGCGGTGACGCCGGGCACGCCCGGCGGCCTGATGGTCATGCTGGCCGAGTACGGCACGCTGAGCCTTGCCGAGGTGCTGGCGCCGGCGATCGAGATGGCCCGCGGCTACCCGATCGAGGCCGGCGCGGTGCATTCGATCGAACACTGGCGCGACCGAATACTCGAATGGCCCGCGTCCCGGGCCGTGTTTTTCCCGGACGGCGACGACGAGTTGCGCGCGCCGCGCGTCGGCGAAATATTCCGCCAGCCCGACCTCGAGGCCACGCTGGAGAAACTGACCGAAGCCGAGCGCAACGCGCTGGCGGCCGGCCTCGATCGCAAGGCCGCGATCTATGCCGCCTACGACCGCTTCTATCGCGGTGACATCGCTGCTGAACTGGTGCGCGCGACACAGGCGGCCGGCGGCCTGATCACGATGGCGGACCTGGACGCCTGGGAGGTCAAGATCGAGCAGCCCGTCAGCACCAATTACCGCGGCATCGAGGTCTACAAGCTGACCACCTGGGTACAGGGCCCGGTGATGCTGCAGACCCTGAACATCCTGGAGAACTTCGATCTCGCGGCGATGGGCTACAACTCGACCCGCTACATTCACACGCTGTACCAAGCGATGAACCTGGCCTACGCCGACCGGGACTTCTATTACGGCGATCCGTATTTCCCGCCGGTGGAGCCGATCGACGGCCTGCTGTCGAAGCAATATGCCAGGCAGCGTGCCGCGCTGATCGACCCGCTGCGCAACGATCCCGACATCGGTCCCGGCGATCCCTACCGCTTCCAGGCGGGCCGCAATCCGTTCCTGAAATACCTGCGCGCACCGCAGCGAGGCGGAGACAGCGAGAGCGGACCCGCGCCGGCCGACGACGAGTTCTTCCGCGGCACGACGTCGATCCAGGCCGCCGACGAGCAGGGCTGGATCGTCTCGGTCACGCCCAGCGGCGGCTGGATTCCGGCGTTCATTGCCGGCCGGACCGGCATCGGCCTCAGCCAGCGCATGCAGAGCTTCGTGCTCGACCCGGCGGAGAACCCCTATAACGTCGTCGAACCGGGCAAGCGCCCGCGCGCTACCTTGACCCCGGGCATGGCCTTCCGCGACGGACAGCCCTTTCTGTCCTTCGCCGTTCAGGGTGGTGACGCGCAGGACCAGTACCTGCTGCAATTTTTCCTGGATGTCGTGGAATTCGGCATGAATGTGCAGCAGGCCGCGGAAGCGGACAACTTCCTCAGCTTCCAGATGCATGATTCGTTCGGTGATCACCGGCGCGAACCCGGCCGGCTGGTCGTCAACGAATCGCTGCCTGAGTTCACGCGCGAGCAACTGCGCAAGATGGGCTACCGGGTCGAGATCGGCTTGCGCGGCAACCGGGATCGGACCTCGGGACCGATCAACGCGATCTATTTCGACCCGGACAATGGCACCTTCCAGGGCGGTTCCAGCAATCACGGCGACGACTACGGCATCGCCTGGTGACGGCCGGGCGGCGCGGCGGCCTCCGCCCGACCCGGTGGCGCTCAGCCGCCGGACAGGATCGCCGTGGCCGCGTTGCGCCCGCAAGCGCCCATGACACCGCCGCCCGGGTGCGTGCCGGCACCGCAAAGATACAGCCCGCGGATCGGGGTGGCGTACCGGCCCAGGCCGGGCAGTGGCCGGCGCCACCACAGCCGGTCCGGGCTCATCGCACCGTGGAAGATATTGCCGCCGCTGATGCCGAACACGCGCTCGAGATCCGGCGGGGCTAGCACATCGCGGTGCAGAATGCTGGCGGAAAAGCCAGGCGCATGCTCGTCGACCAGCGCAAAGACGCGCTCGGCGAAAGCCTCGCGCAGCTGTTCCCAGTCGCCACCGGCCGGCGCGTACGGCACATGCTGCACGAACAGCGACGCGACATGCCGGCCCGGCGGCGCCAGCGTCTGGTCGATGACCGACGGGATCGTCAGTTCGATCATTGGGCGTTCCGGCAGATGCCCGGCCCGGGCGGCGGCGAACGATGCCTCGAGTTCCGCTAGCGTGCTGGCGCCGAGGTGAATCGTGCCGCGCAGATATGCGCCGTTCCGCGGCCGCCGCCGGAACACCGGCAAGCGATCGAGCGCGACGTTGATCTTCATCACCGGGCTGCGGAAATCCAGCGCCTCGAGCCCCTCGCGCAGTGACCGCGGCAGTGCGGACGCGCCGACGAGGTCGAGCAGCGTCCTGCGGGGATCCGGGTTCGCAACGACGACCGGCGCGTCGATCTCCTCGCCGTTCGCGAGCGTTACGCCCACGACCCGGCCGTGACGAGTCCGGATGCGCGCGACCGGCGCCTCGCAACGGATCGTCGCGCCGGCGGCCCGGGCCGCGGAAGCCAGCGCAGCGGAGATCGCGCCCATGCCACCGCGGGCGTAGGCCCAGGCGCCGCGCCGCCCGCCGGTCTCGCCCATGACGTGGTGCAACAGTACATAGCCGCTACCCGGCGAGGACGGCCCTGCCCAGGCACCGATGATCGCATCGGTCGCCAGTGTGGCGCGCAGCGGTTCGCTCTCGAACCAGGCTTCGAGGATCGGTCCGGCCGCGCCGCGCAACAGCCGCCAGGCCCGCGGCAGTGCACGTCCCAGGCGGCTCGCACCGGCGGCGAGCAGCGGCAGCGCATGAGCGACAGAGCGTGGCGGTGGAGCATCCAGCCACGGCTCCAGCGTGACGGCGACGCGCTCGAGCAGGCGCTCGTATTCCGGGTAACGCTGTGCATCGCGCGGCGAGTAACGGCGAATCTCGGCGCAATTCGCGGCGCGGTCGGGGCCGAGCAGCAGCCCCGGCCCGTCCGGTTCGGGCGTGAACGACGCCGGATCGCGCGGCAGCAGTTCCAGGCCGTGGTCGGCCAGCCGCAGTTCGCGGATCACCACAGGGCGCAGCAGTCCGGCGACGTAGGACGCGCGCGACACGCGGAAGCCGGGCC
>RFHQ01000107.1 GCA_003695765.1 Gammaproteobacteria bacterium
CCAGAGGCGCAGGCCGCGGAAGGGTCGCGTGAGTTCCGGCGAGAAGTCGCAGGCCGACAGCGCCGGCCCGCTGCCGTCGGCGTCCTGCATGTAGCTGCCGCGCTCGTGGAAGGCTTCGTAGAGCGCGCTGCCGTCGCGCACCAATAAGATGCCGAGCCCGGTCGGCAGGAACAGCCCCTTGTGCGGGTTGATGACCAGCGAGTCGGAACGCTCCATCCCCGCCAGTCGCTGGCGGCCGGTTTCACACAGGGCGAAGGCGCCGCCGTAGGCGGCATCCACATGCAGCCAGAGGCCTTCCTCGGCGGCGATGTCGGCCAGCGCCGGCAGCGGGTCGACGCTGCCGAGGTCGGTGGTGCCGGCACTGCCGACCAGCAGCCAGGGCTTGAGACCGGCCGCCTTGTCGGCCGCTATCTGTTCGCGCAGCGCGCCGATGTCCATGCGGTAGTTCGCATCCAGCGGCACTTCGCGCACCTGGCTCTGCGCGAGCCCGGCGATCTGCAGCGCCTTGCGCACGCAGTGGTGGGTCAGCCGCGTGAGGTAGACGCAGCCGCGCTCGACCTCGGCGGGACCGATGCGCTGGCGTTCGCGCGCGGCGACGACCGCGGACAGTGTCGCGATGCTGCCGCCGGAGGCGAGATCCCCGCGCGCGGTGTACGGGTAGCCGATCTCGCCCGCCAGCCAGGCCAGCAGGCCATTCTCCAGTCGCGCGGCGCCGGGCGCGGCGTAGTCGACCCCGGCATAGCGGTTGATCGCCGCGGCCAGGTAGTCGCCGAGCGCGGCCGGGTACAGGCCGCCGCTGGGGATGTAGGCGAAGAAGCGGCTGCTGCCGAGGTTCTGGCCGCTGTTGTCCACCTGCTCGGCGAGGATCCGCAGCGCCTCGTCGATGTCGCTGCCCTGTTCGGCGATGCCCAGCGCGTCGGCCGCGGCCTGTGCCCGGTCCGGCATGTACACCGGCTTCTCCGGCAGCGCCTGCAGCCAGTTCTCGACATAGCGCTGCACGGCCTCGGTTTCCTGCGCGCGGGCGCTGGCGTCGAGTTCCAGCGGCCGGGCGGCCGCGGCCAGTTCCTGAAGTCGGGCGCGTCGGTCCATCGGGGAGTCACGGAGCGGGGAGTGGAGCGCGAGTGTGCCACGCCTGCGCCGGTGGCCCAAGTCGCCGCTGGCCTGCGCGCGGCGGATCGGTTAGCGTGCCGGCATCGGGGGAAGGGGAATCAGCCTTGCCGGAACTGCCACCCGCCGCTGCCGCGCGTCGCCGGCTGCTCAAGGCATCGGCCGCGACCATGACCGCCGCTGCCTTGCCGGGCAGCTACCCGCGGCTCGCCGCGGCGGCTACCGCCTCAGCGGCGCTGCCGCCATTGCGCACGTTGACGGCCGGCGTCCGGGTCGATGCCGCCGACCCGGCCGCGTCGCTCGGCCGCGCCAGTGAGTTCCTGGCGCAGGGACGCGCGCTGTTCACCGCGGCCGGCTACACGTTGCAGACGACACGCATCGTGACGCAGCCAGCGGCGGACTATCTCGCCGGCCTGCCGGACCAGGAACTGGAGCAGCGGCTGGCGGCGATGCAGGCTGCGGCCGCGCCGAACCTGCTCGGCATCGGTCCGGTGCGAGTGCCGGGTAGCTCAGCGCAGGCCGCAGAGGCGCTGGCATTGGCGATAGCGGGGCGCGGCATCGCCTGCAGCCTGCCGCTGGACGGTGCAAACGGCTCGATCGACCGGGCCGCGCTGCGCAGCGCGGCGGCCGTGATCCGCGCGCTGGCCGACCGGGACCCGGCGACGAATTTCAATTTCGCGGCGACGGCGCAGGTTCCGCCCGGCGTGCCGTTCTTCCCGGCCGGTTTCCACGACGGGCAGGGCGATGCCTTCGCGCTGGGGCTCGAAGGCGCCGGGTTGTTCCTCGCGACGGCCCGGGAGATGCAGGGGCTGGCCGCGGGCAGTGCGCCGCTGGCGATGGCCTGGGACGCGGCGCTGCGCGCGGTCGAGACATGGGCTTTGCAGCTCGCGGAGCAGACCGGCTGGCGCTACCTGGGCATCGACCCGACGCCGGCGCAATGGGGCGAGAACAGCATCGCGGCCGCGGTCGAGGCGCTGACCGGCGCGCCCTTCGGCAAGCCCGGCACGCTGGCGGGCTGCCGCCTGTTCACCCAGGCGCTGCGCGCGGCGCAGGTGCGGCAGACCGGTTACCGCGGGTTGTTCCTGCCGCCGATGGAAGACGCGACGCTGGCGCAACGCGCGTTCGATCATTACGGGCTCGATGCCTTGCTCGCGTATTCCGCGGTCTGCGGCACCGGGCTCGACACCGTGGCCCTGCCCGGCGATGTGCGGCCGGCCGAGCTGGAAAGAATCCTGCGCGATGTCGCGAGCCTGGCGCTGCAGTGGCGGAAGCCGCTGACCGCGCGTCTCTTTCCGGTGCCCGGTCGGCAGGCCGGTGAATCGACCGGGCCGGTCGGCGACCTGTTCCCGATGACGATCCTGCCGGTGAGGTGATGCGACGATGCGTTTCGCACTGCGACTGATCGAATACCTCGGCGGCAGCCGCGAGCTGATCCGCCTGGCGACACTGGCCGAGCAGGCCGGTTTCGATTCCGTCTGGTTTCCGCACGATCCGTTCATGCGCAATACCTGGGTGTTGACCAGCGGCACCGCGATGGCCACGTCGCGCATCGAAATCGGCAGCGTCGGCACCAACCCGTACACCACCGGCCCGAGCGAGATCGCGACCTATGCGGCCACGCTGGACGAACTGTCCGGCGGGCGTTTCATCCTCGGCCTCGGCCTGCACACCGATGCGATGGTGCGCTGGACCGGCTGGGACGCGGACAACTACCTGCAGCGCACCCGCGAGGCCACCGACATCATCCGCCGGTTGCTGCGCGGCGAGGTCGTTGCCTATGCCGGCGAGGAATTCCACTGGAACGAGCAGTGCTACCTGCGCTTCGAACCCTTGCGCGACGATCTGCCGATCTATATCTGCGCCTTCGGCGAGGACTATCTCGCGCTCAGCGGTGAGATCGGCGACGGCTCCTTGCCGATGATCACGCCGCCGGCGTCGGCGGCCTACATGGTGCCGGCGATCCGGCGCGGCCTGGCCGCTAACCCGCATGCCGAGGATTTCGTGATCTCCGGCTGCGCCTGGCTGTCCTTGTCCGCGACCCGCGCGTCGGCGACCGAGGTATTGCGGCGGATGATCGCCTACTTCGGGCCGTACCTGGAGGACGAGGCCCTGGCGAGCATCGGCCTGTCGCAGGCGGACTTCGCGGACATCGCCGCGGCGATGGCGGCCGGGCGCAGCGAGCAGGCCACGGC
>RFHQ01000108.1 GCA_003695765.1 Gammaproteobacteria bacterium
ATCACCGGCCTGCTGGTCGTCGGCCTCGGCCTCGTCGGCGTCGCCGGTTATTTCTGGCTGTTGCAGAGCACCGGCCACAGCGTCGACAACGCCCTGCACGCGCTGGTCGGGCTGGCCTTCGGCGGCTCGCTGATCTCGATCTTCGCGCGACTCGGTGGCGGCATCTTCACCAAGGGCGCCGACGTCGGCGCCGACCTGGTCGGCAAGGTCGAGGCCGGCATCCCGGAAGACGACCCGCGCAACGCCGGCGTGATCGCCGACAACGTCGGCGACAATGTCGGTGACTGCGCCGGCATGGCCGCCGACCTGTTCGAGACCTATGCGGTCACGATCATCGCCACGATGCTGCTCGGCGCGCTGCTGATCGAGGGCAGCGTCGCCGGTGTCCTCTACCCGCTGGTGCTCGGCGCCGTGTCGATCGTGGCCTCGGTGATCGGCACCTTTTTCGTCAAGGTCAAGGGCGACGGCAGTGTCATGGGCGCACTGTACAAGGGCGTGATCATCTCCGGCATCATCGCCGCCATCGCGTTCTACCCGGTGACCGGCGCGATGCTCGGTGGCGTCGCGGGCTACGACCCGACGAAGGTCTATTTCGCCGCCCTGATCGGCCTGGCATTGACCGCCTTCATGGTCTGGATCACCGAGTATTTCACCGGCACGGAATACAGTCCGGTCAGGAAGATCGCCGAGGCCTCGGTCACCGGCGATGCAACCAACATCATCGCCGGCCTCGGCGTCTCCATGAAGGCCACGGCCGGCCCGGTGATCGCGGTCTGCCTGTCGATCTGGGGTGCCCATGAACTCGCCGGGCTGTACGGCATCGCGATCGCGGCCACGGCGATGCTGTCGATGACCGGCATGATCGTCGCGCTGGACGCCTTCGGTCCGATCACCGACAACGCCGGCGGCATCGCCGAGATGGCCGAGCTGGACGAAAAGATCCGCGGCATCACCGACCCGCTGGACGCGGTCGGCAACACGACGAAGGCCGTGACCAAGGGTTATGCGATCGGCTCGGCCGGCCTCGCGGCGCTGGTACTGTTCGCCGACTACACGAACAACCTGGAGAAGGTCGGCAAGCTGGAGGATTTCAGTCTCAGCGATCCGGCCGTGATCATCGGCCTGTTCATCGGCGGCATGGTGCCCTACCTGTTCGGCTCCATGGCGATGGAAGCCGTCGGCCGCGCCGGCGGCAAGGTCGTCGAGGAAGTGCGCCGCCAGTTCCGCGAGATCAAGGGCATCATGGAGGGCACGGCCAAGCCCGACTACTCGCGTTGCGTCGACCTGCTGACCCGCGCCGCGATCAAGGAGATGGTCCTGCCATCGCTGCTGCCGGTGCTGGTGCCCGTGATCCTGGTACTGGTCGCCAACCTGGCCTTCGGTGATGGCGGCGGCGTCAAGGCGCTGGGCGGCATGCTGATCGGCACGATCGTCACCGGGCTGTTCGTCGCGATCTCGATGACCGCCGGCGGCGGCGCCTGGGACAACGCCAAGAAGTACATCGAGGACGGCAATTTCGGCGGCAAGGGCACCGATGCCCACAAGGCCGCGGTCACCGGCGATACCGTCGGCGATCCCTACAAGGACACCGCCGGGCCGGCCATCAACCCGCTGATCAAGATCATCAACATCGTCGCGCTGCTGATGGTGCCGCTGCTCTGAGCGAGCGGCGGCAGCTGGCCACGATCAGGCCGCGCCCCGGGCGCGGCCTCTTTTTTCAGGCCCCCAGCGGCGCCGGCTCGCGCACGTAGTTGCCCTGGATGAAGTCGACTTCCAACTCCCTCAAGGCGTCGAAGTCCGCCTCCTGCTCCACCTGCTCGGCGATCACGCGGAAGCCGACGGTGCGCGCGAGCCGCGAAATCGCCGCCACGACCTGCCGGTTGATGTTGTCGCTGCTCAGGTCGTGCGTATAGGCGCCGTCGATCTTCAGGAAATCGATCGACAATTGCCGCAGGCTGGCCAATGAGCCGATGCCGCTGCCGAAATCGTCGATGCCGAACTGGCAGCCCATGCCATGCAGCACGCCGGCGAAGCGGCGTGCCTGCGCCAGCTCCCCGAGCACCGCGGCCTCGTTCATCTCGAAGGCGACGCGCGATGGGGCGACCTGGCTGTGATCCAGGCACTGCACCAGGAATTCCAGGAACTCCTCGTCGTTCAACACCTGGCCGGACAGGTTGATGCTGCAGCTACGCTCGTCCGGCAGGCGGATCTGTCCCTGACCGATTGCGGCCAGCGTGCTGCGCACGACCCAACGGTCGATGCTCGGCATCAGCTGGTAGCGCTCGGCGGCCTTGAGGAAGCGGCGGGGCGGGACCAGACTGCCGTCCTGGTCGTGCAGGCGCAGCAGGATCTCGGCGGCCGGCCCGTCGGCGATGCGGCCGGTCGTCGAGACGATCGGCTGCGTGTACAGCTCGAAGCCGTCTCCCTTCAGCGCCGTCTGCAACTGGCCCAGCCAGTGGATCTCGCCGCGCTGCCGCGCCGCAGCCTCGTCGCGCGCCGAGTAGACATGGGCCTGGCCGCGGCCCTGCTGCTTGGCCACGTAGCAGGCCGAGTCCGCGGCGGCCAGCAGGTCGCGGATCGAGCCGCTCTCGGCGGCCACCTCGACCAGGCCGATGCTGACGCCGACGGTGAAGATCTTGTCCTGCCAGACGAAACGGTGCTCGCGTACCGCCTTGCAGACGTCGTCGGCGATCTGCCGCGCCTTGTCCAGCGGGCAGCGGACCAGCAGCAGACCGAACTCGTCGCCGCCGAGCCGCGCCACCGAGTCCGACTCGCGGACCTGTTCGCGGATCAGCCCGGAGATCTCGCGCAGCAGATTGTCACCGGCCAGGTGGCCACAGCTGTCGTTGACGGCCTTGAAACGGTCGAGATCCAGGTAACAGAGCACATGCGAGCTGTTCTCGTTGCGGGCGACACGCAGCGCGTCCTCCAGCCGCCGCTCGAATTCGCGCCGGTTGATCAGCCCGGTCAACGCGTCGTGCGTCGCCTGGTAGCTCATCTGCTGGGTCAGCCCGCGGATCTCCGTGACGTCGTGCATGATCACCACCGCGCCTGCGACCTCGCCATCCGGGCCCTTGATCGGCGAAGCGGTCAACTCCACCGACAGCTCCCGTTCGCCGTCCGGCGAGACCATCAGCGCGCGCCGGCCGACGCTGGCGCGCCGCCGATCGGCCAGCGCCCGGCCGACCGGGTCGCCGAGATCGCGACGATCGGCTTCGTCGACGAAGCTGACCAGTTCGACGAGGCGCTTGCCGGCAGCCTGCTCCCGCTTGACGCCGATCAGCTGCTCGGCCGCGGCGTTCAGGTAATCGATGCGGCCCTGCGTGTCGGTGGTGATCACGCCCTCGCCGATCGACTCCAACGTGAACTGCGCCTGCTGCTTGCTGCGGCCCAACGTCGCCTCGATGCTCTTGCGGTAGCTGATATCGCGCGCGATGCTGAGAATGGCCGGCTGGCCACGGAATTCGATCAGGGTGCTGTGAACTTCCGCCCAGGCGCCGCGCTCGCCGCTGTTGATCAGCTGCAGTTCGACCGGCTCCGCTTGCGGTTCGCCGGCCAGCAGCTTTTCGATCCGCTTGCGGGTCAGTGCGCGGTAGGCCGGCCGCACGAGGTCGGTGACCGGCCGGCCGACGAGCTGCTCCGGCTCCACCCCGAGCAGGCTCGCAGCGGCGCGGTTGGCGAACAGTACCTGTTCACGGTGCAGCAGCACGACTTCCGGCATGCTGGCGGCGAGGTCGAGGAACAGGCGTTGCTGGCGCCGCCGGTCCTGTTCGCGGGCATCCAGCGCATCGAGCAGGCGGTTGACGCTGTCGCCGATTTCCGCGAGTTCGACCGGTCCGCTCAGCTTGATCCGCTCGCCGAAGGCCGCCTTCTCCGCGGCATCGTGGATCGCCGCGTTGAGCTGGCGCAGGCGCGCGACGTAGCGCTCGCGGCTGCGCCACAGCCACAGGCAGCCGAGGCCCAGGCCGGCGGCGACGGCGGCGAGCAACAGGGACAACCAGGCTTCACTAATCGGCAGCACTCGAGGATGGTCTCAGCAATGGGCCGGGCGCGGGGCCGCCGGCGCGCCGCAGGCGCCTTGCCGACAGGCTCGATCAAGGATAGCCCAGCCCTTCCCGGGCGACCCTTGCATTCACCATAATCGCGCCGAATGGCTTGTCAGGACGGGGCAAAGGACATAATCTCGCGGAGCCTTGCAAACCCAGCTGCAACAAGTCGAAGAATTCGCCCGGCGGCAGATGCTGACGCAGCAGTTGCGCTGCGCCGAGGTCCTCGACCGCCGCGTGCTCGACACCTTCGCGCAAGTGCCGCGCGAGCATTTCGTTCCGGTGGCCTACCGCGGGCTGGCCTTCGCCGACACGGAGATCCCGCTGCCGCATGGGCAATGCATGCTGACACCGCTGAACGAGGGCCGCATCCTGCAGGCGCTGGCGTTGCGACCGCAGGATCGGGTGCTGGAGATCGGCACCGGCAGCGGGTACCTGGCCGCCTGCCTGGCGCAACTCGGCAGCCAGGTGACCAGTATCGACATCTTTCCCGAGCTCGTCGACTCGGCGCAGCAGAAACTCGACGCCCTGGGCATCGTCAACTGCGAGCTGCGTGTCGGCGATGCATTCAGCATCGAGCCCGGCGAGTTCGACGCCATTGCCGTGACCGGGTCGCTGCCGGCCTGGGACGAGCGCTTCGAACAATGGTTGCGGCCGGGGGGCAGGCTGTTCCTGGTCGTGGGTCGCCGACAGCCGATGGAAGCCTGGCGCGTCGAGCGCAGCGCCGACGGCAGCGAATGGCAGCGCAAGCCGTTGTTCGAGACCGTGATTCCGCGCCTGCTGCACGCGCCGGATCCCGCGGAATTCCTGTTCTGAACCCCCACGGTGCCGGCTGCCGGATGCACTCCGGCAGGCGCTGGTATAGCATCGGGCAGCCTCGGGGGTCTGCGCTTATATCACGCATATATATAGCAACGAAGAACGACCGATGATCAAAACCTCCCTGCGCCTGGCGGTACTGCTGCTGCCGCTGGTAATCGAACCGGCGGCTGCAGCCACGCTGCTGGACATCTACGAACGGGCCTTGCTCAGCGACCCGCAACTGCGCGAGGCCGAGGCCAACCGGCTCGCCGCGATCGAGGCAAAGCCGCAGGCCATCGCGCTGCTGCTGCCGCAGGTCGATGCGACGGCCAATTACGACGACCAGACGAGCACCGGTTCGCGGGTCACAAGCTTCGGCGGCGTGCCGGCGACAACAGTATTCGACAACCAGACCGACGGCTGGACCTGGGGCGTGCAGCTCCGCCAGACGCTGTTCCGCTGGGACCAGTTCGTGCAACTGCGCCAGGCGAGCAAGGAAGTTGCGAAGGCCGATATCGACTATCGTTCGGCCCAGCAGGACCTGATCGTGCGTGTCGCCCGGGCCTATTTCGACGTGCTCGCCGCGCAGGACACGCTGGAGTCCGAGCAGGCCGCGAAGGAGGCCATCGGCCGGCAACTGGAGCAGGCGAAAAAACGCTTCGAGGTCGGGCTGATCGCGATCACCGACGTGCAGGAGGCGCAGGCCGCCTATGACGACGCGGTGGCCGCGGAGATCGTCGCCAAGCGCAGCCTCGCGAACCAGCGGGAAGTGTTGCGCGAGATCACGGGCCAGTACACGAAGCGGCTCGCCGCGCCGCGCGAGCAGATACCGCTGCTGGCGCCGGACCCGGCCGACGAAAACCAGTGGGTCGAGGTCGCGCTGCAACAGAATGCCGCGCTGCTGTCCGCCGACCTGGCTGCCGAGATCGCCCGCCACGACGTCGACATCGCCCGCAACGGCCACCTGCCGACCGTCGACCTGGTCGTCGGTTATCGGGAAACCGATGTCTCGGGCACCGGCGTCAGCAGCGGCACCGCGCTGCCGAATCCGATCACCTCGCCGCTCGGTACGGAGAGCGAAGACGAGAGCATCTCGGTCCAATTCGCACTGCCGCTGTTCAGCGGCGGCGCCGTGAGTTCGCGCGTCAAGCAGGCCAGCTACCGCCATCGCGCCGCCAAGGAACAGCTGGAGCGCGTCGCCCGTGAGACCGAGCGGCAGGCGCGCGACGCCTATCTCGGCGTGATCTCGGAGATCTCCCGCGTCAAAGCGCTGCGCCAGGCGCTGGCCTCGGCGCAGACCGCGCTGGAGGCCACCGAGGCCGGCTTCGAGGTCGGCACCCGGACCACGGTCGACGTGCTGGACGCGCGCCGCGCGCTGCTGCTCGCCGAGACCAACTACGCGCGCAGCCGCTACGACTACATCATCAACGTGCTGCTGCTGAAGCAGGCCGCCGGGACGCTGACCGCGGCCGACCTGGCCGAGATCAACGGCTGGCTGGATAGCGGTCAGCCCGGCAGCTGATCAGCGCCCTGGCCGTCGCGGATCAGCGGCTCCAGCAGCGCCAGCAGCCGCTGCAGCGCGCCGCGGCTGCGCATCACCGTCTCGCGCGCCAGTTCGCCCCGCCGTTGCCGTTCCGCCGGGTCCGCGAGCAGCGCGATCACGGCCGGCGCCAGTTCCTCGCGGCCGCGCAGGAACTGCACCGCGCCGGCCTGATCGAGCAGGTCGGCAATATCCTGGGCGTTGAAGTTGTACGGACCGGTCAGCGCCGGCACGCCGAGTGCCGCCGGCTCCAGCAGGTTGTGGCCGCCGACCGGCACCAGGCTGCCGGCAACGAAAGCCAGGTCGGCGGCCGCGTAGAACAGCGGTAATTCGCCCATGCTGTCGCCGAGAAAGACCCGCGTTGCGGCCGTGCACAGCGCCCGGCTGCTGCGCGTGACGAAGGGCAGCCCGGCGCGCTCCAGTTGCGCGGCGACCGCCGGAAAACGCTCCGGGTGCCGCGGGACCAGCAACAGCAGCGCATCCGGAAATCGCCGCAGGACCTCGCGGTGACTGTCGATCACGGCGTCCTCTTCGCCGGCATGCGTACTGGCGGCGATCCAGATCGGCCGGCCCGGCGCCTGCTCGGCGCGGAACCGCCGGCCCTGCTCCGCGAGGCCCTCCGGCAGCTCGAAGTCGAACTTGATGTTGCCGGTCACGTGCGTGCG
>RFHQ01000109.1 GCA_003695765.1 Gammaproteobacteria bacterium
CGGTCCCGGCCGCCACTTGCCGGGTCGGGCTGCGCTGCGTTGCCTTGGCCGCTGCGACCGCATTCTCGCGCCGCGCCGTCCCCTCGCCGGTCACGCTGTCCGCGACTGCCGCCGCTGCGATCGTCGCGTCGTCCGCGGCCGGAAGCCCCGACGCCGCGTCCGCCGGCAGCCCGCCGCTGTCGCCGGCCAGTGCCCGGCGCGTGACTTGCAGTTCGATCGGCGCCAGCGCCGCTTTGCCGCTCGTCCTCTCCGATGCTGCCGGCGGCCGAGAGCGGGTCTCGGCGGTCGGCGGCAGCGCGCGGCGCTCGGCCGTCGGCCGGACCGGCCCGCCGTCTGGCCCCGGCACCGGCAGGCGGGGTTCGCGCAGCAGCAGGCTGGCCAGGACGGAGCCGAGGGCGAGCAGCGCGACGGCGGCGGCGAGCTGCAACGCGCGCCGCCCGCGAGCGGCCGGCGGCGTGGCGTGCGCCTGCACGAGTTCCGGGTTGACCGCGGTGTCCTCGTCTTCGCTGCTGGCGGCCTCGCCGCAGGCATCCCGCGGGTCGTCGCGCGCCAGCGCCTCCAGGCTTCGCGGGGGCGCCGTGATCGTCTCGAGGACGATTTCTTCCGCTGTCTCGGCCGGCGGCTCGGCGGCTGGCGCCGGCTGGTCCGGCGCCGGCGCAAAGAAGGCGTCGCGAAAGGCGCGGATCGAATCCGGGCGCTGCGCCCGCCGGAAGGCCAGCGTCGCGCGCAGAGCCTGCCAGCGGTGCGGCGCCAGTCCGGCCGGACAGGCCGGTTCGATCCCGGCCGCTTCGGCTTCGAGCGCGCCGAGATCGCCGAAGGCGCGCCGGCCGGCGAACAGCCGGTAGGCGAGCAGGCCGAGCGAATACAACTCGTCGCGCGTGTCCACCGGCTGGCCTTCCAGCACCTCGCAGCTCGCCCAGCCGGGGGTCCGTGCGCCGAGCTGCGCGGCATCGAAGCGTTGCCCGCCACCGTCCAGCAGTCTCGCGATGCCGAAGTCGATCAGCTTGGCATTGCCGGCGTGCGTCACGAACACGTTGGCGGGTTTGACGTCCGCATGCACGATGCCGGCCGCGTGCGCGTGTTCCAGCGCGTCGCAGACGTCGCGCAGGATGCGCACGGCCTGTTCCGCCGGCAGGCGGCCGCGTTGGCGCCGGAACAGCTCGGCCAGCGTATCGCCGTCCAGCCATTCCATGACGATGAAGGGCCGTTTGCCGTCGCGTTCGAGACCATGGACCGTGACGATCGCCGGGTGGTTCAGCCGCCGGCAGATCGCGACTTCGTTTTCCAGCGCCGCCAGGGCCTCGGGACTGCCGGCGAAAGCGGGGTCGATCAGCTTGATCGCAACCCAGGGCTGCGGGTCGCCGCTTTCCTTGCGGCGGCGATCCAGCGCCTTGTACACGGTCCCCATGGCGCCACCGCTGACCGCGGAAACCACGACATAGCGGTCTTTGAGCAGCGTGCCCGGCCGCAGCGGCGCGGCGTTTCCGGCGCCATTCGCCGTCGCTGCCTGCGTCGATTCCGCGGCCGGCTCTTCCTGGCCGGCGAACTGCGGCCCGGTCGCGTCCAGAGACCACTCGGTCGGCTCCTCGCTGGCCAGCAGCCGGTCGAATTCGCTGGTCAGGCGGTCCCAGGTCGGTTCGGGCAGCTGTCCGGCCTGCAAGGCCGCGTCGATCTCCGACTGCAGCCGCGTCGACTGATCCGGGTCCGCGCTCAGCAACTCCTGCATCGCTTCCAGTACGAGCTGCAGGTTGATGCGCCCGGCGAGAAACTCCGCGAAGGTCTCGCGGAAGCGCTCCACGCCGATGCTCGCCTTCATGTTCAGCCCGTCGACAGCCATTGACCCCGGCCCAAGCGCTGCCCAGGACGGACAGCCAGGTGAGTCTAGCAGCGGCGCAGGTTCCGGAATTTCGCCTGGGTCACGTTATCGCAAGCCGTTCGGCGATCGACCGATGGCAGCCGGGCGGCGGGCAGCATTTGACATAATCACCGTGTCCGGCCGTTCAGCCAGCCGGCCGCCGCGCCAGCACGCCGGCATTCTCGCGACCGTCCATGCGGCCCAGGCCGGCGAAGTCGCTACGGTCGATGTAGCTGGCGCGCTGCACTTCGAAGCCGGCCTCGCGACAACTGCGCGCCAGCAGATCGGGGTTCAGCAGGTTCATGAAAGGCGGGCCCTTGATCCTGGCGTCGCGCGTGGGGTAGGGCAGCCAGTTCTCGAGGCCGATCATCAGTCCCGGCCAGCGCTCGCCGCGCGCCAGCCGCGCGTCGAAGACCGGTGCGAATTTCCGCCAGATGCCATAGGGCGTGTCCGCGACCAGGTACAGCCGCCCCCCGGGCACGAGCCAGCGGTACATCTTGCGCAGCGACGCGTCGATCGCCGAACCGTCGAGAAAGTGCAGCACCCGCGAGCACAGGATCGCGGCAAAGGACTCGGGCGCAAAGTCGACATAGGGCAGCTGGCCGAGCACACACTCGAGGCGCTCGCGGTCCGCCGCCGGTGCGGCGGCCAGCAGTTCGTCCAGGTGGCCCTGCTCCATGTCGCAGGCGACCACCTCGGCTCCGGCCGCGAGCGCCGGCAGGGTCGCGACGCCGAAGGCGCAGCCGATCTCCAGCAGCGGCCCGCCGGCCCGGCCGGCCTCGGCGATGAACGCCTCGGCGTACTCGTCCAGCACCTCGAACATGAAGCCGGTGTCGTTCAGCGTCGGCCGCATGTTGGGCAAGCGCCAGCCGGCCGCATTCCGCTCTTTCGCCATGCCGCCCTCCGGGCGAATCCCGCAAGCGATTGATGCTAATGCCGCTCCGGGATACAGGAAAGGCCGCCCGCGGAGGCGGCTGCGATGTGGTCATGCGGCGAGCGGGCGCTTTGTCGTGCGGCGGCAGACCCTATACTTCGGCGCGAGAAATGCCGGCGGGACGGCTGCCGGCCCGATTGAGAACAGGGGATCGAGTGATGGCGGAAGGGGAAGCGGCCGGTCCGGAATACATCGCGGTGGCCTTGCAGGTCTCCTGCAAAGGCGTGAATCGCTGCCCGGACCGGGAGTCGGCGCGCGCGCGCATTGCGGAAACCATCCGCAGCATCGAAGGCTATACGACGACTGCCAGTAATTTCCTGCACTGGTTCTATGGCGCGCCGGTCAAGCTGGTCGCACTGCCCGAATACGCGGTCACCGGTTTCCCGATGCGCGAAAGCCCGGCGGAGTGGCGCGAGAAGGCCTGCCTGCACTACGACGGGCCGGAATACGAGGCGCTGGGGAAAATCGCTCAGGACAACGGCATCTACCTGGCCGGCAACGTCTACGAGGTCGACCCGAATTTCCCGGAACTGTATTTCCAGGTCTGTTTCATCATCGGCCCGTCCGGAGACGTGATTCTCCGCTACCGGCGCCTGACCTCGAGCTTCGAGCCCACGCCGCACGATGTCTGGGACAAGTACCTGGACCTCTATGGGCTCGATGGGGTGTTTCCCGTTGCGCGCACCGAGATCGGCAATCTCGCGATGATCGCCTCCGAGGAGATCCTGTATCCGGAGTTCACCCGCATGCACGTGATGCGCGGCGCCGAGGTGATCATTCATCCGACCAGCGAGCCGGGCAGTCCGCAGGCGACGATCAAGGAAATCGCCCGTCGGGCGCGCGCGGTCGAGAACATGGCCTACGTCGTCTCGGCGAATTCGGCCAGCATCGACGACATTCCCATTCCGCCGTATACCTGCAGCGCGATGTCGAAGATCGTCGGGCCGCACGGCGAGATCCTGATCGAGGCCGGCCAGGGCGGCGAGAGCATGTCGGCCAACGCGGTGCTGGACATCGGCGCCCTGCGCCGCGAGCGCCGCCGGGTCGGCATGGCCAACATCCTGTCGCGCCAGGCCTACGGACTGTTCGCCGACAGCTATGCGCAGGCGGACTTCCACCGCGGCAATTTCCTGCTGCAGGACGGCCAGGTCGTGGAGCCGCCGGACCGTGAAGTCTTCCGCCGGCGGCAGGAGGAAACGATCGAGCGGCTGATCCGGGCCGGCCTGCTGTGAACCGCCCTGTCTGCTAGGATCGGCTGGAACGGCGAAACCCTCACGCGAGCGGAGCGAACCCGATGACTGGCATGAACGCCGACCGGCGTGAATTCCTCAAGGGCGGCGGCGCGCTGGCCGCCGCCCTGTCCCTGAAGTACAGCAGCAGCAGCGCCGACGACGAGGCGCCCTTGTATGGTCGCTGGGAAGACCTGATGCGTCGCAAGTGGACCTGGGACAAGGTCGTGCACGGCAGCCGCGGCCTGAACTGCACAGGCCACTGCGCGATGAACATCTACGTCAAGAACGGCATCGTCTGGCGCGAGGAGCAGCAGGGCCAGTACGGGCGTTCCGGCGAGGACACGCCGGACTACGGGCCGCGCGGCTGCCAGAAGGGGCTGCGGCACGCGAAGTACATGTACGGACGCCAGCGCGTGCTCTACCCGATGAAGCGCGCCGGTGAACGTGGCGAGGGCAAGTGGGAGCGAATCAGCTGGGAGCAGGCCTGCGAGGAGATCGCCGACAAGTTCATCGACCACGCGGTCGAGAGCGGGCCAGAGTCGATCAGCTTTGCCATGGGCACGCAGATGACCCTGAAGCGCGCGTCCTTTGCATCGCTGTTCCGCTTCGCCAACCTGACCGGGATCATGGTGCCGGAGACCTTCGCCGGTGTCGGCGATCTGCCGGTCGGCGCCTATCAGGTGCTCGGCTATGAACTGCCGGGCGACAACATGGCGGCGGTCTTCAAGTCGCGCACCTGCCTGGTCTGGTTCTGCAACCCGGCGGCGACCCGGATCCCGGATGCGCATTTCTTCTGGGAGGCACGCTACAACGGCACCGAGCTGATCGTCATCTCGCCGGATTTCAACGGCAGCGC
>RFHQ01000110.1 GCA_003695765.1 Gammaproteobacteria bacterium
CTGATCCAGGAAGGCAACATCGGCCTGATGAAGGCGGTCGACAAGTTCGAGTACCGCCGCGGCTACAAGTTCTCGACCTATGCGACCTGGTGGATCCGCCAGGCCATCACGCGCTCGATCGCCGATCAGGCCCGCACGATCCGCATCCCGGTGCACATGATCGAGACCATCAACAAGCTGAACCGGATTTCCCGGCAGATGCTGCAGGAAATGGGCCGCGAGCCGCTGCCGGAAGAACTGGCGGCGCGCATGGACATGCCGGAAGACAAGGTGCGCAAGGTGCTGAAGATCGCCAAGGAGCCGATCTCGATGGAGACGCCGATCGGCGACGACGAGGATTCGCACCTCGGCGATTTCATCGAAGACACCTCGGCGGTCTCGCCGGTCGATTCGGCCACGGTCGAGGGGCTGAAAGAGACCACGCACAACGTGCTGGCCGGCCTGACACCGCGCGAGGCCAAGGTGCTGCGCATGCGTTTCGGCATCGATATGAACACCGACCACACGCTGGAAGAGGTCGGCAAGCAGTTCGACGTCACCCGCGAGCGCATCCGGCAGATCGAGGCCAAGGCGCTGCGCAAGCTGCGCCACCCGTCGCGCAGCGACCAGCTTCGCAGCTTCCTGATCGAAGACTGAGCGAATGAACCGGCAAGGGCCCGGTGCCGCCGCGAGCGGTGCCGGGCCTTTTGCCGTTCAGGCCTCGCGCGCGCTCGGCACTTCCCGGTACGGGAACAGCGCGTCCAGCGGCTCGGTCCAGCCGGTGTCCAGCACCATGCGGCAATGGAAGCGCCTGAGCCGCCGCGGCTCGGCGACGCCGCAGGAATGCGCGATCACACAGACCTCTTTCTCCATGTTCTGCTGGTACTGCGCAACCCGCACGGCCTTGTCTTCCGGCACCAGTCCGCGCTGCAGTTTCCTGTCGTGCGTGGTCACCCCGGTCGGGCAGGTGTTCCTGTTGCACTTCATCGCCTGGATGCAGCCGAGCGCGAACATGAAGCCGCGCGCCGAGACCACGAAATCGGCGCCCGCGCACAGCGCCCAGGCCACGCCTTCCGGCGTGATCAGCTTGCCGGCCGCGATCACCTTCACGCGGTCGCGCATGCCGGTCTCCATCAGGATGTCGACCACGCGCGGCAGCGTCTCGCGCACCGACAGGCCGACATTGTCCATCAGCGCCATCGGCGCCGCGCCGGTGCCGCCATCGCCGGAGTCCACGCTGATGAAATCCGGTGTATACAGCGGCCCCCGCGCCGAGGCCTCCCAGAACAGGTCCTCGACCCAGCCGTAGGAGCCGATCACGCTCTTGAAGCCGACCGGCTTGCCGGTGACTTCGTGCAGGTAGCGGATCATGTCCAGCAGTTGCTCCGGCCGCTCGATCTCCGGGTGGCGGTTCGGGCTGATCGAATCCTGGCCGGCCGGGATGCCACGGATCGCGGCGATTTCCGGTGTCACTTTCACGCCCGGCAGGATGCCGCCCTTGCCCGGCTTGGCGCCCTGGCTGATCTTGATCTCGAACATCCGCACCTGCTCGTGGGCCGCGACCTCGCGCAGCTTGTCCTCGTCGAAGCCGCCTTCGGGCTTGCGCACGCCGTACTTGGCCGTGCCGATCTGGAACACCAGGTCGCAGCCGCCCTCCAGGTGATAGGGCGACAGCCCGCCCTCGCCGGTGTTGAGCCAGCAGCCGGCGATCGCCGCGCCCTTCGACAGCGCGCGCACCGCCGGGCGCGACAGCGCGCCGAAGCTCATGCCCGAGATGTGAAAGAAATGGCTCGTGGTGTACGGGGTCGGCGTGTCCGCGCCGATGGTCACTGGGCTGGTCGGCACGGCCTCCTGATCCAGCGTCGGCCAGGGCGTGTTGACGAAGATCGCCGTGCCGGTGCGCCGCAGGTCCCGAGTCGAGCCGAAGGCGACGGTATTGTCGACATTCTTCGCCGCGCGGTAGGCCCAGGAACGTTCGGCGCGGTTGAAGGGCATCTCCTCGCGGTCCATCGCGAAGAAGTATTGCCGGAAGAACTCGCCCAGCTCCTCGAAGGTGTAACGGAATCGCCCGACGACCGGGTAATTGCGGCGCACTGCGTGCTTCGTCTGCGTGCGGTCGATCACGTACATCACGATCACGGCCAGCACGCCCAGGCCCATCGTGAACACGAACAGGTAGGCCATGAAGGCAATGACTTCGCCGACAAATCCCATCATCGCGATTCGCTCCTGCCGGCCACCCGGCTGCTAGCTGACATCCGCCAGGCTGACTTCCAGCGGAAAATGATCCGAGCCCAGGTCCGGGCCGGCGCGCACGCTGACCACGCCGGCCGCGACATCGGCCAGGCAATGGTCGATCGGAATCCACAGCGGCAAGGGCGAGGCCGGCCAGGTCACGTGCAGTCCGGCGCGCCGGCGCGCGTCCATCAAGCCGCTGTCCCGCAGCAGGTCGGTGAACAGCGGCGAGAACGGCGTCAGGTTCAGATCGCCGACGACCAGCCGCGGATAGGGCCGGTCGCGCAGCGCCGCGGCCAGCCGCCGGAGCTGGGTGCGCCGCCAGGCCGCGCGCTGCGCCGAAGCCGGTGAGTACAGATGCACGGCATACAGTTCCACCGGCTGGCCGGCGAGATCGACGCGCAGGCGCAGGTTCTCGGCGCCGGGCGCGCCGAGATCCAGCACTTCCGGCTGCCGCAGCGGGCGGCGGGAATACACGGCGATGCCGAATGGCGTCCTGCGCGGTCGCAGCACGCGATAGGGGTAATCGGCCAGCGCGTCGCTCAGCGCCGCGTGCCAGGCCGGCGTGTACTCCGACAGCACCATCAGCTCGGGCCGGCTGGCTCGCAGGTAGTCGAGCATCGCCTGGTAATCATGGTTGCGGAAGCTCAGGTTCACGGCGAGCAGCTGCGCCCGCGCCGGCCGCGGCGCGCCGGCGACGGCCTCGCGGAAGACCGGCAGCAGATAGGGGCCGACATACCAGGCGTTCGGCAGGGCCAGCAGCAGGGTCAGCGCCAGCCAGCCCGGGCGCCGCGTGTTCAGGAAAACCAGCAGCAACAGCGCCTGCGCCAGCAGGTAATGGAAACGGTAATGCGAGAACAGCTCGGCGACCCAGTGCCAGCGGGCCGCCAGCGCGATCAGCGTACCCGCGGTGCTGCCGGCAAAGACCAGCCACAGCAGCCAGCGGCTGAAGCGGCGCTCGGCGCGATGTGCATTGTAGGCGTCGCTGGCTGGCTGCATCGCGAGCTTCGACCGCGGGGACGGCGTATTGTTGCACAGTCCACGCCGAGCGCGACTACCCCCGCCGCCGCCCGCTGGAGTAGAGTCGGGGCATGCGCTCCGCTCGCCCCAGCGCCCTGCTGCTCTGCCTCGCCGCCCTGCTGGCGGCGGGCTGCGGTGGCGACCGGCCGGCGGCAGGGCCGAGCGGGGGCGGCGCGGCAAATCCGGACACCGCTACCGATACCGCCAACACGACACCGGCCGGAAACCGCCAAGCCGGGCAAGCGAGCGGCGCCGAAACCGAGGCTGCCGCCGTCGCCCAGCAAACCGTGGCCGGGTTCCTCGGCATCGACGCCGGACGGGTCACCGTGGTCGCGGTCACGGCCCGCGACTTCCCGGACGCCAGCCTTGGCTGCCCGCAGCCGGGCATGGCTTACCCCCAGGTCATCACGCCGGGTTTCCAGGTGCTGGTCGAGGCCGACGGCCGGCGCTTCGACGTCCGCGTCGCCGGCAAGCGCGGGCGCATCTGCCAACGCCGGCAATCCGGGGACAGTGACCGTAACTCCGGAATCGGGGACAGTGACCCTGACTCGCCCCGCGTGCCGGAGCTGATCAGCCGCACGCGTGCCGATCTCGCGGCGCGGCTGGGGCTCGATCCGGCCGACGTGCAAGTCGGGAGCGTCACGGCCTGGCGGGCCGGCATGCCGCTGCCCGGCTGCGACGAACCACCCTGCCCGCCCGGCCGCTCGCCCTGCGGCTACCTGCTGCGGCTCAGCGCCGATGAGCGCAGCTACGTTTACTTCGCATCCAGCGACGCGCTCATGCCCTGCCCGCCGATCGAGCGGAGTTGAGGGGCGGGGCCGACAACGGGGCCAACAGCCCTGTTGCGGGTGCTCCCTTGCGCTAGACTACCCACCCCACGGGCCTGTAGCTCAGTTGGTTAGAGCAGGGGACTCATAATCCCTTGGTCCCAGGTTCGAGTCCTGGCGGGCCC
>RFHQ01000111.1 GCA_003695765.1 Gammaproteobacteria bacterium
AAGGTGAACAGGGAGATATAGCTGAAAAACCGCTGGTAGCCCGGGTCATCGTGCATGTAGCCGATGGTGTAGATGTGCACCATCAGCGAGACGAAACTGACGACGGTCATCATCAACGCCGTGAGGCGGTCGATCAGAAAGCCGATCTCCATGTGGATGCCGTCGCTGAGCATCCAGGTATAGATGCTGACGTTCTCCGCCGGCGCGCCGTTCACGAGCTGCTGCCAGAGCACCCAGCCGGAAAGCAGGCAGGAGACGCCGACGCCGAGAATCGTGATGCTATGGGCGCCGGCGCGACCGATCTGGCGGCCGAAGAGCCCGGCTATGAGCGAAGCCGCCAGCGGACAGAGGACGATGGCAAGGTAGATCTCGGTCACGGCTCAGCCTTTCAGCACGTCCAGTTCTTCGACATCGATGCTGCGCCGGCTGCGGAACAGCACCACGAGGATCGCCAGCCCGATGGCGGCCTCCGCCGCGGCCACCGTCAGGATGAAAAACACGAACACCTGCCCGACGCTGTCGTCCAGGTAGCGCGACAGCGCGATGAAATTGAAATTGACGGCGAGCAGCAGCAGCTCGATGCACATCAGCAGCAGGATCACATTCTTGCGGTTGATGTAGATGCCGGCGATGCTGAGGACGAACAAGGCCGCCGACAAGCCGAGATAGTGGCCGAGCGTGATCACTGCCTGGTCTCCGGCTGCATCTTGACCAGGCGCACGCGGTCCTCGCGGCGCACGGCGACCTGTCGCGCCACGTCCTGCACCTTCAGCCCCGGCCGCCGCCGCATCGTCAGCACGATGGCTGCAACGATCGCCAGCAGCAACAGGAAGGCCGCCAGCTCGAAAGCGTAGACGTGTTCCGTATACAGGACCTGGCCAAGCATCTTCGTGTTGCTGTAACCCGCTTGCCGGGGTGTCGCGCTGGCGAGAATCGGCACCTGGCTGCCGCGCAGCCACAGTGCCGCGATCAGTTCCGCAGCCATGATCAGGCCCAGCACGATACCGAAGGGCGCGTAGCGTGTGAATCCGGCGCGCAGTTGCGCCTCCTTGATGTCCAGCATCATGACCACGAACAGGAACAACACCATGACCGCGCCGACGTAGACGAGGACCAGCACGATGGCCAAAAACTCAGCCTCCAGGAGCATCCACAGAAAGGCGCTGGTCACGAAGGCCAGCACTAGAAACAGCACCGAAAAGACCGGGTTCCGCGAGGTGATCACGCCGGTCGCCGCGACCAGCAGGACCGCGGCCAGCGCGTAAAAAAAGACCAGTGACGCCATCAGCAGCCCCCTGCAAGCAGCCAGCGTTTGCCGCGATCTAGCGGTAGCGCGCGTCCGCGGCCTTGTCCGCCGCGATCATCTGCTCGTAGCGATCCCCGACGGCGAGCAACTTGTCCTTGGTCATGATGTTTTCCCCTCGCTGCTCCATGTGATATTCGAAAATCCTGGTCTCGACGATCGCATCCACCGGACAGGCTTCCTCGCAGAAGCCGCAATAGATGCACTTGAAGAGGTCGATGTCGTACCGGGTCGTCCGCCGGGTACCATCCGCCGCCACGTCCGATTCGATCGTGATCGCGGCCGCCGGACAGACTGCCTGGCATAGCTTGCAGGCGATACAGCGCTCCTCGCCATTAGGATATCTGCGTAGGGCGTGCAGCCCCCGGAAGCGCGGCGACTGCGGCGTCTTCTCCTCCGGGTAGAAAACCGTCACCTTGCGCACGAACAGGTTGCGCAGCGTCAGGGACAGGCCCTTGAGCAGTTCCCAGAGCGTGAAGGTCTTGACGATGCTTGCCCTGGTGGCCATCTCAGGCACTCCAGGGGCCGAGTCGCATAACTGCCATGGCGCCCTCTACGAATATCCACACGATGGTGACGGGGATGAAGACCTTCCAGCCCAGCCGCATGATCTGGTCATAACGGTAGCGGGGGAAAGTCGCCCGGAACCAGAGAAAACAGAACAGGAACAGGCAGACTTTTAGCGCCAGCCAGTGCAGGCCCGGGGCGGCCAGCGGCCCGAGCACGTCGAGCCCCGCAAAGGGCGACTCCCAGCCGCCGAGGAACATCACCGCCGTCAGCGCCGAGATCAGGATCATGTTCGCATACTCGGCAAGGAAAAAGACCGCGAACGCCACGCCGGAATATTCGACGTGGAAGCCGGCGACGATTTCCGACTCGCCCTCGGCCACGTCGAAGGGCGCCCGGTTGGTCTCGGCGACGCCGGAGATGAAATACACGAGGAACAGCGGGAACAGCGGCCACAGGAACCAGTGCTGCAGGCCGCCCTGCTGGGCCTCGACGATGGCGCCGAGGTTCAGGCTGCCACCGGCCATCAGCACCCCGACCAGCGCAAAGCCCATGGCGATCTCGTAGGCCACGATCTGCGCCGCGGAACGCATCGCGCCCAGCAGCGCGTATTTCGAGTTGGTCGCCCAGCCCGCGATGATCACGCCATAGACACCGAGCGAGGTCAGGGCCAGCACGTACAGCAGGCCGGCATCGATATCGGCGATTGCGAAACCGGGGAACAGCGGCACGACGGCCCAGGCGGCCAGCGCCGGCGTGATCGAAAGCAACGGCGCGACCAGAAACAGGAAGCGGTTGGCATTCGCCGGCAGCACGACTTCCTTCAGCAGCAGCTTGATGACGTCGGCGAAGGGCTGCAGCAGGCCTTTCGGTCCGACACGGTTCGGGCCGATGCGGTTCTGCATGAAACCGATGATCTTGCGCTCGGCCAGGGTCAGGAAGGCCACACCGAGGATCAGCACGATCAGCAGCGGCACGATCTCGATGACGACGAGCACGACCTCCGCCAGCAGTGGCGGCAGCCAGTGGTTCAGCAGTTCGCTCAGCGCAGTCAGCATTCAGGCCACCCTGACCCCGGCACTGCCCGCCAGGTCGGCCTCGCGCGCCAGCCGCGTCGCCTGCAAGGCGGTCGCCCGCCGCAGGATCGCGTCGACCTGGTAGATCGGCACATCGACGATGTCGGGTCCGCCGACGGCCTTGGCCGGACCGAGATCGGCGACTTGCGGCAGGGACGCGTCCAGCGGTCGATCCCCGATCAGCTCCAGCAGTTCGTCGCGGATCTCCTCGCTGCTGTCGTAATCCGACTCGGGCAGGTCCAGCAGGTTGCACAGCACCCGCAGCACCTTCCATGCCGGACGGCTCTCGCCGACGGGGCTGGCGACGCCCGGGAAACTCTGCCACTGGCCCGCGGCATTGACGAAGGTACCGGAGGTCTCCGCAAAGGTGCCGATCGGCAGGATCAGGTCCGCATGGGCCTGCACGGCACCGCCGAGGTATGGCGTCATTGCGATCACCCGCCCGGCCTGCGCCAACGCAGCGACGGCGTCTCCGGCGCAATCGAACTCCGGCTCGATGCCCAGCAGCAGCAGTGTTTTCGGCGGCGACGCAATGATCCCCGCCGCGTTGCGGCCGGGGTGGCTGCGCGGCAACCCGCCGGGCGTATGCGTCGGCAGTACGCCGGCGAGGCCGAGGCCGGTGGCATTCGCGCCTTCCGGCAGCAAGCCGAAGCCCGAGCCGGTCGCCGCGGCGAGCTGGCCGGCCGCCTGCCGCAGCTCAGCGTAGCGCGGGTGACGCAGTGCCTGCTGGCCCAGCAGCACGAGCGCGCGTTCGGCCTCGCCCAGCGCCGACAGGATGGCGGCCAGGTCGCCGCCGCTCCGGCCCTCGGCCAGGGCCCGGGTCTCGGCCAGCAGATCGCTGCAGGCATGATTGGCCGCGACCGGAAACAGGTACTCGTAGCGCTGCGGGTTCAGAAACATGACCCGCGCACCCGCCAGTGCCGCCTTGCGCACGCGGTGGGCCAGCAGCGGGGCCTCATGGCGCAGGTGGCTGCCGATCACCAGCAGCGCGTCCATACGCTCGATCCCCGGCAGGTCCGTCCCCAGCCAGGCCGCCGCCGGTTCTGCCTGCTCGCCGCGGAAGTCCCGGCGCCGCAGGCGGTGGTCGAGATCGTGCGAGCCCAGGTGGGCAAACAGCCGCGCCAGCAGGAAGCCCTCTTCGACGGTCGCACTCGGTGAGACCAGCCCGGCCAGGTCACCATCGGCTGCCTGCAACATTTCGACAGCCGCTTCCAGCGCCGTCGACCAGTTCACCTCGCGCAGTTCACCGTCGATGCGCAGCAACGGTGCCGGCGCCCGGTCGTCGGCGTAGATGCCCTGGTAGCTGAAGCGGTCCCGATCGGATGCCCAAGTCTCGTTGATCGCCTCGTTCGGGCGCGGCACCATGCGCTTGACCCGCCCGCCGAGCACGTGCGCGTACAGATTGCCGCCGACACAGTCGTGCGGTGCGACGGTCGGCCGCTGCTCCATTTCCCAGGCACGCGCCGAAAAGCGGTATGGCTTGTTGTTCAAGGCACCCACCGGACAGAGGTCGATGATGTTGCCGGACAGCTCGTGATCGACGCTGGCCTCGATATAGGTACTGATCTCGGTGCGATCACCGCGCCCGATCGTACCGAGTTCCTGGATGCCGGCGATCTCCTGCCCGAAACGGACACAGCGCGTGCAATGGATGCAGCGGGTCATGTCGGTCGAGATCAGCGGACCCAGATTCTTGTCGGCCACGACCCGCTTCCGCTCGGCATAACGCGACACGTCGCGCCCGTAGCCCATGGCAAGATCCTGCAGTTCGCATTCACCGCCCTGGTCGCAGATCGGGCAATCCAGCGGATGGTTGATCAGCAGGAATTCCATCGTCGCCTTTTGCGCCGCGATTGCGCGTGGCGAACGCGTGTGCACGACCATGCCATCGGTCACCGGCGTGGCACAGGCCGGCAGCGGTTTCGGTACGTTTTCGACCTCGATCAGGCACATGCGGCAGTTGGCGGCGACCGACAGTTTTTCGTGGTAGCAGAAACGCGGAATATAGATGCCCGCTGCGTCCGTGACCTCGATCAGCATCTGCCCGGCCCGCGCCGAGTGCTCCTCGCCGTTGATCGTCAGCTTGATCTCCTGCCCGCTCATGCTGCCGCCTTCTGTGCCTGCACGATTGACTGGCCGCCGTGCTCCACCATGTATTCGAATTCGTGCAGGAAATGCCGCAGGAAGCTCTGCACCGGCCAGGCTGCAGCATCGCCGAAGGCACAGATCGTGTGGCCTTCGATCTTGTTGGCCACGTCGACCAGCATGTCGAGGTCCGCGCGGGTACCGCGGCCCTGCTGGATGCGCACCAGCGTACGATGCAGCCAGCCGGTGCCTTCCCGGCAGGGCGTGCACTGCCCGCAGGACTCGGCATGGTAGAAGCGTGCGATACGGGTCAGGACGCTGACCATGCAGGTCGTTTCGTCCATCACGATCATCGCGCCGGTACCGAGCGCCGAGCCCGCCTGCCGCAGGCTGTCGTAGTCGAGATCGATGTCCTCGATGGCGGCCGCGGGCAGCACCGGCACCGAGCAGCCGCCGGGAATCACGGCCTTCAGGCGGCGGCCGCCGCGTACGCCGCCGCAGAGATCCAGCAGTTCACGGAACGGAACGCCGAGCGGCAGCTCGAAATTGCCCGGACGATTCACGTGCCCGGACACCGAGAAGATCAACGTGCCGCCGGAATTCTCCGGGCCGAGCGCGGCGAACCATTCCGGACCCTCGTTGATGATCGTCGGCACCGAGGCGAAGCTTTGCGTGTTGTTGATCGTCGTCGGCTTGCCGAACAGGCCGCAACTCGCCGGGAACGGCGGCTTGAAGCGCGGCCGGCCGGGCTTGCCTTCCAGGGATTCCAGCAGTCCCGTTTCCTCGCCACAGATGTAGGCACCGGCACCGATGAAGGCATGCAGGTCGAAATCGATGCCGGAACCCTGGATGTTCTTTCCCAGCAGGCCGGCGGCATAGGCTTCCTCGAGCGCCGCCTCGAAGCGCGGGATCGGCTCGGCCATGAACTCACCGCGGATATAGTTGTAGCCCACGGTCGCGCCCATCGCGTAACCACCGATTGCCATGCCCTCGATGACCGCATGCGGGTTGTAACGCAGGATGTCACGGTCGTGGCAGGTGCCCGGCTCGCTCTCGTCCGAATTGCAGACCACGTATTTCTGGCCCGCGTCGTCGCGCGGCATGAAGCCCCACTTGACGCCGGTGGGGAAGCCGGCGCCGCCTCGCCCGCGCAGCCCGGAAGCCTTGATGATGTCGATGATCTCCGCGCGGCTGAGTTCGCCGGCGAGCACGCGCTTCCAGGCCTTGTAGCCATCAACCTTCAGATAGTTCTCCAGGGTCCACGGCTCGTCGAAGCGGAGAGTGCGAAAACAGACCTGGTTCTGCTCGGCCATGCCGCTTACTCCAGCGAGTCGAGAATCTCGTCGACCCGTTCGGGCGTGAGATTTTCGTGGTAGACGTGGTCGACCATCATCATCGGTGCGTTATTGCAGGCCGCCAGACATTCGAATTCCTGCTTCAGGTAGAACTTGCCGTCCGGCGTGCTCTGGCCTGGTTCGATTCCGAGCTTGCGCTTCACATGCTCCAGGATCTCGTCACCGCCGCAGAGCATGCAGGAAATGTTGGTGCAGACCGAAATGCTATGGCGCCCGACAGGCCGGGTCTCGAACATCGAGTAGAACGCGGCGACCTCGAAGACCTGGATCGGCGGCAGCTCCAGGCAGGCGGCGACGGCCTGCATCGCCTCCGGGCTCAGGTAGCCGTCTTCGTGCTGCACGGCATGCAGCGCCGCGATGACGGCCGAGCGTTGCCGGCCCTCGGGGAACTTGGCGCGCCAGCGCTCGATCTCGGCGCGCACCGTCGCGGACAGTTCGTAAGCGGATTCGGTCATCAGCGATCGATCTCCCCGAAAACGATGTCCTGAGTACCGATCACGGCGACGACATCAGCCAGCATGTGGCCCTGGACCATTTCATGCATCGCCGACAGATGCGCAAAGCCTGGTGCGCGCACCTTGACGCGGTAAGGCTTGTTGGCTCCGTCGGAGACGAGGTAGACGCCGAATTCCCCTTTCGGGTGTTCAATCGCCGCATAGGCCTCGCCCGCCGGCACGGTGTAGCCCTCCGTGAACAGCTTGAAATGGTGGATCAGCGCTTCCATGTCATCCTTCATGGACTCGCGGTCCGGCGGCACCAGCTTGTGGTCGTCGACGACGACCGGCCCGGGATTCTGCCGCAGCCAGTCGACACACTGCCGGATGATGCGGTTCGATTGCCGCATCTCTTCCACGCGCACGAGATATCGGTCGTAGCAGTCGCCGTTGACACCGACCGGGATATCGAAGTCCAGATCGGCATAGACCTCGTAGGGCTGTTTCTTGCGCAGATCCCACTCCACGCCGGAGCCGCGCAGCATTGGCCCGCTGAAGCCGAGCTGCAGGGCCCGCTCCGGGGAGACGACGCCGATATTCACGGTGCGTTGCTTCCAGATGCGATTGTCCGTCAGCAGCGTCTCGTATTCGTCGACGCGCGCCGGGAAACGCTCGGTGAAATCCTCGATGAAGTCGAGCAGCGAACCCTGGCGCGCGGCATTCAGGCGGTCCACGTCCTTCTGCCGGCGCACCGGCGAGGGCTGGTATTGCGGCATCTGCTCCGGCAGGTCGCGATAGACGCCGCCGGGCCGATAATAAGTCGCATGCATGCGCGTCCCGGAAACCGCCTCGTAGCAGTCCATCAGGTCCTCGCGTTCGCGGAAACAGTAGAGGAACATCGTCATCGCGCCGATGTCCAGGCCGTGCGCACCCAGCCACATCAGGTGATTCAGGATCCGCGTGATCTCGTCAAACATCACGCGGATGTACTGCGCCCGTGGCGGCGGCGTGATTCCGAGGAGCTTTTCGATCGCCAGCACGTAGCCATGCTCGTTGCACATCATGGACACGTAGTCCAGCCGGTCCATATAGCCGATGCTCTGGTTGTACGGCTTGCTCTCGGCCAGCTTCTCGGTGGCCCGGTGCAGGAGCCCCACGTGGGGATCGGCCTTCTGGATGACCTCGCCGTCCATCTCCAGCACCAGGCGCAGCACGCCATGGGCCGCCGGATGCTGCGGTCCGAAGTTCAATGTGAAGTTCTGAATCTCAGACACCGGCCGGACGATCCTTCAGTTCGGGGACGTAACGGTTGTCGTCGCGGATCACCCGCGGCACCAGCGTGCGCGGCTCGATGCTGACCGGTTCATAGACCACGCGACCCTGCTCCGGGTCGTAACGCACTTCGAGGTTGCCGCTGAGCGGAAAATCCTTGCGGAAGGGATGACCGATGAAGCCGTAGTCGGTCAGGATGCGCCGCAGATCAGGGTGCCCCTCGAACAGAATTCCGAACAGGTCAAAGGCCTCGCGCTCGTACCAGTTGGCCGACGCCCAGACCGGCACGACCGACGGCACCATCGGCGGATTGGCCGAACCGGTGTAGACCTTCAGGCGCAGGCGCAGATTGCGGCCGATCGACAGCAAATGGTAGACGACGGCGAAGCGCCGCGGGTCGTAGGTCTCGTCCGGGTCCGGCACGATGGTCTCGCGCATCGCGGCGCGGCTGAATCCCTGGTCGGTGGCGTCCCGCGTTTGCCATTCCGCATGTCCCCAGGTCAGGTAATCGACGCCGCAGAGATCCATCAGCATCTCGAAACCCAGGCCATCGCGAATTTCGGTGGCAACCTCGACCAGGTCCGCGGGCGCCAGTTCGTAACCGAGCTCGCCGCAAGAGCTCTCCAGGCGCGTCAGCCGATCGCCAAAGCGCGCGCTGATTTCCTCCGCCAGTGCGGACAATCGCTCGTTCATGACCGGCTCACCGCGCGATGGTCTGTGTGCGGCGGATCTTCTCCTGCAGCTGGATGATGCCGTACAGCAGGGCTTCCGCCGTCGGCGGGCAGCCAGGCACATAGACAGCGACCGGCACGATCCGGTCGCAGCCGCGCACGACCGAGTAGGAATAGTGGTAGTAGCCGCCGCCGTTAGCGCAGGAACCCATCGAGATCACCCATTTCGGGTCCGGCATCTGGTCGTAGACCTTGCGCAAGGCCGGAGCCATCTTGTTGGTCAGCGTACCCGCCACGATCATGACGTCCGATTGCCGCGGGCTCGGCCGGAAGATGACGCCGAAGCGGTCCAGGTCGTAACGCGACGCGCCCGCCTGCATCATCTCGACCGCGCAACAGGCCAGGCCGAAGGTCATCGGCCAGAGCGAGCCGGTCCGCGCCCAGTTCATCAGCTTGTCGATGCTGGTGACGACGAAACCGCGTTCCTGCAGGACCTCGTCGGCCGCAAACGGCAGGGCGCCGCCGGGCGCCGCGGCCCGCTGATCGGCAGTGGCGCTCAATCCCATTCCAGCGCCCCCTTCTTCCACTCGTAGATGAAGCCCACCACGAGCACCAGCAGGAAAACGGCCATCGCGACGATCCCGAACAGGCCGATCGCGTCGAGCGACACGGCCCAGGGAAACAGGAAGGCAATCTCCAGGTCGAAGATGATGAACAGGATCGCCACGAGATAGTAGCGCACGTCGAATTTCATGCGGCTGTCTTCGAAGGGCTCGAAGCCGCACTCATAGGGACTGAGCTTTTCCGGGTTGCGCTCCCCCCGCCCGAGCAGGAGGCCCAGTGCCAGCAGGACGACCCCGACGGCCGCGGCGATCGCGAGGAAGACCAGCACCGGCAGATAGCCTTGTAACACGACTCAGTTCCCAATCAACCCGCAGACGAATTCTAGCAACCGGCCGAGCCGCCGCGAAACCGCCGCCGGCCCGCGGGCCGGCGGCCGAGCCGGCGATCGCCTGGCCGGGAAACTGGTGCCGATGGCCGGACTCGAACCGGCACGGCTTGCGCCACTGCCCCCTCAAGACAGCGTGTCTACCAATTCCACCACATCGGCAAGTTACAGGCCCGCGGCACGCTCAGTCGGCCGCTGGTGCTGTGGCCGGTTCGCCGGCCGGCGCCTCCTGCGGCGGCGCCGGAACGGCAGGGACCGTCTCTTCCGGCAGCGCCGGCAGTTCGCCGCTGCTCTGATCGGGTGCCGGCGACAGCCCGGCTTCCCCCGCCGGCGGCGCGGCATCGATCACGCTGCGCGACTCGGGCCGCTGAGCGCCGACATAGGCCAGGCTCAGGCTCGTGATGAAAAACAGCGTCGCCAGCACCGCGGTGCTGCGCGACAGGAAGTTGGCCGAGCCGCGCGCCCCGAAGACCGTGCCCGAGGCGCCGGCGCCGAAGGCCGCGCCGGCTTCCGCACCCTTGCCACGCTGCAGCAGCACGAGGCCGATGATCGCGACCGAGATCAGCACATGCGCGATCAGCAGCAGACTATGAATCGTCAGCATCAGTTGTGTCCTGCGGCAGCACCGCAAATCGCCAGGAACTCGGCGGCGTCCAGGGATGCACCACCGATCAGGCCGCCATCAATGTCCGGCATCGCGAACAGCGCTGCGGCGTTGCCGCCCTTCACGCTGCCGCCGTAGAGAATGCGCAGGCCGGATGCAATCTTAGCATCGGCAGCGGCCACCTGGGCACGAATATCGGCGTGTACCTGCTGCGCCTGCTCCGGGCTCGCCGTCATCCCGGTGCCGATGGCCCAGACCGGCTCGTAGGCGATCACCGCCATTGCCAGTGCCGCAGCCCCGCCGGCCTCCAGGACCGCCCGCAACTGGCGCCTGACCACCGCCTGAGTCTCGCCCGCTTCGCGTTCCGCCAGCGTCTCCCCAACACAGACGACGGGCACCAGACCGGCGGCCTGAGCGGCCAGGTATTTTTCGGCCACGATGGTGTCGGTCTCACCGAACAGGCTGCGGCGTTCCGAATGCCCGACGATCACGTGGCTGCAGCCCACATCGGCGAGCATCGCGGCCGAAACCTCGCCGGTGTAGGCGCCGCGCGCCTGCGCCGCCACGTCCTGGGCACCGAGCAGCAGGCCCGAGCCGGCGATCTCCGTGGCGATCTCGGCCAAATAGACGAAGGGCGGGCAGACCATGACCTCGCAGCCGCGCAATTTGCCGAGGCCGGCGCGGATGCCGGAGAGCAGCACCGCATTCTCGGCGCGGCTGCCGTTCAGTTTCCAGTTGCCTGCAACGAGGGGAGTTCTCATGAGCCTGCCAGCCGCCGGAAGCGCCGGATAGCGGCGCGCTGCCGTCAAAAAAGGTGCGCGAAGGTTAGCGGCCCGCCCCGGCGAAATCAACGCCGTGGCCGTCGCGGAATCGGGCTGTCAGGCCGTCAGGCGCTCGATGCTCGCGGCCAGGGATTCGGCGACGGCGCGCACCTCGCCGTCGTCCTCTCCCTCGACCATGACCCGCAGCACCGGCTCGGTGCCCGAGGCCCGCACCAGCACCCGTCCGCGCTCCGCGATCCGTTGTTCGGCTTCGTGGATCGCCGCCTGGATGGGCGGGGAGTCGGCGACCGCGATGCGCCTTGGCAGCCGCAGATTGACCAGGGTCTGCGGCAGCCGCTGAACCGGTCGCACCAGTTCTGCCAGCGACCGGCCGCTGTTCGCCATGACGCTGAGCACCTGCAGCGCGCTGATCAGCCCGTCGCCGGTCGTCGTCTTGTCCAGGCAGAGCAGATGGCCCGAGGTCTCGCCGCCGAGAATACCGCCGGTTTCGCGCAGCATTTCCAGCACGTAGCGATCGCCGACCTGGGCCCGCCGGAATTCGATGCCGAGTTCCGCCAGGGCGCGCTCCAGGCCAAGGTTGGTCATCTGCGTACCGACCACCGGTCCCTGCAGGCGGCCCTCGTCTCTCGCGGCACGCGCCAGCAAATAGATCAGCTGATCGCCGTCGACCAGCCGGCCTTCGTGGTCGACCATCAGCACCCGGTCGCCGTCCCCGTCCAGAGCTATACCGACGTCAGCGCGCACCCCCTGCACCGTCAGCATCAGCAGGTCCGGGTTCGTCGAGCCGCAACCATCGTTGATATTGCGCCCGTTCGGCGAGCAGCCGATCGGAACGATCTCGGCGCCCAGCTCCGTCAGCACGGTCGGCGCGACCTTGTACCCGGCGCCATGGGAGCAGTCGAGCACGATTTTGAGCCGGTCCAGCCGCGTCCCGGGCGGCACGGTCGACAGGGCGAACTGCTGGTATTGCTCGCGGGCATCATCGATGCGCTTGGCACGGCCGAGTTCGGCGGATTCGCGCGTGATGGCCGGCTCGGCGAGAAAGGCCTCGATGCGTTCCTCGACCGCGTCGGGCAGCTTCGAGCCGGCACGATCGAAGAACTTGATGCCGTTGTCGAAATAGGGGTTGTGTGAGGCACTGATGACGACGCCGAGGTCCGCATCCAGCGCCTGAGTCAGGAAGGCGATGCCCGGCGTCGGCAATGGCCCCAGCAGCAGGACGTCCATGCCGGCAGCGACGAAGCCGGCCTCCAGTGCCGCCTCGAACATGTAGCCGGAGACCCGCGTATCCTTGCCGATCACGACCCGCCCGCCCTGTGGGGCCAGCACCCGTGCAGCAGCGCTCGCCAGACGCAGGGCGAATTCGGCCGTCATCGGGTGGGTGCCGACGCGCCCGCGAATGCCATCGGTGCCAAAGAACTGCCTGCCCAAGACCGCCGACTCCCTGCTCAGCCCTGCCGCTTCTCCACGGCCGCCAATACTCGCAGCACATCCAGCGTCTCTGCAACGTCGTGGACCCGCAAAACGGCCGCCCCGCGCTGCGCTGCCAGCAGGGCCAGCGCCAGGCTGCCGGCCAGGCGCTCTTCCACCGGACGGTCCAGCAGCTTGCCGAGCAAGGACTTGCGCGACAGGCCGACGAGCACCGGACAGCCAAGGGACTGCAAGGCCGGCAGTTCGGCCAGCAGGCGAAGGTTGTGCTCCAGCGACTTGCCGAAGCCAAATCCGGGGTCGACCAGCAGCCGCTCTTTCGGCAGTCCGGCTGCAGTGGCCGCGGCGATCCGGCCGGCGAGAAAATCCCTGACCTCGCGCACGACGTCGGCATAGACAGGATTGCGCTGCATGCTGCGCGGCTCGCCCTGCATGTGCATCAGACAGACTGTCAGGCCCAGCTCGGCGGCGGTCTCCAGCGCACCGGCAGCCCGCAGCGCGAGCACATCGTTGATCATTGCCGCACCCGCCGCCGCCGCCGCGCGCATCAGTTCCGGCTTGCTGGTATCGACCGAGACCGGCAGCGGGAACTCGGCGACCAATGCCTCGACCACGGGCAGCACACGGTCCATTTCCGCCTGCAGCGGCGTCGGTTCAGCGCCCGGCCGCGTCGACTCGCCGCCGACATCCAGCAGGTCGGCACCGGCCGCGACCATGGCCTCGGCATGGCGCAGGGCGACGTTGCAATCCAGAAAGCGGCCGCCATCGTAGAAAGAGTCCGGGGTGACATTGAGTACGCCCATGACCAGCGGGCGATCCCCGCGCGAGCGAAGGCGGCCGGCCAGTGCTTCGGCGCTCACGCGGCAACCCCGGCGCAGCCGTTCCGCGAGGGATGGCGAGCGGCGACCGATGGCCGGCGCGCGCCGGCTGCACGAGCCTCAGTGCTGGCTGGCCGGCTCCCCGAGGCTCGGATCATCCTTCTTGCGGCCCGGTTCACCGGAGACGGCAGTCGGCGGTTCGTCGCTGTCCCAGTCCTCCGGTGGCCGCGGCTCCTTGCCGGCCATGATGTCCTGGATCTGCTGCTCGTCGATGGTCTCGTACTTGATCAGCGCCTCCGCCATCGCATGCAGCTTGTCGAGGTTCTCCTCGAGGATCTGCCGCGCGCGCTGATAGTTCGTATCGACGATCTTGCGCACTTCCTCGTCGATCGTGTGCACCGTCTGGTCCGACACCTGCTTGTGCTGGGTCACGCTGCGGCCCAGGAAGACCTCCCCGTCCTCTTCGGAATAGGTCAGCGGACCAAGCCGCTCGGACAGCCCCCACTTGGTGACCATGTTGCGGGCGATCTCGGTGGCCCGCTCGAGATCGTTCGCCGCACCGGTGGTCACGGCGTCGGCACCGAAGATCAGCTCCTCGGCGATCCGGCCGCCGAAGAGGCTGGCGATCTGACTGTTCAGGCGCCGTTTGCTGAAGCTGTAGCGATCCTCCTCGGGCAGGAACATCGTGACGCCGAGCGCGCGCCCCCGCGGAATGATCGACACCTTGTAGACCGGGTCGTGATCGGGCACCGACAAGCCGACGATCGCGTGCCCGGCCTCGTGGTAGGCCGTCAAGCGCTTCTCTTCCTCGCTCATGACCATGGAGCGCCGCTCGGTGCCCATCATGATCTTGTCCTTGGCCTTCTCGAACTCTTCCATGGTCACGGTGCGCTTGTTGGCGCGGGCCGCGAACAATGCAGCCTCGTTGACCAGGTTGGCCAGGTCGGCCCCGGAAAACCCCGGCGTGCCGCGGGCGATGACCGAAGGCCGCACGTCGTCGGCCACCGGCACCTTGCGCATGTGCACGCGCAGGATCTGCTCGCGGCCGCGCACGTCCGGCAAGGGCACGACGACCTGCCGGTCGAAGCGTCCGGGCCGCAGCAGGGCCGGGTCGAGGACGTCCGGACGGTTGGTCGCGGCGATCACGATGATGCCCTCGTTGCCCTCGAAGCCGTCCATCTCGACCAGCAGCTGGTTCAGGGTCTGCTCGCGTTCGTCGTGGCCGCCGCCGAGCCCGGCGCCGCGATGCCGGCCCACGGCGTCGATCTCGTCGATGAAAATGATGCAGGGCGCGTGCTTCTTGGCCTGCTCGAACATGTCGCGCACCCGCGAGGCGCCGACGCCGACGAACATCTCGACGAAATCGGAACCGGAGATCGTGAAGAACGGCACCTTCGCCTCGCCGGCGATCGCGCGCGCCAGCAAGGTCTTGCCGGTGCCGGGTGACCCGACCATCAGCACGCCCTTCGGGATCTTGCCGCCGAGCCGCTGAAATTTGGCCGGGTCCTTCAGGAAATCGACGATCTCAACGACTTCTTCCTTGGCCTCCTCGACCCCGGCCACGTCCTGAAAGGTGACGTTGACCTGATCCTCGCCCAGCAGCCGTGCGCGGCTCTTGCCGAAGGACATCGCGCCGCGGCCGCTGCCTCCGCCCTGCATCTGGCGCATGAAATACACCCAGACGGCAATCAGCAGCAGCACCGGGAAGGAGTTGATGAACAGGCTGACCAGGATGTTCTGGCCCTTCGGCGCCGCGGCACGAATCTGCACGCCGCTCTTGCGCAGTTCACCGATCAGCGCGGTGTTGTCGGTCTCCGGGCTGTAGGTGACGAAGCGCTCGCCGGTCGCGCCGACGCCCTTGATCATGTCGCCCTCGAACAGCACCTGCTGCACCTGGCCGGTTTCGACCATGCGCAGGAAGTCCGAATAGGCCAGCGGTTCCGCCTGCCGGCCGTCGGTGCCGAAGCTCTGGAACACGGTCAGCAGCACGACCGCGATCACGATCCAGAGGACGATATTTTTTGCTAGATCATTCAATGCCTTGACTCGATACGGGTCGGTTCTTTCGACCTCTGCGGGACAGCCTACTACAGCTTGCGGGCAGTGGCTACAAGGTAGGTCTCGCGGCTCTCGGGCCGCGACGCCGCCGGCTTGCGCACGCGCAGCCGCTCGAACTCCGGGCGCAGCGCGCGCAGATATTCGTCGAAACCCTCGCCGTGAAACAGCTTGCAGACAAAGGCACCACCCGGGCGCAGCGTCTTCAGTGCCAGCTCCGCTGCCAGTTCCGCGAGCAACATCGCCCGCGGCTGGTCGACGGCGCGGATACCAGTGATATTGGGTGCCATATCGGACATAACAAGATCCGCAGGCCCATCACCCAGCCAATTTTCGACTGCTTCGAGAACGCTTTCGTCGCCGAAGTCTCCCTGGATACGATCGACGCCGGCGAGGCCATCGACGGGCAGCAAATCGACCGCGAGCACCCGGCCCTTGTCGCCGACCAGACTGGCCGCGTACTGGCTCCAGCCGCCCGGCGCTGCGCCGAGGTCGATCACGGTCGCGCCGGGCCGCAGCAAACGCTCGCGCCGCTGAATCTCGATCAGCTTGTAGACCGATCGCGACCGCCAGCCTTCCGCCCGCGCCCGCGCCAGATAGGGATCGTCGCCCTGTCGCCGCCGCCAGTGCCGCCGGTCACGCCGCCGAGTCACGGCCAAACGCCCCGCGCCCGCTGCGGCTGGCTATAATCCGCCGCGATGTCGCTGAGCGAAGCACAACGCAAGTATCTGCGCGGCCTCGCGCACCGCCTGCGGCCCTGCCTGACCGTCGGCAGCGCCGGGGTCAGCCCGGCCGTCCTGAGCGAGCTGGAGCAGCAGCTGGAGCGCCACGAACTGATCAAGGTCCGGGTGCGGATCGGTGACCGAGATGCCCGCCGCGCCGCGATCGGCGAACTGGCGACTCGCGGTGGCGCCGAATGCGTCTTTCGGATCGGCAATGTCGCCGTGCTGTACCGGCGGCGCGCAAGCGAACCCGGCATCGTGCTGCCCTGAAGGCGCCCGTCAGACGTAGCGCACCTCGACGATCTTAAAGGCCTTGCGCCCGCCGGGCGCCTCGAATTCGACGACGTCGCCCTCTTCCTTGCCGATCAGGGCCCGGGCGATCGGTGAGCCGATGGAGATCCGGCCGGCGGCGATATCGGCCTCGTCCTCACCGACGATCTGGTAGCTGACTTCCTGACCATCGGCCTCGTCGACCAGGGCCACGGTGGCACCGAACACGACGCGGCCGCCTCCGCCGAGCTGGGTCACATCGATGATGTTCGCATTCGCCAGCTTGGACTCGATCTCGCGGATCCGTCCCTCGATGAAACCCTGCTCCTCCTTGGCGGCATGGTACTCGGCGTTTTCCTTCAGATCGCCGTGGGCGCGCGCTTCGGCGATGGCCCGCACGATGCGCGGGCGTTCCTCCTGTTTCAGTCGGCGCAGCTCTTCCTTCAGCAGTTCCGCGCCGCGGCGCGTGATCGGCAGCTTGCTCATGCCGCGGCCTCCGCGTGCAGATCCTGCAGGCGGTTCACGTCACCGCCGTCGGCATGATCCAGCGTCATGCTGGTCGCCATCGCCGCGGCCAAGGTCGTGTAATAGGTGACCTTGTACTGCACCGCGGTGGAGCGGATCTCCTGCGATTCCTGGATCGCCCGCTTGCCCTCGGTGGTATTCACGATCAGGGAAATCTCTCCGTTCTTGATCATGTCGACGATGTGCGGCCGGCCCTCCCGGACCTTGTTGACCCGCCGGCAGCTGAGGCCGGCTTCGGCCAGCGCCATGGCCGTCCCGCTGGTCGCGACCAGCTCGAAGCCGCGTTCCAGCAGGGCCCGGCCCAGGGCCACGGCGGCCGGCTTGTCCCGGTCGCGCACCGACAGCAGTGCGGTGCCGCGCCTGGGCAGGTGGACGCCGGAAGCGATCTGCGCCTTCGCGTAGGCCTCGGCGAAGGAGCGCCCGGTGCCCATGACCTCGCCGGTCGACTTCATTTCCGGACCGAGGATCGGGTCGGCGCTCGGGAACTTGCCGAACGGGAACACGCAGGCCTTGACGGAAAAATAAGGCGGCGGCCGCCAGGGCTGCAGGCCCTGCTCTGCCAGGCTGCGGCCGACCATCGCCAGCGCGGCGATCTTGGCCAGCGGGATGCCGGTTGCCTTGGACACGAAAGGCACGGTGCGCGAGGCACGCGGATTGACCTCCAGCACGTAGATGATGCCGTTCTGGATCGCGAACTGTGTGTTCATCAGCCCCTTGACTTCCAGCGCCTTCGCCATCGCCGTGACCTGGCGGACGATCTCCTGCTGGATCTCGGGCGACAGCGTCGCCGGCGGCAGCGAACAGGCCGAATCGCCGGAATGCACGCCGGCCTGTTCCACGTGCTCCATGATGCCACCGACGACGACCTGCTCACCGTCCGAGACACAGTCGACATCGACCTCTACCGCGAGGTCCAGGAACCGGTCAAGCAGCACCGGGCTGTCATTGGAGACCTCGACCGCATCCCGCATGTAGGCGCGCAGATCGTCCTCGGTATGCACGATCTCCATCGCCCGCCCGCCGAGCACGTAGGACGGTCGCACGACCAGCGGGAACCCGACTTCGGCGGCCATCTGCACGGCTTCTTCCTCGGTGCGCGCAGTGCAGTTCGGCGGTTGCTTAAGGCCCAGGCGCTTCAGCAGCTGCTGAAAGCGCTCGCGATCCTCTGCCAGATCGATGCAATCGGGGCTGGTGCCGATGATCGGTGCGCCGGCCCGCTCCAGCGCGCGCGCCAGCTTGAGCGGCGTCTGTCCGCCGTACTGGACGATCACCCCCTCGGGCCGCTCCCGCTCGATGATCTCCATCACGTCCTCGAAGGTCAGCGGCTCGAAGTACAGCCGATCCGAGGTGTCGAAATCGGTGGACACGGTCTCCGGGTTGCAGTTGACCATGATGGTCTCATAACCGGCTTCGCGCAGCGCCAGCGCTGCATGCACGCAACAGTAGTCGAACTCGATGCCCTGACCGATCCGGTTCGGCCCGCCGCCCAGAATCATGATCTTCGGTCGCTCATCCGGGTCGGCCTCGCATTCCTCTTCATAGGTGGAATACATATAGGCAGTGGTCGTCGCGAATTCCGCCGCGCAGGTATCCACCCGCTTGAAGACCGGCCGGATGCCGGCGTCGAGGCGGTGCTGGCGGACGACCTTCTCCTCGGTGCGCAGCAGGCTGGCCAGGCGGCTGTCCGAAAAGCCCCGGCGCTTGAACTGCAGCAACGATGCGGGCTTCAGAGCGGCGAGCCCATCGTGGACGACTGCCTGTTCGCGGCGCACCAGATCTTCGATCTGCGCCAGGAACCAGGGATCGATGCCGGTGGCGGCGGCAATTTCGTCGAAACTGCGCCCGCTGCGGAAGGCGTCGGCGACGTAGAGCAGCCGCTCGGCTCCCGGGTGGCGCAATTCCTGCTCCAGCCGGGTCAGGTCATCGTCGCCTGGCTCCGGCGGCAGGCGCTCGACCAGGCCATCGATACCGGTCTCCAGGCCGCGCAAGGCTTTCTGCAGCGATTCCTGGAAGGTCCGCCCGATAGCCATGACCTCGCCGACCGACTTCATCTGCGTGGTCAGGCGGTCGTTTGCGCCCGGGAACTTCTCGAAGGTGAAGCGCGGCACCTTCGTCACCACGTAGTCGATCGTCGGCTCGAAGGACGCCGGCGTGGCGCCGCCGGTGATCTCATTGCGCAATTCGTCCAGCGTGTAGCCGATGGCCAGCTTGGCCGCGACCTTGGCGATCGGGAAGCCGGTGGCCTTGGAGGCCAGCGCCGAAGACCGTGATACGCGCGGATTCATCTCGATGACCAGGATGCGCCCGTTCTCCGGGCTCACCGCGAACTGCACATTGGAACCACCGGTGTCCACGCCGATCCGCCTGAGCACGGCGATCGAGGCATCGCGCAGGTCCTGGTACTCCTTGTCGGTCAGGGTCTGGGCCGGCGCCACCGTGACCGAGTCGCCGGTGTGCACACCCATCGGGTCGAGATTCTCGATCGAGCAGACGATGATGCAGTTGTCCGCCCGGTCGCGGACCACCTCCATCTCGAATTCCTTCCAGCCGATGACCGATTCCTCCAGCAGCACCTCGGTGGTCGGCGACAGGTCCAGGCCGCGAGCGACGATCTCTTCGAACTCCTCGCGGTTGTAGGCAATGCCACCGCCGGTGCCGCCCAGCGTGAAGGACGGCCGGATGATGGTCGGAAAGCCGATCTCCGCCTGTACTTCCAGTGCCTGTTCCAGCGAGTGCGCGATCTGTGCACGCGGGCAGGCCAGCCCGATCTCCTGCATCGCGTTGCGGAACAGTTCGCGGTCCTCGGCGGTGTCGATGGCCTCGCGCGACGCGCCGATCAGTTCGACGTCGTGCTGCTTCAATACGCCTTCGCGGACCAGGTCCAGCGCGCAATTCAGCGCCGTCTGGCCGCCCATCGTCGGCAGCAGCGCATCGGGCTGCTCCCGTTCGATGATCCGCGCGACCGCCTGCCAGGTGACCGGCTCGATGTAGACGGCATCGGCCATGTCCGGGTCGGTCATGATCGTCGCGGGGTTCGAGTTCACCAGGATGACCCGATAACCCTCTTCCTTCAGCGCCTTGCAGGCCTGGGCGCCGGAATAGTCGAACTCGCAGGCCTGGCCGATCACGATCGGCCCGGCGCCGATGATCAGGATGCTCTCAATGTCAGTGCGGCGCGGCATGGCGGCTAGCCTGAACCGGCGCGCGCCGCCGCGGCCTGCTCGCCGTTGCGTGCGCGCATGGCCATGATGAACCGTTCGAAGATCGGTAACAGGTCGTGCGGACCCGGGCTCGCTTCCGGGTGCCCCTGGAAGCCAAAGGCCGGGCAGTCGACGCGCTCGATGCCCTGCAGCGTGCCATCGAACAGCGAGCGGTGGGTCGGGCGCAGCGTCTCGGGCAGGCTCTCCTCGTCCACGGCGAAGCCATGGTTCTGGCTGCTGATCGCCACCTTGCCCGTGTCGAGATCGACGACCGGGTGATTGGCGCCGTGATGGCCGAACTTCATCTTGACGGTGCGCGCGCCGCTGGCCAGCGCCAGCAGCTGGTGGCCGAGGCAGATGCCGAAGGTCGGCACGCCGGCCGCAAGAATTTCCCGGATCGCCTCGATTGCGTAGTCGCAGGGTTCCGGGTCGCCCGGACCGTTCGACAGGAACACGCCGTCGGGCGACAGCGCCAGTACGTCCGCGGCCGGGGTCTGCGCAGGCACGACCAGCACCTGGCAGTTGTGGTCGACGAGCAGGCGCAGGATGTGGCGCTTGATGCCGAAATCGTAGGCCACGACATGGAAGGACTGGGTGCGCTTGCGCGGCGCGGGTTCGGCCTGCGGCCAGGCGCTGCCAAGGCTCCACTGGTAACTGCTGTCCGTGGTCACGACCCGCGCCAGGTCCATGCCGGCCAGTCCGGGGAAGCGGCGCGCATGCGCGATTGCGGTGGCGGCGTCGGCGGCGCCGGTCATGATGCAGCCGGACATCGCGCCCTTGTCGCGCAGGAGCCGCGTCAGCCGGCGGGTGTCGATGTCGGCGATCGCGACGGTGTTGGCGCGCCGCAGGAATTCGGCCAGATCCAGCTCCGAGCGCCAGCTACTGGCGCGCAAGGGCAGGTCGCGGATCACCAGGCCGGAGGCATGGATGCGGCCGCTTTCGTTGTCCAGGCTGTTGGTGCCGGTGTTGCCGATGTGCGGGTAGGTCAGCGTAACGATCTGACGGCAATAGGAGGGATCGGTGAGGATCTCCTGGTAACCCGTCATCGAGGTGTTGAAGACCACCTCGCCGATCGTGCGGCCCGGCGCGCCGATCGAAATGCCGGTGAACAGCGTGCCGTCTTCCAGCGCCAGCAGTGCAGGTTCACTCATTGCAGCCTGATCGCCGTCGGCATCGGCACGAAACTCCGGATGTAGATGCGCAAAACGGGAGGCTCCGCTGTGGATCCCTCCCGTTCCTGCTGCACCAGACTGGGACCCGGGCTATTGTAGTCCGCCCGCGCAGCGGGGCCAAGCGGGCTCAGTCCGCGAGACCCAGCACCTCACGCATCCCGTACAGGCCCGGCCGCTGGCCGACGACCCAGCGCGCGGCGCGCAAGGCACCGCGCGCGAACACCCGACGATCGAGTGCCCGGTGACCGAGTTCCAGCAGTTCCTCGTCGCCGCCGAACGTGACCCGGTGATCGCCGACGATGCCACCGGCCCGCGCCACCGCGAAGCCGATCGTCCCGGCCGGCCGCGGGCCGGTGTGGCCGTGGCGCTGGTAGACAGCGAGCTCGTCCAGGCGACCGCCGCGACCGGCCACCGCGGCTTCGCCCAGCTGCAGGGCCGTGCCCGACGGCGCATCGACCTTGTGCCGGTGGTGCGCCTCGTAGATTTCGATGTCGTAGTCGGTGTCCAGCGTGCGGGCCGCCAGCCGCACCAGTTCGGACAGCAGGTTCACGCCGATGCTCATGTTCCGGCCATAGACCACGGGCACGCGTTCGGCCGCCGCGGCCAGGGCCGCCTGCTCGGCCTCACCGAGGCCCGTGGTGCCGATGACCAGCGCCACGCCCTGTGCCGCGCAGGCCGCCGCATGGGCGGCCGTGGCCGCCGCGACGCTGAAATCGACCGCGACCTCGGCCCCGGCGACCGCGGCCGCAGGGTCGTCGCCGATACGCAGGCCGAACGCCGGCAGGCCCAGTCCCGGCCCGGGATCGGTGCCCAGCGCCGGATGCCCGGGCTCGGCCGCGGCCCCGCTCAGCGTCAGGTCGTCGCTGGCCGCCACCAGTTCCAGCAGCGCCCGGCCCATGCGCCCGGTGGCGCCGAGGATTGCGATCCGGTGCATTGCCTCCCCCCGTCCCGCTCTTGCTCAGGGACTGATCTTCTCAAAAAACCGCCGCACGCCGTCGGCCCAGGAACTCGCGCGCGGCCCGTGCTGTTTGCCGCTGGACTGCAGGGAATCCTCGAACTTCCTGAGCAACTCCTTCTGTTCGGCGTTCAGGTGGACGGGCGTCTCGACCTCGACACTGCAATACAGGTCGCCGGTCGCGTGCCCGCGCACCGGCTTCACGCCCTTGCCACGCAAGCGGAAGACTTTCCCGGACTGGGTGCCCGGCGGCACCTTGAGGCTCACCTCGCCGTCCAGGGTCGGCACGACCACGGTGCCGCCGAGCGCCGCGGTCGCGAAACTGATCGGCACGCGACAGGACAGATCGCCGCCGTCACGCTGGAAGATCGGGTGCGGCCGCACGCGGATATCGACATACAGATCGCCGGGCGGACCACCGTTCTGGCCGGCCTCGCCCTCACCGCTGAGCCGGATCCGGTCGCCGGTATCGACACCAGGCGGCACCTTGACGGCCAGCCGCCGGCGCTTGCGCACCCGGCCCTGGCCGTGACAGGCCGGACAGGGAGATTCGATGACCCGGCCGGTGCCGCGGCAGTGCGGGCAGGTCTGCTGGACCGAGAAGAAGCCCTGCTGCATGCGCACCTGGCCGACCCCGCCGCAGGTCGGGCAGTTGACTGGACTGGTGCCAGGCTTCGCGCCGCTGCCGTCGCAGCGTTCGCAACTGGCGAGCGTCGGTACGTCGATTTCGAAGCTGCCGCCGGCGACGGCTTGCTCGAGATCCAGTTCCAGCTCGTAGCGCAGGTCGGCGCCGCGGTAGACGTTGCTGCGACCACGCCGACCGCCGCCGAAGATCTCGCTGAAGACATCGCCGAAGATGTCGCCGAAGGCATCGCCGGCATTGAACCCGCCGCCACCCATGCCGGCGGCCGCATCGACGCCGGCGTGGCCATAGCGGTCGTAGGCGGCGCGCTTGTCCGGGTTCGACAGCACTTCGAAGGCTTCCTTGGCCTCCTTGAAGCGCTCTTCGGCCTCCCGGTCGTCCGGGTTCCGGTCCGGATGGTATTTCATTGCCAGGCGCCGGTAAGCCTTCTTGATCTCGGCTTCGCCGGCCGAGCGCTCGACGCCCAGCACCTCGTAGTAGTCACGCCTGGCCATCCGGTCCCCGTCTCCCCCAGCCTGTCCTCAATCCCCGTGCACGACAACGGGGCGGGCTGCCTCCTGCAACCCGCCCCGCGCACCGGCCGCCTTCAGCTGCCGGCCTTGCGCTGATCGTCGTCGCGGACTTCCTCGAACTCCGCGTCGACCACGTTGTCGTCCGCCGCCTGGCCATTGCCGCCGCCCGCGCCGGCGCCATCGCCACCGGCCGCAGCGCCGTCGCCACCCTGGGCGCTCTCGTAGGCCTTCTGGGCGAGGCTCGCCGAGGCCTCCGCCAAGGCCTTGGTCTTGGCCTCGATCACGGCCTTGTCCTCGCCTTTCAGCGCGTCCTTGAGGTCACCGATCGCCGACTCGATGCGCGCGCGTTCCTCAGGCTCGACCTTCTCGCCCAGCTCGGCCAGCGACTTCTCGGTGGCGTGCAGCAGGGCGTCGCCCTGGTTGCGCGCCTCGACCAGTTCGCGGAACCTGCGGTCTTCCTCGGCGTGCGCCTCGGCGTCCTGGACCATCCGCTGGATCTCCTCCTCGGACAGGCCGCTGGATGCCTTGATCACGATCTTCTGCTCCTTGCCCGTGGCCTTGTCCTTGGCCGACACGTTCAGGATGCCGTTGGCATCGATGTCGAAGGTGACCTCGATCTGCGGCACGCCGCGCGGTGCCGGCGGAATGTCGGTCAGGTCGAAGCGTCCCAGCGACTTGTTGTCCGCGGCGCGTTCGCGCTCGCCCTGCAGGACGTGGATCGTCACCGCGGTCTGGTTGTCGTCTGCCGTCGAGAACACCTGCGTCGCCTTCGTCGGGATCGTCGTGTTCTTCTCGATCAGCTTGGTCATCACGCCACCGAGGGTCTCGATACCCAGCGACAGCGGCGTCACGTCCAGCAGCAGCACGTCCTTGACGTCGCCGGACAGCACGCCGGCCTGAATCGCGGCACCGATGGCCACGGCCTCGTCCGGGTTCACGTCCTTGCGCGGCTCGCGGCCGAAGAACTCCTGCACGGCTTTCTGCACACGCGGCATGCGCGTCTGCCCGCCGACCAGGATCACGTCGTTGATGTCACCGACCTTCAGCCCGGCATCGGCCAGCGCGATCTTGCAGGGCTCGATGGTCTTGCTGATCAGGTCCTCGACCAGCGACTCGAGCTTCGCGCGGGTCAGCTTGATGTTCAGATGCTTCGGCCCGCTGGCATCGGCCGTGATGTACGGCAGGTTGACATCGGTCTGCTGCGACGAGGACAGCTCGATCTTGGCCTTCTCGGCGGCCTCCTTCAGGCGCTGCATGGCCAGCGGATCCTGGCGCACGTCCACGCCGCTCTCCTTTTCGAACTCCTTGGCCAGATAGTCGATGATGCGCTTGTCGAAGTCCTCGCCACCGAGGAAGGTGTCGCCGTTGGTGGCCAGCACTTCGAACTGGTGCTCGCCATCGACTTCCGCGATCTCGATGATCGAGATGTCGAAGGTACCGCCGCCGAGGTCATAGACGGCGATCTTGCGGTCACCGCGCTGCTTGTCCATGCCGTAGGCCAGCGCCGCCGCCGTCGGCTCGTTGATGATGCGCTTGACCTCCAAGCCGGCGATGCGCCCGGCATCCTTGGTCGCCTGGCGCTGCGAGTCATTGAAATAGGCCGGCACGGTGATGACCGCCTCGGTCACCGGCTCGCCGAGATAGTCTTCGGCCGTCTGCTTCATCTTCATCAGCACGCGCGCCGAGATCTCCTGCGGCGCCATCGGCTTGCCGTTGACTTCGACCCAGGCATCACCGTTGTCCGCCTTGATGATCTTGTACGGCACCATCTGCACGTCGCGCTGCACGACCTCGTCTTCGAAACGCCGGCCGATGAGGCGCTTGATCGCGAACAGCGTGTTCTCCGGATTGGTGACCGCCTGGCGCTTGGCCGGCTGGCCGACCAGGACCTCGTTGTCCTTCGTAAAGGCAACGATCGACGGCGTCGTGCGATCGCCCTCGCTGTTCTCGATCACCTTGGGCTTGTCGCCCTCCATGACCGCAACACAGGAGTTGGTCGTGCCGAGGTCAATGCCAATCACTTTTCCCATGGTTGTTCTCCCAAGCTGCTCCGGCAGCGGACTGTCGTTTACCGATATCGCTCAAAATGGGGCGCGCGGGCGGACTTTCAAGCCCCGCTCGGCGCCGGCTCGCCGCCGTCGGCGGCCACCACGACCCGCGCCGGGCGCAACAGGCGGCCGTTCAGCGTGTAGCCCTTCTGGATCACTTCGAGGACCGTGCCGGCTTCGGCCTCCGGCGCCGCCTGCATGCTCATGGCCTCGTGCAGGGCCGGATCGAAGCGTTGCCCCAGCGGGTTCACTTCCTCGACGCCGAAACGCTTGAGCGTGGCCTGCAGCTGGCGCAGCGTGGCCCGGGAACCTTCCAGCAGGGCCTCCGCCGAGGCCTGCTCGCCGGCCGCCAGTCCCATCTCCAGGCTGTCGACCACGGCCAGCAGCTCGGCGGCGAAGCGCTCGATGCCGAACTCGCGGGCTTTCTGCACCTCGCGGGCCATGCGCTTGCGCTGGTTCTCCAGTTCCGCGACTGCGCGCAGGTGCTGGTCGCGCAGGCTCGCGGCCTCGGCCTGCGCCGCGGCCAGCGCCGCGTCCCGTTCTGCGGGCTCCGCGGCGTCTGCGGCGGGCCGGCCGGCCGTCGCCCCTTCCGGCGCCTCGCCTTCCCCGGTGGCCATCTCCTCGGGTGCGCGCGTTGCGGGCGAGTCAGTCATGCGAATCCTCCGTGCGTGAAATACCGCCCTGGTCCCCGCCGGACCGGGCCGATGCTGCCCATATGCGGCTCAGTGGCTGGAATTCAAGGCGGAGCCCAGAATCCGGGCGGTGATGTCGACGATCGGGATCACCCGCTCGTAGGCCATGCGCGTCGGCCCGATGACGCCGAGCACGCCGACCACCTCGTCATCGACCCGGTAGGGAGCCGTCACCAGGCTGCACTCGTCGAGGATCTGGTAGCCCGACTCCTCGCCGATGAAGATCTGCACGCCGTTCGCCGCGATGCTGCGGTCCAACAAACGGAGCAAGTCGCGCTTCTGGCTGAAGGCCTCGAACAGCTGCCGCAGCGTCTCGATATCGGACAACTCCTCGAAATCCATCAGCTTGGTCTCGCCGGAGACGACGAACTCGTCGCGGTTCAGCTCCAGCTCCAGCGCCTTCTCGGCGATCGCGACGGCGTCGATCATCAGCCGGTTCATCGTCGCCCGGGTCTCGCTGAGCTGCTCGACCACGCGCTCGCGGATCGCGCGCAACTCCTGGCCGCGGAAATGCTCGTTCAGGTAGTTGGCGGCCCGCCGCAGTTCCTCGGCGCTGTAGTCGCGCTCCATGTGCAGGATGCGGTTCTGCACTTCGCTGTCGTTGACGATCAGGATCGCCAGCACCCGGCGGTCGGACAGGGGCAGGAACTCGACCTGGCGCAACTGCACGTGCGGCTGGCGCGGCAGGGTCACGAGGCCGGCCAGGCTGGTCAGTGCAGACAGGGCCTCGGACGCGGCGGCCACGGCCTGTTTCGCATCCTGGGCCGCCTGCTCGCTGAGCTGCGACTCCAGGCGCTTGAGTTCGCGCCCCTTCGGCGGCTGCAACTTGACCAGCGTATCGACGAAGAAGCGGTAACCCTTGGCCGTCGGCACCCGGCCGGCCGACGTATGCGGCGAGGCGATGAAGCCAAGCTCCTCGAGATCGGCCATGACATTGCGGATGCTGGCCGGGCTCAGCGACAGGCCGGTGCTGCGCGCCAGCGTCCGCGATCCGACCGGCTGGCCGTCGCGCACGTAATGCTCGATCAGCGCGCGCAGGATCAGCCGTGCGCGCTCCGATGGTTCTGCCTGGCCCTGTTCCTTGCTCATGATTCTTCCGCCCCCGAAAGGGTCACGACGACGCTAGCAACCGGTGCTGAAATCTGTCAAGAACGCGAGCCGGGGCCGCTTGCTGCGCTGAGGCCGGGTGCGTAAGGTTTCCCTTGACAGGATCAGGAGCCCCGTCCGCGGGCGGGGACCGGCATTATGCAAAGCGGCTTCCGCTCGATCGGCCTCACCGGCAACTGGCGCGACCCGCGCGCGGTCGAGGCGGCCGAGACCATGGCCCGGCACCTTGCCGATCGCGGCTGCAGCGTCCTGACCGAAGACGACTTCCCGGGCACGGCGCTGCCCGACGGCGCGCGGCGGCTGCCGGCCGGGGAGATCCCGTCGGCCGCGCAGCTGCTGATCGCCGTCGGCGGCGACGGCACGATGTTGCGCGCAGCCCGCCGCGCGGCGCTGGCGGACGTGCCCCTGCTGGGCATCAATCGTGGCCGGCTCGGCTTTCTCGCCGACATCGGTGCCGCCGACATGCTCGCGGCGCTCGACCATGTGCTGGCGGGTGACTGCGCGACCGACCAGCGCCTGCTGCTGGACGCGGAGTTGCTGCCGGCGGCCGGCAAGCCGGTGACCGGCCTGGCGCTGAACGACGTCGTCGTCAAGCGGCTGGACAGCGGGCGGATGTTCGAGTTCGAGACCTTTGTCGACGGCCGTTACGTCAACACCCACGGCGGCGACGGTTTCATCGTCGCGACGCCGACCGGCTCGACCGCCTATGCGCTCAGTTGCGGCGGCCCGATCGTCACGCCCGACCTCGACGCGATCGTGCTCGCCCCGATCTGCCCGCATACGCTGAGCGACCGGCCGATCGTGATCCCTGGCCACAGCCGCACCGAAATCCGCCTGGTGCAGCAGGACGGCGACGCCGCGGCCGTGTGCTGCGACGGCGAAGTGATCGGCGAACTCGGCGCCGAAGACCGCCTGGTCGTGGCCGCCAGCCAGCAACGGCTCACGTTGCTGCACCCGCCGGGTCATGACTTCTTCGAGGTGCTGCGCGGCAAGCTGCACTGGGGCCGCGGCCGGCGCAGCCGTCACGACAGCGGCTGAAGCGGCATGCTGCAGAGCCTGCGGGTCCGCAACCTGGCGGTCATCGACACGATCGAGCTGGAGTTCAGCGGCGGCCTCACGGTGCTGACCGGCGAGACCGGCGCCGGCAAGTCGATCCTGGTCGATGCGCTGGCACTGGCGCTGGGGCAACGCGCGGACAGCCGCGTGCTGCGCGCCGGCAGCGACCGCTGCGAAATCGCCGCGGTGTTCGGCGTCGAGCCGGGATCGGCGCTGCAGCGCTGGCTCGAGGAGCAGGACCTGGAGGCCGGCGAGGAATGCCTGCTGCGACGGGTCATCACGGCCGAGGGGCGTTCGCGCGGTTACCTCAATGGGCAGCCGGTCACGATGCAGACCCTGCAAACCGCCGGCGAGCACCTGCTCGAGATCTGCGGACAGCAGGCGCACCAGCGCCTGCGCCACCGGGCGGCACAGCGCGAACTGCTGGACCACTTCGGCGGCCATCGCGCGCTGCTGGGCGAACTGCAGCAAGCGCATGCTGCCTGGCGGACGGCCGGAGAACGCCTGGCCGCGCTGTCCGGAGACGAAGCGGAACTGGCGGCCCGGCAGGAGCTGCTGGGCTTCCAGCTACGGGAACTGGAGGCGCTGAACCTCGCCGATGGCGAATACGAGGCGCTGGCCCGCGAGGCGCGCCGGCTCGACCATGCCACGCGGATCGCCGAGGGGCTGCAGGCGAGCCTGGACGCCGCTTACGCGGGCGACGAGTTCAGCGCCCATGCGCTCGCGGCCCGCAGTCGCCGCCAGGTCGAGGCGCTGGCGGAACTGGACCCCGAGCTGGAAGGCCCGGCCGGATTGCTGGCCGAGGCCGAGGTGCTGCTGGTCGAAGCGGCCGAAGGGCTGCGCCAGGGTCTGGCCCGTAACGAATACGATCCGCAGCGGGCGCAGGCGGTCGCCGATCGCGTCGCCGAAGCGCGCGCGCTGGCCCGCAAGCACCTCTGCGAGCCCGGCGAACTGCCGGCCGTGCGCGAGCGGCTGTCTGGCGAACTGGCGGGCCTCGCCGGTCGCGACCAGCAACTCGGCGAGGCCGAGGTGGCGCTGGCCCGCTGCCGCGCACAGCTGCTGGCCGCCGCCGACCGCCTGACGCGGGCCCGTGAAGCGGCCGCCAAAGCCCTGGCCAAGGCCGTCACGGAGAACATGCAGCAGCTGGGCATGGCCGGCGGGCGTTTCGCGGTACGCCTGGACGCGCTGCCGGAAGACCGGGTGAGCGCACAGGGCGCGGAACGCGTCGAGTTCCTGGTCACGACCAACCCGGGCCAGCCGCCGGGACCGCTGTCGCGGGTGGCCTCGGGCGGCGAACTGTCGCGCATCGGCCTGGCGCTGCAGGTCGTCGCGGCCGGCGACGGGCTCGCCCGCACGCTGGTCTTCGACGAAGTCGACGCCGGCGTTGGCGGCGCCACCGCCGACATCGTCGGGCGACAGCTCGGCCGCCTGGCCGGAGAATCCCAGGTGCTCTGCGTGACCCACCTGCCGCAGGTCGCCTGCCACGCCGACCAGCATATCCGGGTCAGCAAGCTCAGCGATGGCCAGCGCAGCCACACGCGGGTGACTGCGCTGACGCGCGAGGAACGGGTGGAGGAGATCGCGCGCATGCTGGGCGGCCTGAACCTCACCGCCCGCAGCCGCGCACATGCCCGCGAGATGCTGCAGGCCGCCGCCGAGTGGCGCCGCGCCGGCTGACAACTAGCGCCCGCGCTTCGGGCGGACGTAGAGCACCAGCCGGTGATCCACCAGCTCGTATCCGTGCCGCGCGGCGACCTCCTCCTGCAGCCGCTCGATGTCCTCGTTGAGGAATTCGACGACATCGCCGGTCTCCAGGCAGACCATGTGGTCATGGTGCTGGCGCGGCCGCAGCTCGAAGACCGCGTGATCGCCCTCGAAGTTGTGCCGCGTGACCAGGCCGGCCTCCTCGAACTGCGTCAGCACGCGATACACCGTCGCCAGACCGACCTCCTCCCCGGCCTCGCGCAAGTGCCGATAGAGATCTTCGGCGCTCAGGTGACTGCCGGCGTGCTCCTTGAGCGCGTCGAGAATCTTCAGCCGCGGTCCGGTGGCGCGGAGTCCGGCGCGTTTCAGTTCGCGGTGCTGCAGGTTTTCCTCCGGCCGGGGGCATCCGGTATGATCCGGCCCCGATTATCGACCAGCCGCCCGCAGGGCTCCAGTGACCATAGCCAAGCGATTGCCCGCCCGATTGCGCCGCCTGCCCGCCCTGCTGCTGGCCGGGCTGCTGCTCGGCGGCTGCGTCTACCGGGTCGACGTCCAGCAGGGCAACCTGCTCGAAGCCGAGGACATCGAAGCGGTCAAGCCGGGCATGACCCGCAGCCAGGTGCGCTTCCTGCTGGGCACGCCGGTGGTCAAGGACCCGTTCCACGCCGACCGCTGGGACTACATCTATTACTTCAAGAAGGGGCGCTCGCGGCGCGCGGACCGGCGCTGGGTCATTGTCTATTTCGACGGCGACCGCGTGCGCGAGATCCAGCGCGACGTCCCGATCCAGGCCGGCTGACGCGTCAGCGCCGGCGCGCCGGACGGCCGGCCATGGTCAGGCCCCGGGCCGCCAGTTCGCGCCGCAGTTCCCGCGGGTCGCGCGCCAGTGGCCGGCAGACCTCGACGCGGTCGCCGTCGGCGAGTACCCGCTCGTCGCTGACCAGTTCGCCGTAGATCGCCAGCGGCAGCCGGGCGAGGTCGAGGTCCGGGAACTCGGCCTCCAGGCCCGACTGCAACACGGCCGCCCGCGCGGTGCTGCCGGCCGGCAACACAAGGCGCAGCAGCCGCTGCCGGTCGCCGACGGCGCAGGCGACCTCGACCTCGATCCGGTCAGGGGCCATGGATCTCGGCCGCGCGACGCACGAAGGCGTCGACGAGGCGGTTGCAGGTCTGCTCGAAGACCTTGCCGAGCAGCAGGTCCTGAGCCCGGTTCGCAAAGCCGAAGCGCAGCTGCAACTGCGCCCGGCAGCCGTTCTCGCCCAGCGGCTCGAACTCCCATTCGCCCTGCAGCTCGCTGAACGGCCCGTCGACGAGCGCCAGCGTCATCCGCCGCGGCGGCTCGAGCTCGTTACGGGTCGTGAAACTGGCCTGCAACGGGCCCTGCGAGACGGTGATGCGCCCGGTCAGCGACTGCGGATCCCGCGCCAGCAGTTCGGCCGCGGTGCAGAACGGCAGGAACTCGGGATACCGCTCGACGTCTGCCACCAACTCGAACATCTGTGCCGGGGTGGCCGGCACGATCGCGCTGCGCGTGATTTCACGCATGGCGCTAGTCGAACAGGCCGATCGCGTTGAGGAATACGAGTGTGACCGCGACCGGCACGACATAGCGGGCCAGCAGGCGCCATGTCCGGTAGACGATCCCGGCGGACGGGTCGAGTTCGTCGGCGCTGGAATTCGCGCACATGACCCAGCCGGCGAACACGGTCACGAAAAACCCGCCGAGCGGCAGCATGATGTTCGAAGTCAGGAAATCGATGTTGTCGAAGAAGGTGCCGCGCAGCAATTTGACGTCGGCGGCGACATTGAAGGAGACGATGGTCAGCCAGCCGAGCAGCCAGACGCCGGTCCCGGCCAGCAGCCCGGCCGCGCCGCGGCGCATGCCGCGGCGCTCGACCAGCCAGGCGACCACCGGTTCCAGCAGGCTGATCGCCGAGGTCAGGCCGGCGAAGGCCAGCAGGATGAAAAACGCCGTGCCGACCAGGGCCCCGCCCGGCATCTGCCCCAACGCCAATGGCAGGGTATGGAACACGAGCCCCGGCCCTTCGGCTGGATCCAGCCCGTTCGCGAACACGATCGGGAAGATCACCAGCCCGGCCAGCAGCGCGATCGCCGTATCGGTCGACACCACCGCGATGGAGGTCTTGATGATGGACTCGTCCTGCGGCAGATAGGCGCCATAGGCCATGACCGCCCCCATACCGACGCTCAGCGAAAAGAATGCCTGCCCCATCGCGATCAGGATCGCCGTGGGCGTGAGCTTGGAGAAATCCGGGTCGAACAGGAAATGCAGGCCACGCTCGAAATCGCCCGAGTTGATCGCGTAGCCCAGCAAGGCCAGCATGATCAGCACCAGCGCCGGCACCATGAAACGCACCGCCGACTCCAGGCCCTGCTCCACGCCCCGCGCCACGACGCCGGCCGTCAGGCCCATGAACACGCTGTGCCAGAGCGCCAGCTTGCCGACGCTGCCGACGAGGCCATCGAACAGCTCGTTGACCAGTGCGGCATCGGCATTGGCAAAGCTGTCCTGGGCCGAGAGCAGGATGTAGTGCAAGGTCCAGCCACCGATGACGCTGTAATAGGACAGGATCAGGAAGCTGGCGATCAGCCCGCCGAGTCCGACCAGCTGCCACTGCGGCTGCCCGGCCTCTTCCTCGCCGAGGATGCGCATCGTCGACATCGGGTTGCGGCGGCCGCGCCGGCCCAGCAGCACCTCGGACATCATGATCGGCAGCCCGACGAGGAACACGCAGGCCAGGTACACCAGCACGAAAGCGCCACCACCATTCTGCCCGGCGATATACGGAAATTTCCAGATGTTGCCGAGGCCAACGGCCGAGCCGGCCACGGCCAGGATGAAGGCCAACCGTGACGACCACTGGCCGTGCATGGACATGCGGCGTTCGGTACGCGCAGTAGATGGAGCCATTGGCTTTCGCAAGGCCGGGAATGTTGGCAGGATTGTGAAGCAATCATATGAGCCTCACAAGCAATGGCAGCCAAGCAGAAGAAGGCCGGCGACGTGATCGCGGAGAATCGCCGCGCGCGTCACGATTACTCGATCGAGGAGCAGCTCGAGGCCGGCCTGGCGCTGGAGGGCTGGGAGGTCAAGGCGCTGCGCGCCGGCCGCGCGAGCCTCACCGAGAGCTATGCGCTGCTGAAGGACGGCGAGGCCTGGCTGATCGGCGCCCACATCTCGCCGTTGCCCTCTGCGTCGACCCACGTCCGCGCCGACCCGACCCGCAGCCGCAAGCTGCTGCTGCACCGGAAGGAGCTGGACCGGCTGGTCGGCGCCGTCGAGCGCCGCGGCTATACGCTGGTGCCGCTGAGGCTCTACTGGCAGCGGGGCCGTGCCAAGCTGGCACTGGGTCTCGCCCGCGGCCGCAAGAAGCACGACCGGCGGGCCGCGGAGCGTGACCGCGACTGGCAGCGTCAGAAGCAGCGCTTGCTGAAGCGCGGCGCCTGATGCACGAGCGAGATCGCCTGTACAGGACGGGAGGGACGCAATGATGGCACCATGGGAGACTCCTGTCGCATTCGCCGGCAGGCTGCTGCCAATCTGCGCACTGGCCACGGCGATCGCCGCTTCGCCGGCCATGGCCGGTTCTGCGGAAGCGCCGGTGCGCGGCGGGGTCGATCTTTCGGGCGAATGGTATTTCGACGTGCTCAGTTCACCGAATGGGCCCGGCCAGCGCACGGCGCTGTTCAAGCAGGAAGGCGAGCGCGTGATCGGCTTCATCGACAGCAATGCCGCGTTCGGGCGGTTCGTCGGCCACTTCGACGGTCGGCAGCTCGAATTCACCGCCGTGCTGGAGTTCGGCGGACAGCCGATGGCGGCCGAATACCGTGCCATGGTCGACGGCGACACGATGACCGGGCAGATCGACTACGGACTCTACGGTCAGGCGACCTTCGTCGCGCACCGCGGCCGGCGACCGGACGCGAAGTCGCCGGGCGAGCCCGGTGCCGGAATCGTCGGCTCGGCAACGACCGCCGGACTCGACGCCGCGCGGGCCGGCGACGCCTTCGGGCGCCTCGTCAACGGGCAGCTCGTGCCGGAAATGCTACCGGTCCCGGCAGGAACCTTCCTGATGGGCGACGACGATCCCTCGATCAACCCGGACTACAACGCCGACTTCCGGCAGGTGCACGAGGTCCGGATCTCGGCTTTTCGCATGAGCCGTTTCCCGGTGACCAATGCGCAGTTTCTCGCCTTCGCAAACGCGACCGGCGCCGAACTGCCGTTGCCGCCGCGCGGCTGGGGAGACTACTGGCACCGCTACCCGAACAACCCGGCCGTCAATGTGAGCTGGCAGGACGCGGCGGCCTATGCGCGCTGGCTCGCCGACATCACCGGCGAGGGTTTTCGGCTGCCCACCGAGGCGGAGTGGGAATACGCGGCCCGAGCCGGCACGCGCGATCGGCGCTATCCCTGGGGCAATCGCTGGCGCGTGGACGCGGCCAACACCGCGACCTGGTGGATCGGACGCGAGGTCACGCGGGACGAGTGGAAGGCCTGGTGGGACGGGACCGGCCAGCGCCTGGCCGGATCCCAGCCGATGACCACGCGTGTCGGCCGCTTCCCACCGAATGCCTGGGGCTTCCACGACCTGATCGGCAACGTCTGGGAATGGACCGCCGACTGGTATCAGGCGGACTATTACGCGGTCTCGCCGGCCAGCGACCCGGCCGGACCGGCCGACGGGGAGGAAAAAGTGCTGCGCGGCTGCTCCTGGTACAACCAGCCGGAAGTCTGTTATCTGGCCACGCGTGACCGGTACGCGCCCGGGCTGCGGCTCTATTACAACGGGTTCCGAGTCGTCGCATCGCCGCAGCCGCCGACTCGATGACAGAGACTTTAATTTCTATTCATATACTTAGACACGTCTTTTAATGGGCTGCATAAGGTAGATTTCCACCGATGGGCATTGCATTCGCCGCCGCAGCCCATACACTGGTATCGGTTCGAATCTGGGGGCGACATGGCTTCGACGCGGGTCGCGAAACTCCAGGTGCATGCCGAGGTGCAGGTGCCTCGTTAAACTGTCTGCAAACCTATAGTTGCCAACGACGACAACTACGCACTCGCCGCTTAATACCCGGTAGGGTGCCGTCTGGCCGGAGCCGTGCTTGTGCGTCCGTAACCAGGCGTCATTTCTCACAAGCTCGCCGCAAAGCCTGCCCGGGGTGGCGCGGTTAAAACTCAACCGGGCTCGCCGTTCGTCTTCCCTGCCCGTCGGGTAGCGAACGGTCAAAACAATAGACGCGGATAAGCATGTAGATCCTGGGGCGGAGGGCTCGCGGACGCGGGTTCGATTAGTGAAATGGTCGCCGCGGGGAGTGATCCCCGATGGAAAAGAGGGCTCATACGGTGAACGCTAAGGGGCGATGCCCTATGCCAACGCCGTCCGGTCAACGGGAAACCGGGAAGCCGGCTAGAGACTCATAGGCTCCTGGGGCCGCACGCGGCTACGGAGTACTAGGGTGGATTGATCGGTGATGATTGGTCCACAACACGCCCTCCCCTGCAGCGATGCAGGTGAAGGAATAGTCCAGCCCGCATCGAAAGATGCGGAATAGCTGTCCCGCCGCCTCCACCAATTGAAAAACCCGGCATTCGCCGGGTTTTTCTTTGCTGCAT
>RFHQ01000013.1 GCA_003695765.1 Gammaproteobacteria bacterium
CCGGGCATCGCTTGTCTTGCGGGCATTGCTGTTATCCAATGAGCGCGTGACGCTGCCATGACCGGCCTGCACAGGCATTTGGCCACGCTGGCCACTGATCCCGGGCGCCGGGTCGCCTATCCCGGGCAGTGTAGCGCCGCCGCCGGCACAGGAGGAACAGCCAGCCATGCGCGGACTGATGATGGACATGCCGCTGCTGATCGGCAATATCGTGCGCCACGCGGAGCGCGTCTATCCGCAGCGCGAGGTCGTCTCTCTGCTGCACGACGGGCGCAAGCATCGCCAGAGCTATGCCGAGACCTTCGCCCGCGCCCGGCGCCTCAGTTCCGCGCTGCAGCAGCTCGGCATCGAGGCCGGCGACCGCGTCGCGACCCTGGCCTGGAACGATCACCGGCACCTCGAGTGTTATTACGGCATCTCCTGCCTCGGCGCGGTCTGCCATACCGTCAACCCGCGGCTGTTCCCGGAGCAGATCGCCTACATCCTCGATCACGCGGCCGATCGCTGGCTGGTCACCGACACGGAATTCCTGCCGGTGCTGGCCGGCATTGCGAAGGAGCTGGAGTCCCTCGAGGGGCTGATCCTGCTCGCCGGTGCCGGTGAGCCCAGCGCCGATTTCATCCGCAGCCTCGACTACGAGGAACTGCTCGCCGGCGGCGATCCGGATTTCGCCTGGCCGGAGTTCGACGAGCGGACGGCCGCAGCGCTCTGTTACACCTCGGGCACGACCGGCCACCCGAAAGGCGTGCTGTACAGCCATCGCTCGGTGATCCTGCACAGCTATGCCGGGATCAGCGCGGATGGTTTCGGCCTCAGCGCACGCGACATCATCCTGCCGGTCGTGCCGATGTTCCACGTCAACGCCTGGGGCATCCCCTATGCCGCGCCGATGGCCGGTGCCGGCCTGGTGCTGCCGGGCCGGCATGCCGGCAATCCACGGGCACTGACCGAACTGCTGAACAACGAGGCCGTCAGCATCACCGCCGGGGTGCCGACGGTCTGGCAGGCGCTGGTCGATTATCTCGACGAGGAAGGACTCGAATTGCCGGGTCTCGAACGCCTGGTCGTCGGCGGCTCCGCACCGTCGCTGGCGCTGATCCAGCGGCTGATGGCGCGCGGCATCGAGGTGCGCCCGGCCTGGGGCATGACCGAGACCAGCCCGCTGGGCACCGTGAACACGCCGGCGCGCCGGGATGCTGCGCGCAGCGACGAGGAGCTGGTGCGCGCCGGCCGTCCGATTTTCGGGATCGAGCTGCGCATCGTCGACGACAGCGGCCAGGAGCTGCCCTGGGACGGCCAGGCCTTCGGTGCGCTGCAGGTGCGCGGCCCCTGGGTCTGCGCGCGCTACTACGGCTCGGAGGACAGCGCACCGGCGGACTGGTTCGATACCGGCGACGTCGCGACGATCGATCCCAGCGGCTCGATGCAGATCACGGACCGCACCAAGGACGTGATCAAGTCCGGCGGTGAATGGATCAGCTCCATCGAGCTGGAGAACATCGCGATGGCCCACCCGGCCGTGCAGGAAGCTGCCGTCATCGGCCGGCCGCACCCGAAGTGGGACGAGCGGCCGCTGCTGGTCGTGGTGCTCCGCGATGGCGTCGAAGTCAGCGAACAGGAGTTGCTGGACTTCTACCAGGGGAAGGTCGCCAAGTGGTGGATTCCGGACGCCGTCGCCTTCGTCGACGAGATCCCGCACACGGCCACCGGCAAGATTAGCAAGCTGAAGCTGAAGGAACGCTTGCGCGACTGAGGCGGCGCCACCGAGCGGCCCGCGGCCGGCTCATTACGAGATTATGTCCAATCGCGGCCACCGGCGATCGTGCTGGCTGTCAAACTAGCTGCAAAACCAGAACCAACCGACCGGGTCCACCGACCGGCGATCATGGCATACAAGAAAACGCAACTGCAGGCACTGGCGAAGATCAAGCGCTGGGGCGCCAGGCATTACCAGCAGCCAGGGGAATTTCTCGACTGGGCGCTGCCCGAGGCGGTGGCGGCGGCGCCGGAATGCACGCTGATCTTCAGCGAGCTGGGTCAGTTCGCCAGGCTGCACACCGCCGGCAAGCGTGCCGATCCCGGCCTGGCCGCGGATGTCATCGCGACGATCGCGCGGGAAGTCCGCCAAGGCGCCAGGAACGGCCCCCGGCAACTGCCCGCCCGGGTCTGCCGGCGCCTCGAGGTCGCCGACAGTCTGGTCCTGCGGCTGCAGACGCCCGGCGGTCCGGGCGCGGTGCTGGTCGCGTTGAGCGAGTCCGCCGGGCGACTCGGCGAGTCGAGCCGGGTCTTCGTCATGGCGCTGGCACAGATCATCGAGAACGTCCTGCAGGCGATCGAGATCCGGCGGCTGAACGCGCTGGTGCCATCGGTGCTGCGCGCCAAGCGCCAGTGGGAGCTGACGGTCGACTCGCTGGACCGTCTCGTCGGCCTGCTGGACAGTCACGGCCGCGTACTGCGGGTCAACAGGCAGGTCGAGGCCTGGGCCCTGGGTTCGGTGCAGTCGGCCGCAGGCAAGTCCATGCACGCGCTCTTGCACCCGGATTGCGACGATCCCGAATGCCGCACCCGGCAGGCGCTGGCCAGCGCCTGGATGCAGATGCTGGACGATGGCGACGCCGGCTGCGCCGTCGAACTTCCCGGACAACTGCCGCAGACCGGCTATTGCCAGCTCCGGCGCATCGCGGTGCACGATACCGGCGAAGCGCCGGAGCACACGTTCGCGATCCTGACCGTGCACTGTTACCAGCAGCGCGAAAGCGAGGCCAGCGCGGAGGAAGCGGCGGCCGGCAAGCTCCTGGCCGGCCAGGAAGGCGAGCGCCGGCGGATCGCGCGCGAACTGCACGACGGCATCGGTCACAGCCTCGCGGTGCTGAAGTTCAGCCTCGAAGGCCTGCGGCGCGAGGTGAACCACTCGCTGGATGCGAACTCCCTGCAGGTCATCGACCGCATCGTCGCGCAGCTGCGGGACTCGATGGACGAAGTTCACCGGCTGTCGACGGACCTGCACCCGCGCTACCTGGAATCGCGCAGCCTGCCGCTGGCCCTGGAGCTCCTGTGCGAGGACCTGGCGGCCGGCCACGACCGGATGGTCATCGATTGCCGGGCAGACAACGACATTCGCGATCCGGACGCCGATCAGAAACTGGCGATCTTCCGGGTCGCGCAGGAAGGGCTCAGTAACGCCGTGAAGCACAGCCGGGCCCGGCAGGTCTTCGTTGAACTCACCCAGGCCGACGGCCGGTTGCTGTTGCGGGTCAGTGACGATGGTGTGGGCTTCGACCCGGAGCGCCAGGCGCAGTCAGGCCGCGGTCACGGCCTCGCGAACATGCGCGAGCGCGCCGAGCAGACGGGCGGAACACTCGAGATCCATAGCGTGCCCGACGGCGGCACCGTGCTGAGCGCCAGCTGGGTTGCCACCCGCGATCAGGATGGCGCCGCGGAAGGCCCCGGTGATCCGGCCGCCCCTACTCGCCAACGAGCCCGGCGTTGATCGCGTAGGCGACGACGGCCGCCGCGTTGTGCAGGTCCAGCTTGCGCATCAGCCGCGTACGGTGATTCTCGACCGTCTTCACACTGATCGACAGTAAGCGCGCGATTTCGCTGTTGCGGTGCCCTTCGCCGATCAGCTTCAGCACCTGCCGCTCCCGCGGCGTGAGAATATCGAGCAGTTCGGCCGCCTGATCGTCGTCCGCGGCGTCGGCCAGCGCGCAGCCGAGGCTCGGCGAAATATAGCGGTAGCCACCGCTGACGTGCCGGACCGCGAACACCAGTTCGTCCCAGGGATCCGATTTCAGCGCGTAGCCGTCGGCGCCTTCGGCGAGCACCTGCTGCACCCGCGGCAGCGCGCGGTGCATGGTCATGACCAGCACCCGCGTGCCGGGACTGCGCTGCTTGACGCGGCGGATGATCTCCGAGCCGTTCATCACCGGCATCGACAGATCCAGCATCAGCAGCTCGGGCCGGTGCTGGCCGACCGCGGCCAGCGCTTCCTGTCCGGTGCCGGCTTCGGCCACGACGTCCATGCCGCCGATGCCCTCGACCATCGAGCGCAGGCCCGCGCGGATCAGCACGTGGTCGTCACAGATCACGACCCGTGTCGCCGGCTGGAGCCGCGTGACCGCGGCCGTGTTTGTCCTTGTCGTTCTCACCAGGCCAGTACGCCGCGTTCCCCAGTGCTGCGGCTGCCCCTATGTTGCGTTGCCAGGCCGCATTTGAGTTTGCAATTTAACAGAATCCCGAATGCCGCCGGCGGCGCAGCCCGCGGATGCCCCAGCAGAGGACCGGCAGCCAGAGGCCGACGGCGCCGCCGCCACCGCCGCCGCTGGCGACCATTTCTTCCGGTGGCGGAGTCGGCGCGGCAGCGGCCTGCCGGGTCGGATCGAGCGGGAAGGCGTCCGCCGCATCGGGCACGCCGTCGTCGTCGTCGTCCAGGTCGGCGTTGTCGCCGATGCCGTCGCCATCCGTGTCCCGCCACTCGTTCGGGTCGCCGGCGAAGGCGTCGCTGTTGTTACCGACGCCGTCCAGGTCGGTGTCCCACCATTCCAGTGGATCGGTATCGAAGGCGTCGAGGTTGTCGCCGATGCCGTCGCCGTCCGTGTCCAGCCACTCGTGGGGATTCTGCGGAAAGGCGTCGGCATTGTCGCCGATGCCGTCGCCGTCGCTGTCCATGGTCTCGGTCGGGTCCAGCGGCAACGCATCCTGGCTGTCGGGCGTGCCGTCGTTGTCGTCGTCGGGATCGGCATTGTCACCGATGCCGTCGCCATCGCTGTCGGCGCTCTCGGCCGGGTCCGCGGGGAAGGCATCGCGGCTGTCGCCGACGCCGTCGCCATCGCTGTCCACCGTGTCGCTGGGATCCAGCGGCAGCGCGTCCTGGGCATCGGGCGTGCCGTCGTTGTCGTCGTCCGGGTCGGCATTGTCACCGATGCCGTCGCCATCGCTGTCGGCGCTCTCGGCCGGGTCGGCCGGGAAGGCGTCGGTATTGTCGCCGACGCCGTCGCCGTCGCTGTCCACGCTGTCCCGCGGATCCAGAGGAAACGCGTCGGCGTTGTCGCCGACCCCGTCGCCGTCGCTGTCGGCGCTCTCGCTCGGATCGGCCGGGAAGGCGTCGGCATGGTCGCCGACCCCGTCGCCGTCGCGGTCGCTGGTCTCGGTCGGATCCAGCGGCAGGGCGTCGGCGTTGTCGCCAACGCCGTCGCCGTCGCTGTCCAGCCACTCAAGCGGGTCGTACGGGAAGGCGTCCGCGGCATCGGCGACACCGTCGCCGTCGTCATCGGTATCGGCATTGTCGCCGGTGCCGTCGCCGTCGAAGTCCTGCCATTCAGCCGGATCGTCCGCGAAGCGGTCCTGCGCATCGCGCAGGCCATCGCCATCGCGGTCGATCTTCACCTGCCAGGCCAGCGCGTAGTCGATCGTGAACAGCGGCTGGCCGGGCGCCACGCTGACGCGCAATGCGTACTCGCGGCCCGGCGTCACCGGCACCCAGAGGTTCTCGCTGTTCGCATCGCGGCTCGCGGAACGCCCGACCCAGGGCGTGCCGGGGAATTCGACGGCCGTCCACAGCGCCGGGTCCGACGCACCACCGGTCTCGTACAGCGCCAGGTCCAGATCGCGCAACCGGCTCGGCTGGTCGAAGCGTTGCGTCGGACCCGGGTCGATCTGCAGGTGCCAGACCAGCGCCGCCGTCAGTTCCGTGGCACCCGGGCCGGGAACGAATACATAGGTCGCGCTGTCGTTGCTGCCGCCCTGCCCGCCGAAATCGGGGTCATAGTCGAAGCCGCGCTCGGCGACGCTGGCGGGCCCGCCATCCTCGCGGCTGGCCGTCTCGCCGGCGGCGATGATGCGATAGCTCGCGTAGATATTGAGCTGACCTGCGCCGACGCGCCGGTCCAGGCCGTTGGCGGCCTCATCGGCAGCGCTTGCGCGATAGGCCGGCAACTGTTCGGCACCGGCTCCGTTGCGGGTCACGCGGTCGGCGCCGGCCAGCAGCGCGGCCTTGACCGTCTCCGCGCGGCCGGCGTTGAAGATCGATACGCCGGCGCGGTTGACAGTCGCCCCGGCGGACAGTCGTGGGTCGCCCTGGGCCAGGGCCAGCAGCAGCACGGCCGCGGAGGCCACCCGCGGCACGGCCGAACTCGTGGAATCGGCCGGCGCGACCAGCTGCGGCCGCGCATGCGAGACCGCATAGTACGGATCTCCGGTCAGCACCGGCGAGCCGCCGCCGGCCAGGCCGCCGAGCCGGTCGACGGCGATGACGTTGGCCGCGGTGCCGAACAGCGGGTTGGCGCGGCTGGCGGCGACCACCTGCAGGAACTCGTCGGTATCGACCAGCCAGTCGATTCGCCGTAACAGCTCGACGTCGTGAGCGGTGCTGCCGATCCAGCTGTGGTTCGCGAGGCGGCTGGCCGATGCCAGCGGCAACGCCGCCTGCCCGAGCTGCAGCGCATCGGCCTGCAGCCAGGCGAAGGCCTCGTGGGCCTGCAACCGTGTTACGCCCGGAGACGTGGAAGTGCCGTTGCCGAGCAACAAGCGCGCGACCGAGCCGGCGTGCGGCGAGTAAGGCGCCCCGACGGTTGTGCCATCGGCGGCCATGATCTGCTTGCCGGCCAGTTCCGGCAGGGCCGGCGAGGGCGCGTAGGCGCAGGGCGCGCCAAGGCAGGCCTCGACCTGGCTGACCGGGATGCCGATGCCGCTGACGAGCACGGCGCCGAACTCGGCCTGTAGCGCGGTATAGCCGACGTCTTCGAAGTAATCGGCGCGGGCGGCCAGCGCCAGCAGCAACAGCCACAGCGGCCAGGGGCGGATCGATTGTGTTCGTTTGCCTTTTTGCACTTTCCGATGTGCCTCCCCCGGCGCGTCCTGCTGCCGGTCTCGCTGCTCAGCCGCTGCGCGCGGCCTCAGTCATCCGGCTGCGCTTCCGGCGGGTCCGGCGGACGCAACTGGTCTTCGGTCGCCGCCGTGCGCAGTTTGCCGCTCGCGGCATGCTGCTGCTCCAGGAATTTCAGCAGCGCTTCGACATCGACCTCGTTCAGTGACAGGTTGGGCATCGGCAGACCCTTGTACGCGGCCACCAGGCGCTTCGCCAGCGGATCGCCCTCGGCGATCATCGCGTCGGGTTCGCGGATCCAGCGCGCCAGCCAGTCGCGGTCGCGCACGGCTGTGACGTGCAACAGGTCCGGGCCCACCGCGACGCCGCCGCCGAGCGTGTGGCAGCTGGCGCAGCGGGTCCGGAACAGGTACTCACCGCGGTCGAAGGACTCGATCCGATGCGCCTGATCGTAGCTGGCCAGCGCCGGATTGCGGCGGTTGCCATGCAAGGCATAGCCCAGCGTATTCGCCAGCACCGCCGGATTGTCGAAGGGGCTGCGCTTCAGCCAGCGCCCCGTCGCCTCGTTGCCCAGCATCAGGCTGACATTGTGGTCCAGCGGGTCGATTTCCTGGCGGCTGCGCACATACAGGCCAAAGCGCTTCTGCAGATCCTCGATCTCCTCGCGCTTACCGGTCAGGAACTGCCAGCCGGGGCCAATGTTGAATTGCTCTCGGTAGGCCTTGAGGACTTCCGGCGTGTCGTGCTCCGGGTCGATCGTAATCGAATACATGAATACGTCACGGCCCACGCGATCGCCGAGCATCTGCTGCACCTGCCGCAGCTTGGCCGTTTCGACCGGGCAGACATCGGCGCAACTGGTGAACATGAAGTTGATCGAGACGACCTTGCCCTTGATCACGTCGTCGTAGAAGCGCAGCTCCTCGCCATCCTGGTTCACCAGGCGATAGTTCGGGAAGTAATTGCGCCCCCAGACGCCGGCCAGCGACGTGGCCGGCGGCAGGCAGCCCACAATGCCGAGCAGCACCAGCAGCAATGGTCGCCAGCCGGTCCGCGCCCCGGTCGAGCGGCCGGGCAGGCCGGCGCGGATGCCTGTCGCCACGGCCATGGCTACAGAGCCCCCGGGCCGGGCGGCTGCAGCCAGAATGTGCGCAGCACGTTGAAGTCGCCAAAGTTGACGCTGCCGTCGCCGTTGAAGTCGGCGTCCGGATCGGCGCTGAGCCAGGCCTGGCGGAACAGGTTGAAATCACCAAAGTTGACGATGTTGTCGCCGTTCAGGTCGGCATCGCAGAGGTTGCCGAAGCCATCGCCGTCGGTGTCGCGCTGGTCCGGGTTCGGCAGCAGCCGGCAGTTGTCGACGTTGTCCGCGAAGCCGTCCCCATCGGTGTCTTCCGGTGTAACCAGCTCGGGGAAATCTGCTTCGAACTGCGCCTTGGCCGCGATGTCGCCAATCTTGTAGGTGCCGAGCGGATTGGTGGGCACATAGGTCACACCGTTCCAGGCCGGAATCGGCGCCGGGATCGGTAGCAGCGTGCCCGGGTTCTCGATGTCCCAGCGCAGCATCATCGCGTGATCCTCGTGTTGCGTATTGTGGCAGTGCTCCACGTAGGTTCCGGAGAACTCGCTGAAGCGGTAGGCCACGGTCACCGTGCGGCTGGTGTCCGGGCCGCGCCCGACGCGGAACACGTCCTTGCGCGCCCACTGTTCCCAGATCGGCGGATCGAGTCCGTCACGCTTCAGGATCTGACCCTCCTCGAAGTGCACGTGCACCGGGTGGTCCCACGGTCCGCCGCCCGCGTTCTCGATGTGCCAGACCTCGACGCCACCGATGTCCGGGGCCGCGGACAGCCGCGAGCCGTTCATCGACAGGCCTTGGCCACCGTCGGTGGCGATCACCCACGGCGCCGAGTCGGTTGCGCCCGGGTTGCCCGGCCCGAAGCTGAAGGTCCGGTGTTTGGCGCCGGCCAGCTCCGCGCCTGTGAAGCCCGGCAACGGAATCATTTGCAGACCGCCCGGCTCATACGCAGTCGGATCCATGCTGGTGTCGGTGCCCGAATAGGCCTTGACCCGGAACTCGAGGATCTTGCCGACGGCCGGATCGCCTAGGCGCGCACCGGTCACCGGGTCGATTGCGTCCGGCTGGTAGGTGCCATTCAGCAAATCGGCCAGCAACACGGGCTGTTTCTCCGGTCCGGTGCCGTCCTTGTGCGGCAGGAGGTTCACGAGATACAGCTTGTCGCCCTCGTTGAAGCCGGAGAAATCGACGATGATGTCATAGCGCTCGGCGATCGCCTGCGTCGGCAGGTCCTGCGACTGCGCGTTCGGGAACGGGATCGCATGTTCCATGATGTTGCCGTCGTTGGCGATCAGGTGGAACGGCACCCGGTTACCCGCCTCGTCGATGATCGTCAGCTTGAAGAAGCGTGACACCGAGCCGTTCAGTATCCGGAAGCGGTAACGCCGCGCCCGCACCTCGAAATACGGCTTGTAGAGCCAGTTCACGAGCACCCGGTCGCCGAGGAAACCGTCGGTGTTGAAGATGTTGAACCAGAGCTGGCCAGGCTGGTTCGGATCCTGGCCCCAGGCCTTGTCCGCGATCACGAGGTTGACGTCGTAGTCACGGTTGCCCCAGGACAGCGCCGTGCCGCTGGGCAGGCAGAGGTTCACGTTGTTCGCCGGGTCGGCGTAATGGCAATTGAAGTTCTCGTGGCCGCGGTCGATGGCGCTGTAGATGTTGTACATCGCGGCATTGCCCTTGTAGACGTTCTGGGCGGTGTAATCGAGCATGTGGTCGTGAAACCAGTGCGTGCTCATCGTTTCGCGGTAGTCGCCGGGGATGTTGACCGTGCCGCTGGCCGGGCAGACCTTGGTCTGGTGTGTCCAGGTCGACGGCGGATTGTTACCCGGCAAGGAGATCGTCACGACCTCGCCGGGCTCGCAGGGCATGGCCGCCCGCGGGTCGGTTGCATCGGTATTCACAGAATCATGGCGGGCCAGAATCTGCGGCCAGTGATAGTCGTAGAACTGGCCCGGGAAGAAGAAGGCCAGCGGGCTGCCGTCGCTCTCCCCGGCGTTGTGGCCGTTGTGCTCGTGGGTCGTGATCGTATGCAAGCCGAAACCGGCGTTCGTGGCCTCGTCGATCGGCAGAGCGTTGTAATGCCGGAATAGCACCGGCTCGCCGTAGCGGGTCTTCAGCAGCCGCGGCGGCAGGACACCGTCGAAGGTCCAGAGGTTGGTGTCGTCCTGTGCCGGCATCAGCGGGTGGAAGACGACCGGCAGCCCCGCCGTCGATCCTGTCAGGTGAATGTCCGCGATGCCGGTGTTCGGATCGACCAGTGCCGCCAGCGGCGAATTCGGGTTCACCGG
>RFHQ01000112.1 GCA_003695765.1 Gammaproteobacteria bacterium
GCCCGCCTACCCGCCGGCGACGGCCGCGGACATGGAGCAGTTCTACGGCCACCTGGAGCGCGCGCTGCTCGCCAGTGGCTTTCTCGATGCCGGCAATCCGCGCCACCTGATGCGGCGGCTGCGGCGGCTGTTCAATCGCGCGCAACTGGACAGCAATGAGCTGAACATCCTGCGGGGCATGCTCAGCGCATTGGCGCCCGGTAGCGGTGACCGGCCGCGCGCGCGGCCGGAGGCCGAGCCCGACGAGCGATGAACACGCCGGTCTACCTCGACAATGCCGCCAGCACGCCGGTGGACCCGGCGGTCGCTGCGCTGATGCAGCGGCTGCTGCAATCTCCGGAAGGGACCGCGAATCCGTCGGCCGGGCATGCGGCCGGGCGGGCCGCCGCCGCGGTGATCGAGCAGGCGCGCCGGGAAGTGGCGGCGCTGATCCATGCCGATCCCGGCGAGATCGTCTTCACCTCGGGCGCGACGGAGTCCGACAACCTGGCGATCATCGGTGCGGCCCGTTTCCGGCGGCGTTTCGGCCGGCACCTGGTCACCAGCGCGATCGAGCACCCGGCGGTGCTCGAGAGCTGCCGCGCGCTGGAGGCCGAGGGTTTTCAGGTCAGCTATGTGGCGCCGGATGATCGCGGGCGCGTCGCCGCCGCCGATATCGCCGCGGCGCTGCGCCCGGACACGATCCTGGTCTCGCTGCTGCACGCTCACAACGAGATCGGCGTCGTGCAGGACATTGCCGCGGTCGGTGCGCTCTGCCGACGGCACGGCGCGCTGTTCCACGTCGACGCCGCGCAGAGCGCCGGGCGGTTGCCACTGGATGTCCGGGCACAGTGCATCGACCTGCTCTCGTTGTCGGCGCACAAGCTGCACGGGCCAAAAGGCATCGGGGCGTTGTTCCTGGACCGCGAGCGCTGCCGCCGCGTCACGCCGCTGTTGCACGGTGGCGGACAGGAGCGCGGCCTGCGCCCCGGTACGCTGCCGACGCATCAGGTCGCCGGCATGGGCCGGGCCTTCGCGCTGGCGGCGCAACGGCTGAACGAAGATCCGCCGCGTATCGCCGGCTTGCGTGACCGGCTCTGGCGGCGCTTGGCAACGATTCCGGGCATCCTGTTGAACGGCCCGGAGCAGGGGCGGGTCTGTCATATTCTCAACGTCAGCATACCGGGTGTCGATGGCGAAAGTCTGCGGCTGGCGTTGCGCGAGCTCGCCGTGGCCGGCGGCTCGGCCTGCACGGCCGAGACCGGCGAGCCGTCGCCGGTGCTGCGCCGTCTCGGGCGCTCCGAGCCGCTCGCGCTGGCCTCGCTGAGGTTCAGCATCGGCCGGCAGAACACGGAACAGGAGATCGATTTCGCTGCGGAATGCGTCCACGCGGCCGTCGAACGGCTGCGCGCGCTGGCGCCGGCGGAGGCCTGAATGCGTTATCCAGCGCTGCTGCTGGAGCATTTCGACCGGCCGCGCAATGCCGGTGATCTGCCGCCGGGCGCCGGCCGCGAGCTGCAGGGCCGGGCCGGTTCGGCCGCCGGGCGGGACCGGGTGCAGTTTAGCCTGCGCGTGACCGGCGGGCGGATCGCGGCGATCCGTTTCCGGGCGCTGGGCCCGCCGTGGCTGATCGCCGCCTGCAGCCTGGCGACCGAGCGGTTGCAGGGCCAGCCGGTGGCAGCACTGGGCCGGCCGCTGGCTGCGGAGCTGGCCGCGGCACTGGCGGCCCCGCCGGAGCAGCTCGGGATCCTGCTGCGCATCGACGATGCCTTGCGGAACTGCTGGCAGGCTTGGGAAAATAGATCGTTGGACGGCCCTCAGGACAGGGCGGAGTAGCCATGGCCATCACCTTGACAGACCGGGCTGCCGAACATGTGCGGCAGCATTTGCAGAAGCGTGGCGGCGGCCTGGGTCTGCGCCTGGGCGTCAAGCGCACCGGCTGCTCCGGACTCGCCTATGTCGTCAACTATGCCGACGAGGTCGCCGCGGACGACGCGGTCTTCGAGACCGGCGGCATCAAGGTCGTGGTTGACCGCGACAGCCTCGAATTCATCGATGGCACCGAGGTCGACTACGTCCGCGAGGGCCTGAACGAGGCCTTCAGTTTCCGCAATCCGAACGCCGCCGGCGAGTGTGGTTGCGGCGAGAGCTTCAACGTCTGAGCGGCGACCGGATCCCCCGGCCACGCTGCGCCAATATCGCAAAGCTTCACAGGGAGACCCCATGGCTATCGAACGCACCTTTTCCATCGTCAAGCCGGACGGCGTCGAGAAGAACCTGATCGGCGAGGTCTACCGGCGCTTCGAGGCCGCCGGCCTGCAGATCATCGCCGCCAAGATGCTGCAGCTGACGCGCGAGCAGGCCGAGGGCTTCTACGCCGTGCACCGCGAACGCCCATTCTTCCAAGACCTCGTCAGCTACATGATCTCCGGCCCGGTCATGGTGCAGGTGCTGGAAGGCGAGGACGCGATCGCGAAGAACCGCGAGATCATGGGGGCGACCAACCCGGCCGACGCCGATCCTGGGACCATCCGCAAGGATTTCGCGGCCAGCATCGAGCAAAACGTCGTCCATGGCTCCGACGGTCCGGAGACCGCGCGCCAGGAGATCGCCTATTTCTTCAGCGACATCGAGCTCTGTCCGCGCATCCGCTGAACCATGAACAGCGCCGCGCCGGAAAACCTGCTGGGCCTGTCGCGCGGCAGCCTCGAGCGCCGTTTCCAGGCGATGGGCGAGCGGCCGTTCCGTGCGCGCCAATTGATGAAATGGATCTACGGCCGCGACGTGCTGGCGCCGGCGGCCATGACCGACCTGAGCCTCGAGCTGCGGTCCCGGCTGGCGGCCGAAGCGGATTTCTCGTTGCCGGTTCTGCGCAGCCGCGAGCGGGCTGCGGACGGCGTGGTCAAGTGGCTGCTCGATGCCGGGCGGGGGCAGGCCGTGGAAACGGTGTTCATTCCCGAGGCCGGCCGCGGCACGCTCTGCGTGTCCTCACAAGTCGGCTGCGCGATGGACTGCAGCTTCTGCGCAACCGGCCACCAGGGCTTCAACCGCAACCTGTCCGCTGCGGAGATCATCGGCCAGGTGCTGCTGGCGCGCCGCGAGCTGGCGCGCGATCGCGGTGCGGCGGTCACGAACGTCGTGTTCATGGGCATGGGCGAACCGCTGGCGAATTTCCGCGCGGTCGTCGAGGCGGCCGCCGTGCTGACCGACAGCCTCGGCTTCAATCTGTCGCGGCGGCGGGTGACCGTCAGCACCTCGGGCTTGGTGCCGCAGATCCGGCGGCTGGCGGCGGAGAGCCGCGTCGCGCTGGCGGTCTCGCTGCACGCGGCGGACGACGAGCTGCGCAACCGGCTCGTGCCGATCAACCGGCGGCACCCGATCGCCGAGTTGCTCGCCGCCTGCTGGGACTACGTGGACAAGACCAATATCCGGGACGTGACCTTCGAATACGTGATGCTGGCGGGCGTCAACGACAGCCTCGCGCAGGCGCGGGCGCTGGCCCGGCGCCTGCGCCACCGGCCGGCGAAGGTCAATCTGATTCCGTTCAATCCCTTCCCCGGCAGCGGCTACCGGCGCAGCTCGCAGCCGGTGATCGACGACTTCCGGCAGGTCCTGCTGGATGCCGGGATCATGACGATCACGCGCAAGACTCGCGGTGACGACATCGCCGCCGCCTGCGGCCAACTGGCCGGCAGGGTGCAGAATCTCGTACGCTCGCCGCTGGGCGCGAAGCCGCTGGAGACCGGATCATGAAAGCGAAACTGACTCTGGCGCTCGGACTGGTCCTTCTGGGTGGCTGCGTCACCGAGCGCAGCGGCACGCAGTTGCCGGAACCGTCGATCGAAGAAGCGGCCCGGCTCAACTACGAACTCGGCTACCGCTACTTCCTGCAGGGCGACCTGCCCGAGGCGCAGGCGAAGCTGGAAAAGGCGATCGACCAGAATCCAAAGCTGGCCGAGGCGCACACGGCGCTGGCCATGGTCTATGAGCGCCTGGGTGACCGCGAGGCAGCGGAGCGCCAGTACCGGCGCAGTGTCAGCCTGTCGCCGAAGAACCCGGACGCGATCGAGGCGCTGGCGGTCTACCTCTGTCGCAGCGGTGGCCGGGAACAGGAGGCGCTGCGCGAGTTCGACCGCGCGATCGCGATCCCGCTGTCGGTGCATTTCACCGACAAGGCGGCGCTGCTGGCCAATGCCGGCGTCTGCGCCAAACGCGTCGACCTGGCGAAGGCCGAGGAATATCTGCGCCTCGCGCTGCGCAGCAATCCCGGCTATGCGGAGGCGCTGCTGCAGCTCGCCGACGTGGCCTATCGGCGCGAGCATCATCTGCAGGCGCGGGCCTTCCTCGAACGCTACCTCGGGGTCAGCGAGCCGAACCCGGCCGCGCTGTGGCTGGGCGTGCAGATCGAGCAGGCGCTCGGCGATGTCCAGGCAGCGAGCCGCTATGCCGCCGAGCTGAAGAGCCGCTTCCCGGAATCGGCCGAGACCTCGCAGCTGCTGGAGCGGGAGCGCAATGCCGGCTGACGGGGTTCCGGACGACGCGGCCGGCGCACGCCTGAAGGCCGCGCGCGAGGCCCGCGGCCTGGCGATCGAGCAGATCGCCGACGCGCTGCATCTCGACGAGGCCGTGATCGTCGCGCTCGAGGCATCGCGCTTCGCCGAACTGGGTGCGCCGGTGTTCGTCCGCGGCCACCTGCGGGCCTACGCGCGCTACCTGGCATTGCCGGAAGAGGAGCTGCTCGCGGCCGTCGCCAGCGAGCCGCCACCGCCGCCGCCACCGGCCCGCGCCGGCGCGCGTCCGGCGTTGAACCTCCAACCCGCTTTTTGGGCCATGGGCTTGTTCGGCCTGCTGCTGGCAGCCGGCTTGGCCTGGTATGTGCTGCGCGACTTCGGCAGCGAGCGGCCGCCGCCGGTGGCGATCTCGGCGCCGGCACCGGCGAAGGCGATACCCGTGCCCCGGTCCGGCGGCTTGCCCCGGAACCCGAGCGGGAGCGCCGCCGGCGCGGCGCCGGCAACGGCGGCTCCGGCCCAGCCGGCGGAGCCGGAGCCGGGGCCGGAGCCCGTTGAGCCCCCGGTGACTGCGGCCGATACCGCTGCCGCTGCGCCGCCAGCGGCGGCGAGCGGGCGCCCCGAGGTGACGCTGGAACTGGCCTTCGCCGAAGACTCCTGGACCGAGATCAGCGATCGCAACGGGCGCCTGCTCTTCGGCCTGCAGCGTGGTGGCACGCGGCGCCGGCTCAGCGGCGAGCCGCCGTTCAGCCTGCTGCTCGGCAATGCGCCGGCCGTCGAGATCAGCGTTGCGGGCGAACCCTGGCCGCTGCCGGCTCGGCGCGGCGGTGCGCGCGTGGCGCGGCTGACGATCGACCCGGCGGAGGGCGGGCCATGAGCGGCGGGCGGCGAATCGAGCCGATCCGCGGCATGGCGGACGTACTGCCGGCGGACAGCGGCCATTGGCAATTTCTCGAGCAGCTGCTGCGAGAAATCGCCGGTAGCTACGGCTATCGGGAGCTGCGCGTGCCAGTGGTCGAGCGCACCGAACTGTTCCGCCGCTCGATCGGCGAAGTCACCGATATCGTCGCCAAGGAGATGTACAGTTTCGAGGACCGCAACGGCCTCGGGCTGACGCTGAGGCCGGAAGCGACGGCCGGCATCGTCCGCGCCTGTATCAGCCACGGCCTGCTGCACAACCAGAAGCAGAAGGTCTGGTGCACCGGTCCGATGTTTCGCTACGAGCGGCCGCAGAAGGGCCGCTACCGGCAGTTCTACCAGTTCGATGTCGAGGCGCTCGGCTACCCGGGCCCGGACATCGACGCAGAGATGATCGCGATGACCGCGCGCCTGTGGGGGCGGCTGGGCATCGAATCGGTCCAACTGCAGCTGAACTCCCTGGGCACGCCGGCGTCGCGCCGGGCCTACCGCGAGGTTCTGGTCGAGTATTTCAGCGACCACCGGGCGGCGCTCGATGCGGACAGCCGCGAGCGGCTGGAGCGCAATCCGCTGCGGATCCTCGACAGCAAGAATCCGGAGATGGCCGCGGTGATTGCCGGCGCACCGGTGATCACCGATTACCTGGACAGCGAGTCGGCGGAGCACTTCGCGGCGCTGCGCGAATTCCTCGACGCAGCCGGCATCCCGCAAGTGCTGAACCCGCGGCTGGTGCGCGGCCTCGACTACTACACGCGCACGGTCTTCGAGTGGGTCACGGACCGCCTCGGGGCCCAGGGTACGGTTTGCGCCGGGGGGCGGTATGATGGCCTGGTCGAGCAGCTCGGCGGCCGGCCCACGCCGGCGATCGGCTGGGCGCTGGGGCTGGAACGCCTGCTGGAACTGCACCGTGCCTGCGGGGGCGAGGTGCCACCGCCCTCGCCGTCGCTGTGCCTGATCGCGATCGGCGAGCCGGCGGCGCGGGCCGCCTTCGGCCTGGCCGAAGGCCTGCGGGACGCGCTGCCCGGCCTCGGCTTGGAACTGGATTGCGGCGGCGGCGGGCTGAAGAAAGGGCTGCGGCGCGCGGATCGAAGCGGGGCCGAACTGGCGCTGATCCTGGGCGAGGAAGAACTGGCTGAGCGGGCGGTTACGGTGAAGCCTTTGCGTAGCGCCGAGCCGCAGCGGCGCGTGCCTTGGGAAGCGCTGGCGCAGCAGCTGGCCGAACGGCTCCAACGCGGCAGCGAATGACGCCGGTTGTCGCGGGCAGGCTGTGCTGCCTGGCCGAGGCGGACCGGCGCGGAGGAAACGAGACACGATGACTGACGAACTACTGACAGATCAGCAGCAGGCCGAGCGCGTGCGCCAGTGGCTTCGCGAGAACGGCGGGTTCATCTTCGCGGGCCTGTTGCTGGGGCTCGGTGGCCTGTTCGGCTGGAACTGGTGGCAGGACTACCAGGATCGTCACGGCAGCGAAGCGTCGGCTGCCTATGAGCAGGTGATGCAGGAAGTCCGCGCCGGGCGCCCGCTGCGCGCCGCCGAACTGCAGGCCGAGCTGGCAGCGGACTACGGGGATTCGCCCTATGTCGACCTTGCGCGGCTGGCGCTGGCCCGCCTGCATATGGACCGCAACGAGACCGGCGAAGCGGCCGCTTACCTGCGGCGCGTGATCGAAGAGAGCCCCGATGAAGCGCTGCGGCCGCTGGTCCGTCTGCGGCTGGCGCGCGCGCTGCTGCAGGGCGAGGACTACGAGGCGGCCCTGCAGGCGCTGTCCGACGTCGACGAAAACTCGTCCTTCGCCAGCCGCTTCCACGAGGTGCGCGGCGACATCTACACGGCCATGGCGCGTTACGCCGAGGCCCGCGAGCAATACGAACTCGCGTTGAGCACCGTCGAGCCCGGCGTGATCGATCGCAACTTCGTGCAGGCGAAGCGCGATGGCCTGCCGCAGCCGGAAAACGCCGCTGCCCCGTCCGGCGCGGACGAGGCGCCGGTCGCGGACGAGCCGGCGCCGGCCGGGCCGCCGGCGGAATGAGCGCGCGCGCGCGCCGCTGGCCGTTGGTCCTGCTGCTGGGCGGCACGCTGCTGCTGTCCGGCTGTGGGCTGTTCGGCGGCGACGAGGAAGAGGATCCGCCGGCCGAACTGCTGAAGTTCAAGCCCAGCCTGCAACTGCGCAAGGCCTGGAGCGCCCGGGTCGGCGACGGCAGCGAACACCTGCGGCTGGGCCTGTCGCCAGCGACTGATGGCACGCTGGTCTACGCGGCCGCCCACGATGGCCGCGTCGCCGCCTTCGAGGCGGGCAGCGGCAAGCGCCGCTGGGCGGCCAAGACGCGCCTGCCGCTGTCGGGCGGGCCGGCGACCGACGGCGAACTGGTCGTGGCCGGTTCGAGCAACGGCGAGGTGATCGCGCTGCGGGCCGCGGACGGCAAGCGGCGCTGGGTCGGCCGGGTATCCAGCGAGGTGCTCGCGGCACCGGCGATCGGCGGCGGCCTCGTGCTGGTCCGCGGCGTCGACGGCAAGCTGACGGCGCTGCGCCAGGACGATGGCTCAGAAGCCTGGTTCGTGCAGCAGTCCGTGCCACGGCTGTCGGTCCGTGGCACCGGCGCTCCGGTCATCGCCGGTAACGTCGTGCTGGCGGGCTTCGACAACGGCAAGGTCGCGGCCTATGAGATGAGCGACGGCACGCTGTTGTGGGAGACCTTGCTGACGCCGCCGCGTGGCCGCACCGAGGTCGACCGGCTGGTCGACATCAATGCCACGATCCGGGTCGTCGGCGAGGACGTCTACGTCGTCGGCTACCACGGCAGCGTGGCGCTGCTGGCCCTGGAATCCGGCCAGGTGCTGTGGGCGCGGGAGCTGTCTAGCTACAACGAGTTTGCGCTCGATTTCCTCAATATCTACGTCAGCACCGAGACCAGCGAGGTCGTTGCCCTGTCCCGGCGCAACGGGCGCGAGGCCTGGCGCATCGCGACCCTGCTGAACCGCGACGTCAGTGGCCCGGCGGCCTGGAAGAATTCGGTGGTCGTCGGCGATTTCGAAGGCTATCTGCACTGGTTCAACGCGGCGAACGGCGAGTTGCAGGCGCGCATGCGTGCCGGTTCGAAGCGCATCGCGCTGGCGCCGCTGGTCGTCGGCGAGCTGCTCGTCGCGCAATCGGAAGACGGCAAGCTGTATGCCTTCAGCGAACGTGGCAAGCGCTGAGGTGGCGTGTCCATGCTGCCCGTCATCGCGCTGGTCGGCCGGCCGAACGTCGGCAAGTCGACTCTGTTCAATCGCCTCACCGGCAGCCGTGATGCGCTGGTCGCCGACTACCCGGGACTGACGCGCGACCGGCTCTACGCCTACGCGCAGTTCGGCGAGCGCGGCGTGATCCTGATCGATACCGGCGGCCTCGGCGGGGGCACGGACGAGCTGGATGCGCTGGTCGACCGGCAAGTGGAACTGGCCGTCGCCGAGGCCGATGCCGTCGTGCTGCTGGTCGACGCCCGCGATGGCCTGACGCCCGGCGACGCGCAGGTGGCACGGCGCCTGCGCCGCAGCGGCAAGCCCTGCCTGCTGGCCGTCAACAAGTCCGAAGGCCAGGAAGCCGCGCTGGCACTGGCCGAGTTTCACGCGCTGGGCTTCGATGATGCGGTCGCGATCTCGGCGACGCGCGGCAGCGGCCTCGGGGTGCTGGCGCAGCGCCTGAGCGCCGGGCTGCCGGCCGGCAAGCCGGGTACGCCGCCTGCGCCGGCGGAAGGGGGCACGCGCATCGCCGTGATCGGGCGGCCGAACGTCGGCAAGTCGACGCTGATCAACCGCTACCTCGGCGAAGAACGCCTGCTGACTCAGGACCGGGCGGGCACGACCCGGGACAGCATCGCGGTGCCGCTGGCGCTGGATGGCCGGCACTTCACGCTGGTCGATACCGCCGGCATCCGCCGGCGGGCGCGGGTGACCGGGGCCATCGAGAAGTTCAGCATCCTGAAATCCCTGCAGGCGCTGGAACAGTCCGACGCCGTGATCCTGCTGCTGGACGCCCGCGACGGCGTCACCGAGCAGGACCTGTCGCTGATCGGCCTGGTCCTGGAACGCGGCCGGGCCTTGGCCCTGGGCGTGAACAAGTGGGATGGACTGTCGGAAAGTCGCCGGGCAGCGTTGCGACGGGAGCTGGACCGGCGTCTGCCTTTCCTCGATTTCGTCGACCGGCACTATGTCTCGGCCCGGCATGGCAGCAACATCTTGCCGCTGCTGGACAGCGCGGCGCGCGCGGCGGAAGCGGCCCGCAGCGAACTGCCGACGCCGGCGCTGAACGACGTGCTGCAGGCAGCCGTGCAGGCACAGCCGCCGCCGGTGGCACGCCGCTCGCGACCCAGGCTCAGCTATGCGCACCAGGGCGGCCGTTGCCCGCCGCTGATCGTGATTCACGGCAACCAGGTCGAGCGGCTGCCCGCGAGTTACCGGCGATATCTCGTGAACTGTTTTCGCAAGGCCTTCCGCCTGCGCGGCACGCCACTGCGGCTGGAACTGCGCAGCGGCGAGAATCCCTACGCGGGGCGGCGCAATCGGCTGACGCCGAGGCAGCAACGTCGCCGCCGGCGCCTGCGCCGCCATGCCCGGCGCCGCTGAGCGACTCTGCTAACCGCGCAGGATAAGCATATAACGAATCCGTCGCGCGCCCGCCCGCCGGCTGCAGGATACTCTGGCCAGAGGCAATGCGAGTGGCTGGCATGAGTGGAGCGCGCCAATACCTGACCCTCCCCGGGCGCTTCGAGATGCGCCAGGGCGGCAGCCTCGAATCTCCGGTGATCGCCTACGAGACCTGGGGCGAGCTGAACGCGGCCCGGGACAACGCGGTGCTGATCTTCACCGGCATGTCGCCGTCGGCGCATGCGGCCTCGTCGCCGGCCGATCCGGCCCCCGGCTGGTGGGAACAGATGGTCGGGCCGTCGAGGCCGATCGACACACGCCGCTATTTCGTCATCTGCATGAACTCGCTCGGCAGCTGCTATGGCTCCACCGGGCCGGCCTCGATCGATCCGGCCACCGGCGAGCCCTACCGGCTGCGCTTTCCGGTGCTGAACCTCGAAGACATCGCCGCGGCCGGCAAGGCGCTGGTCGAATCGCTGGGGATCCGCACGCTGTATTCCGTCGTCGGGCCTTCGATGGGCGGCATGACCACGTTGGCTTTCGCGGTCATGTACCCGGAGCTGGCACGCAGCCTGGTGCTGATCTCCTGCGCCGCGCGTTCGACGACACTGGCCACGGCGCTGCGTTCGCTGCAGCGGGAGATGATCCGCAAGGATCCGGCTTGGCAGGACGGCAACTACCCGCTGGATGCCGGGCCGATCACCGGCATGCGGCTGGCGCGCAAGCTGGGGATGATCACCTATCGTTCCGGCGAAGAATGGGAACAGCGGTTCGGCCGGGAGCGCGTCGCAGCCGAGCGCCAGTCCGGCGATGCCTTCGGGCCGGACTTCGAGGTCGAAGCCTACCTGGAGCACCACGCGCAGAAATTCACCGGCCAGTTCGATGCCAACTGTTACCTGTACCTGTCGCGTGCGTCGGACCTGTTCGACCTCGCCGACCATGGCGGCTCCATCGAGGCCGCTCTGGCGAAGGTCCGGGCCGAGCGGGTGCTGGTGATCGGGGTCGCCAGCGACTTCCTGTTCCCGGTCCGCCAGCAGCGGGAGCTGGCCGAGGCCTTCGAGGCGGTGGGCCGGCGCGTGAACCTGGTCGAGCTGCCGTCGATCCAGGGGCACGACTCCTTCCTGGTCGACATGGACCGGTTCCGGCCGGTGGTCTGCGAGTTCTTCGCCGGGGACTGGCAGGCATTGAACGCCCGCTGTTCAGCCCTTTGAGATATCGGTCACCCGCGCACGGAAGCTGCCGCGCGCGAGCCGTGCGCTGATTTCCTGTCCCGGCGACAGTTCGGCGGCATCGCGCAGCACCCGGCCGCTGGCCGGATCCTGGACCAGCGCATAACCGCGCTCCAGCGTTGCCAGCGGACTGACGGCCTGCAGGCCGGCGGCCAGCCCCGCGAGGCGGTGGGCTGCCTGCGCCAGCCGCTGGCGGGTTGCTGCCGCCAGGCGCAGCCGCAGGTTCGCGAGCGCCTGTTCATCCCGGCGCAGGCGCGCGAGCGGCGCCGCCTGGCGCAGCCGGGCGCGCAGGCTGTCGCCGTGACGGCGGCATTCGGTCAGCCGCTGCTGGATGCCGCGCTGCAGGCGCAGGACCAGCTCGTCGAGCCGCTGTTCGTGCTGCCGCAGCACTGCGCCCGGCTCGCAGCGTTGCAATCGCGCCAGCAGCTGGCCCAGGACGCGCCGCTCGGCACGCAGCTGCCGGAACAGCCCCCGGCTGGCGCGGTCCCTGAGTCCCGCGAGGCGCCGTAACCAGTCGCGGGCGTCCGGCACGACGAGCTCGGCCGCGGCCGACGGCGTCGGTGCGCGCAGGTCGGCGACGAAGTCGGTCAGCGTCACGTCGCTTTCGTGGCCGACGGCCGAGACCACCGGCACCGGGCAGCTGTGCACGGCGCGCACCACGGCCTCGTCGTTGAAGGCCCAGAGATCCTCCAGCGAGCCGCCGCCGCGGCCGAGGATCAGGACATCGCAGTCGCGGCGCCGGGCCGCGGTCTCGAGCGCCCGGACGATGTCGGCCGGCGCCTGCTCGCCCTGCACCAGCGCCGGATAGATCACGACGGGCACGACGGGAAAGCGGCGGCGCAGGACTTTCAGGATATCGCGCACGGCCGCGCCGGTCGGCGACGTGATCACGCCGATGCGCCGCGGCAGGGACGGCAGCGGCCGGTGATGTTCCGTGGCGAACAGGCCTTCGGCCGCGAGTTTCGCCTTCAGCGCCTCGAAGCGCTGGCGCAGCAGACCCTCGCCGGCCGGCTGCAGGGCTTCGGCCACCAGCTGGAAACTGCCACGGGGCTCGTACAGCGTGACCCGCCCATAGAGCAGGACCTGCATGCCGTCTTCGGGGCGAAACTCGAGCCGCCGGTTGGCGTTACGGAACATGGCGCAGCGGACCTGAGCGCGCTCGTCCTTCAGGTCGAAGTACATGTGTCCGGAGCGGTGATGCAGGAAGTTCGAGATCTCCCCGCAGACCCAGAGCATCGGGAAGCCGTCTTCCAGCAGTTCGCGGGCAGCCCGGTTCAGCTCGGAGACACTCAGGACCGGCGTGTCGGCAGCGGGTTCGCGCATGGCCCTAGTTTACGCACCGGAAGGCGGAGCGTACCATTGCTGGTTTTACCCGGCCGAGTTCAGGTGGCCCGCATGCGCATAATTCAGGAAGCCCTGACTTTCGACGACGTCCTGCTGCAGCCCGCCTATTCCGAGGTCCTGCCCCGCGAAGTCGAGCTGCGAACCCGCGTCGCCCGGGGCATCGAGCTGAACATCCCGATCCTGTCGGCGGCGATGGACACGGTCACCGAGGCGCGGCTGGCGATCGCGCTGGCCCAGGAAGGCGGCATCGGCATCATCCACAAGAACATGAGCCCGGCGGAGCAGGCCCGCCAGGTCACGATGGTCAAGAAATTCGAGAGCGGCATCGTCAGCAACCCGATCACCGTGCCGCCGGACATGACGATCCGCGAGGTTCTGGAACTCACGCGGGCCAACAACATCTCCGGCGTGCCGGTCGTGGACCGCGGCGAAACGGTCGGCATCGTCACGCACCGGGACCTGCGCTTCGAAACTCAGCTCGATGCGCCGGTCTCGTCGGTGATGACGCCGAAGGAAAAGCTGGTCACGGTGCGCGAGGGCGCGGACAAGGAAGAAGTGCTGGCGCTGCTGCACAAGCACCGTATCGAGAAGGTGCTGGTCGTGAATGACCGGTTCGAACTGCGGGGCCTGATCACGGCCAAGGACTTCCAGAAAGCCACCGACTACCCGCTGGCCTGCAAGGACTCGCTCGGCGCCTTGCGCGTCGGCGCGGCGGTCGGCACCGGCGCCGACACCGACGAGCGGGTCATTGCACTGGTCGAGGCCGGCGTCGACCTGCTGGTCGTCGATACGGCGCATGGCCATTCCCGCGGAGTGCTCGAACGGGTGCGGCAGATCAAGCAGGCCTGGCCGGACCTGCCGGTCGTCGGCGGCAACATCATCAGCGCCGAGGGCGCGCGGGCGCTGGTCGAGGCCGGTGCCGACGGCGTCAAGGTCGGCATCGGCCCGGGTTCGATCTGCACCACCCGCGTGGTCGCCGGCGTCGGCGTGCCGCAGATCACCGCGGTTGCGAACGTCGCGGCCGAACTGGCGAAGGACGACGTGCCGGTCATCGCCGATGGCGGCATTCGCTATTCCGGCGACATCGCCAAGGCCCTGGTCGCCGGCGCCTATTGCGTCATGATCGGGGGCCTGTTCGCCGGCACCGAGGAATCGCCGGGCGAAGTCGAGCTGTACCAGGGGCGTTCGTACAAGTCCTACCGCGGCATGGGCTCGGTCGGCGCGATGGCCCAGCAGCATGGTTCATCGGACCGCTACTTCCAGGACTCGGCCGAGCAACTCGAAAAGCTGGTGCCCGAGGGCATCGAGGGGCGGGTGCCCTACAAGGGGGCACTGAGCGCGATCGTCCACCAGCTCGTCGGCGGCGTGCGCGCGGCAATGGGTTACACAGGCTGCGAGAGCATCGACGAAATGCGGACCCGGCCCGGCTTCGTGCGCATTACCTCGGCCGGCATGCGCGAGAGCCATGTGCACGATGTGACGATCACGAAGGAACCGCCCAACTACCGCAGCGAGGTCTGAAGGCTCGATGAGCGCCCGCCCGGCGGACCCGCCCGTGAACACGGACGAGGTGGCCGCCCATCGCATCCTGATTCTGGATTTCGGCTCGCAGTACACGCAGCTGATCGCGCGGCGTGTCCGTGAAGCCGGTGTCTACAGCGAGATTCTGCCTTGGGACAGCGACGATCAGGCGCTGCGCGATTTTGCACCGAACGGCATCATCCTGTCCGGCGGGCCGGAATCGGTGGTTGGCGGTGAACCGCCGCGGGCCCCCGAGCTCGTCTTCGAACTCGGCGTGCCGGTGCTCGGCATCTGCTACGGCATGCAGACGATGGCCGCGCAACTCGGCGGCCGCGTGGTGCCGTCGAGCCACCGCGAATTCGGCTATGCACTGGTGACGCCGACCGCGGACAGCCGTCTGCTCGGCGGCCTGTTCGACACCCATCTCGGCGACGGCCGTCCGGCGCTGCACGTCTGGATGAGCCACGGTGACCGGGTCGAGGAATTGCCGCCGGCCTTCGAGGCCATCGCCAGCAGCGACAACGCCCCTCTGGCCGGCATGGCCGACGAGCAGCGCCGTTTCTATGGCCTGCAGTTCCATCCCGAGGTCACGCACACGAACCAGGGACAGCGGATCATAGAACGCTTCGTACATGAGATCTGCGGCTGCCCGTCGACCTGGAATCCCGGCAACATCGTCGCCCGTGACATCCGCCGCATTCGCGAGGAGGTCGGCAGCGACCGCGTGCTGCTGGGCCTGTCCGGAGGCGTGGACTCCTCGGTGGTGGCCGCGCTGCTGCACGAGGCGCTGGGCGACCAGCTCGTCTGCGTGTTCGTCGATCATGGCCTGTTGCGCCTGGACGAGGGCGACCAGGTGATGGAAGTCTTCGCCGAGCATCTCGGCGTCAACGTGATCCGCGTCGATGCCGAGGAGCGCTTCCTCGCGGCGCTGGCCGGCGTGGTCGACCCGGAGGAAAAGCGCAAGATCATCGGGCGGCTGTTCATTGAGATCTTCGAGGAGGAGGCCGGCAAGCTGCCGGACATCCGCTGGCTGGCGCAGGGCACGATCTACCCGGACGTGATCGAATCGGCCGGCGCGCACACCGGCAAAGCACAGGTCATCAAGTCGCACCACAATGTCGGCGGCCTGCCGGAAGAGATGAACCTGAAGCTGATCGAACCGCTGCGTGATCTGTTCAAGGACGAAGTCCGGCGCATCGGCCTGGCGCTGGGACTGCCGCGCGAGATGGTCTACCGCCACCCCTTCCCGGGGCCCGGTCTCGGCGTGCGGATACTCGGCGAGGTGCGCAAGGAATACGCCGACCTGCTGCGCCGCGCGGACGCGATCTTCATCGACGAACTGCGCGTCGCCGGGCTCTATGACAAGACCAGCCAGGCCTTCGCCGTCTTCCTGCCGGTCAAGTCGGTCGGCGTCATGGGCGACGGCCGGCAATACGACTACGTGGTCGCGCTGCGCGCGGTCGAGACCGTCGATTTCATGACAGCCCGCTGGGCGCAGCTGCCCTACGAGTTTCTCGA
>RFHQ01000113.1 GCA_003695765.1 Gammaproteobacteria bacterium
CCATGGAAAACCTGAAACGCCTGTTCTACCGACCGCCGTTCATCGGTCTGCTGGCCTTCGCACTGGTCTTCGTCGTGCAGGGGCTGGGGCATACGCAGATGACCCTGATGGAGGCTCTGCTCGGCCACGAGCACGTATTACAGGCCGCGGCGCTGCTCGGCCTGTTCGGCGCCGTGCTGCTGTTCATCGGCATGCGCCAGCAGGACAAGGAAGTCGCCGGCACCTGGCTCGGTTTCTGGGCCGGCACCTGCTTGTGGACCGGCTGGGTCGAGTTCTCCTTCGTCTGGGCGGGCGATTTCCTCAACGTGCCCGACCTGGTCGATCCGGTGACCGGCATCGTCAAGACCAAGAATGAATATCTGGTCATGATGTCTTCGGTCGGACTGCTCGGCGCGACACTGGTCTACTTCATCCTGAACAAGGAAACCAAGTGCAACTTCTTCCACTGGTTCCAGCGCCGGTTGAAGCTCAGCACCGGCAAGCCGACGCCGAGATTTCCGCGCAATTTCGCGGCGATCACCTGCCTGGAGACGATCTACGTGCTCTGGTTCTGTTACCTGGCGCTGTTGTTCATCTATGACGAGAATATTCTCGGTGAACGACACCCGGTCACCTACGGCCTGTTCTTCGCCAACACCGCGTGGGCGATTTACCTGATCCAGCGACTGATCCGCTTCTGGAAGGTGACCACGGCGATCCGTTACGCGATCCCGACCGCGATCATCGCCTACAGCAGCTGGGAGATCCTGGAACGCTGGGGCGTGATCACGGACTTCTGGATGCGGCCCGGCGATTTCGTGCTGCCGCTCGCGCTGATCACCGGCGCGATGGTGGTGGCCGCCGTCGTGGCCTTCCGCACGCCGGCCCACGTGAAGCGTCTCGCGGACCAGCAAGGTGGCGGGCACTGACCGCCAGTTGGTGATGCGTGCGATTCCGGCCGACGGAACCGACGCCGGCGTCGCTGGACTGCTACACTCCGAGGCATCAGGAATCGCAATTTGTTGCTTTTCCGCAACGCTTAGGGGTGATCGGTTCGACCCGGCGCAGGGATCGCACCATCAGAACGAGGGCCGGCCCAGGAGCCGGCCCCGTCTTTTTCAGCCCCGGGCGATGCCACGCCCGGCCCGCGGGCGAGCACAGCGCCGCGCCCGCGATCCGATGCGGGAGTACTGAGCCATGTTCATCAACTTCTGGTATGTCGCCGGCCGCGCCGAGGAATTCACCGAGACTCCGCTGAAGCGGCGCATGCTCGGCCAGGATTTCGTGCTGTTCCGTGACGCGGACGGCGTGGCCCGTGTCCTGGCCAATACCTGCACCCACCGCGGTGGTTCACTGGCCGGCGGCAAGGTGAAGGGCCGCTGCATCGAGTGTCCCTACCACGGCTGGCAGTTCGACGGCGACGGCCATTGCCGGCGGATCCCGTCGCTGGGTCCGGACGCGAAGATCCCGGCACGCACGCGGGTCGACGCCTACCCCACCGACGAACGTTACGGCCTGGTCTTTGCGTTTCTCGGTGACCTGCCGGAGGCAGAGCGGCCACCGATCATGCCGATCGCGGAATACGGCCCGGACGGGCCGCTGCCCGGCTGGGCCGCGACGATCCAGGACTTCGAGTGGGATTTCGACTATCGCCGCTCGATCGAGAACGGCATCGATCCGGCGCACAACGAGTATGTGCACCCGACGCATGGTTTCTCCGGTGAAAACCCCGATTACCGCATGCCGGCGCCGAAGCTCGAACATTCCGAATGGGGGACCGGTTTCTGGGCCTGCCGCCTGGCTCCAGCGCTGGCCGAAGAGAAGATGCGCGCCGCCTCCGGGCGCGACGAGCCCGCGGTGATCGAGGCAGGCACCGGGCACGAAGGCGTCTCCAGCGTCTGGACCTTCATCCACCCTACGCCGGAGATGCACATCCATCAGTACCTGTACGAGACGCCGATCGATGCCAGTCACACGCACCTGTACCTCGTGAATCTGCGCAATTTCCTGACCGATCCGGCCGACGACGAGCGCGTGATGTACCGCAACGAGGTCGTCGCCACGCAGGACCGCGACGTGCTGCTGGACCTGCGGCCGGTGGAGACGCCGGAGGACAATCACCACGAATTCTTCGTCGGGGCCGACGAGCCGATCGCCGCCTACCGGCGGCGCCTCAAGGAATGGGAAGCGCGCGGCTGGCGAATCGATGTCGATGCCGTGGAGCGCAACCGCAAGCGCGTGGCCTATGCAATCCCTTGCCCCGCGCGGCGCCGGCAGAAGGGCTGGGTGCTGGACCCGGTCCCGCTGATGCCGGGCGACCCGGCGGCGTCGGCCGGGCAACCGGAGACGGCGGCGGACAGCGCCTAGCGCCCGAGGATGATCTTGCGCTCGAGGAATTCCTCGAGGCCGGCCCGGCCCCATTCCCGGCCGTTGCCCGACTGCTTGTAACCGCCGAACGGGGCGGTCAGGGTCATCTCCGCGCCATTGCAATGAATCATGCCGGCGCGCAGGCGTTCCGCGACCCGGCGCACCTGCGCCGGATCGCTGCCGGACACATAGGCAGCCAGCCCGTAGGGCGTGTCGTTGGCGATCTCGATCGCCTCGGCTTCACTGTCGAAGGGAATGATCGCCAGCACCGGCCCGAAGATTTCCTCGCGCGCGATGCGCATGTCGTTGCGCACGTCGGCGAACACCGTCGGCCGAAGGTAATAGCCCCGTTCCAGGCCCTCGGGCTTGCCCGGGCCACCGCAGATCAGCGTCGCGCCCTCATCGATGCCGGCCTGGATCAGCGCCTGGATCTTGTCGAACTGTGCCTGGCTGACGACCGGGCCCATCGTCGTCCGCTCGTCTTTCGGATCGCCGACGACGGCCGCTTCCGCCGCCGCCCGCGCAAGCGCGGCGACCTGTTGCTGCATCGCTCTGGGCACCAGCATCCGCGTCGGCGCATTGCAGGACTGGCCACTGTTGCACAATAGCTCGGCCATGCCGTGCTCGACGGCCCGCGGCAATACTTCGTCGTCGAGGATGATGTTCGGAGACTTGCCGCCGAGTTCCTGCGACACCCGTTTCACCGTGTCGGCCGCGGCCTTGGCCACCGCGATTCCGGCCCGTGTCGAGCCGGTGAACGACACCATGTCGACATCCGGATGGGCGGCCATCGGGGCGCCGACGCCGGGTCCGTCGCCGTTCACCAGGTTGAACACGCCCGGCGGGACGCCGGCCTCGTCCAGGATCTCGGCGAACAGGTAGCCACTGAGCGGCGCGATCTCGCTGGGCTTCAGCACCATCGTGCAGCCGGCGGCGAGCGCCGGCGCCACCTTGCAGGCGATCTGGTTGACCGGCCAGTTCCACGGCGTGATCAGGCCGCAGACGCCGATGGGCTCGTACCGCAGGCAGTTGCCGTCCAGTTCTTCCTCGAATGCGAAACGCTCCAGCAACTCCATCGCGGTCTGCATGTGGCCGATACCGAGGCGCGCCTGCGAACCCCGTGCCAGGCCGATGGGCGCACCCATCTCGTCGGATATCGCCCGGGCCATCTCCTCGTAGCGGCGCCGGTAGATCTCGATGAAGCGGCCGAACAGCGCGCGGCGGTCGGCGATGGGACTATCGGCCCAGCCGGAGAAGGCCTGCCGGGCTGCGGCCACGGCTGCGTCGACATGGCGGGCATTGCCCAGCGAGATCTCGCCGATCGGCATTTCCGTCGCCGGGTCGATCACCGGGAAGGGTTCGGCGTCGTCGGGCTCGAGCCAGCGGCCATCGATATAGAAACGTCGGCAGTCGTACATGGCGGCAACGGTCTCCGGGGCGCGGAGACACTATGCTACCCCGCTGACCGGCCACGCGCACGACATCGGCTTGAACTGCTGGCTTGCGGCGCGGTCCAATCGCAGCGGTGCCGGCGCCGACCGGCAATGGAAACACCGGTCATGCCCAGCAAAGCCAGGCTGATTCTTGCCGCGCTGATCGCGATCGCCATCGGCCTGTTCTTCTGGCTGGACCTGGGGCGCTACCTCTCGCTGGACGCACTGCGCGCCGAACACGCGGCCCTGCAGGCCTTCGTAACCGCCAACGAACTGTCCGCGGCCGCGGGCTTCTTTCTGCTGTACGTCGCGGTGACCGCGCTCAGTATCCCGGGGGCGGCGGTCATGACGCTGGCAGCCGGCGCGGTCTTCGGCCTGCTCAAGGGCACGCTGCTGGTCTCCTTTGCCAGCAGCGTCGGCGCGACGCTGGCCTTCCTGCTGGCCCGCTTTCTGCTGCGGGACTGGGTGGAACGGCGTTTCGCCTGGGCCACCGACAAGATCAATGCCGGAGTCACGCGCGAAGGCGGCTACTACCTGTTTTCGCTGCGCCTGGTGCCGCTTTTTCCATTCTTCGTCATCAACCTCGTCATGGGGCTGACACGCCTGCGCAGCTGGACCTTCTACTGGGTCAGCCAGCTCGGCATGCTGCCGGGCACGCTGGTCTACGTGAACGCCGGCACGCAGCTCGGCCAGATCGAAGAGGCCGGCGATATCCTTTCGCCGGCGCTGATTGGCTCCTTCGTCCTGCTCGGCCTGTTTCCGCTGCTGGCGAAGAAGAGCCTGGAGATCGCGCGCAATGTCCGCAAGCAACCGTCGTCCTGAGCGCTTCGACTACAACCTCGCCGTCATCGGTGCAGGTTCCGCCGGACTGGTCGCCGCCTACGTGGCTGCGGCCTCGGGCGCGAAGGTCTGCCTGATCGAGCGGGAGCGCATGGGCGGTGACTGCCTGAACACCGGCTGCGTGCCGAGCAAGGCCCTGCTGCGCGCGGCCGCGGTCGCGGCCACGATCCGCCGCGCCGCCGAATTCGGCCTCGAGGCCCCGCCGCCGAAGGTCGACTTCGCCGCGGTCATGGAGCGCGTGCAGCAGGTGATCCGCCGCGTCGAGCCGCATGACTCGGTCGAGCGCTACACGGCGCTGGGCGTCGATTGCATCGCCGGCGATGCGCAGATCACGTCCCCGTGGACCGTCGCCGTCGACGAGCGGACGCTGACGGCCCGCGCACTGGTCGTCGCGACCGGCGCAGTGCCGGCGATGCCACCGATTCCCGGCCTCGATGGACTGCACTGCCTGACTTCGGACAACCTGTGGAAGCTGCGCGAACTGCCGGCCCGCTTGCTGGTCCTCGGCGGTGGCCCGGTCGGCTGCGAACTGGCACAAGCCTTTGCCCGGCTCGGCAGCGAGGTCACGCTGGTCGAAATGCTGCCGCGCCTGCTGTTGCGCGAGGACGAGGAAGCCGCCCGCCTGGTCGCCGGCAGCCTCGGCGCCGATGGCGTGCGCGTGCTCACCGGTCAACGGGCAATTGCCTTCCACCGGGACGGGAGCGGCGGGCGCGTGGAACTGGAAAGCGAAACCGGCCGGGACAGCCTGTCCTTCGATCAGGTGCTCGTTGCCGTCGGCCGCAGGCCGAACACCGCAGGCCTTGGCCTCGAAAACGCCGGCATCGAGCTGCACGCGGATGGGCGGATCAAGGTCGATTCCTTCCTGCGCACGACCTGCCCCAGCGCATTCGCCTGCGGCGATGTCACCGGGCCATACCAGCTGACGCACGCGGCCGGCCACCAGGCCTGGTATTGCGCGATGAACGCGCTGTTCGGCAGCCTGAAGAGATTCCGCGTCGACTACTCGGTGCTTCCCTGGGTCACGTTCACCGACCCGGAACTCGCGCGCGTCGGCCTGACCGAAGCCGAGGCGCGCGAGCAGGGCATCGCCTGCGAAGTGACCCGTTACGGTATCGATGAGCTCGACCGGGCCATTGCCGACGGCGACGCGCGCGGTTTCGTCAAGCTGGTGACGAAGGCGGGCTCCGACCGACTGCTCGGCGTGACCATCGTTGGCCCGCATGCCGGCGAACTGATCGCGGAATACGTGCTGGCGATGCGTCACCGGCTGGGGCTGCGCAAATTGCTGAACACGATCCACAGCTACCCGACGCTGGCGGAAGCCAATCGCCATGCCGCTGGCGAATGGCAGCGGCACCACCTGCCCGGCGCGCTGCTGAAACTGGCCGGCGCCTGGCACCGCTGGCGGCGCCGCTGAATGCCGGCCGGCTGTTACAAACTGTTACCAACGCGGCCCGCCGCGGCGGTCCACGACCGCTAGAATAGCGGTACCGGCCCACACCGGCCGTGATCCGGACCGGCCGCAGAACACAGCCGAGACGACACAGCGCATGAGCGTCGCAGCCGCCAGCATCGACAGGAACACCGAGCCGGTCATTCGCACCCGCGACCTGCATCGCCGGTACAGCATGGGCGATGCGGTGATCAATGCACTCGACGGCGTCAGCCTGGATGTTTCGCGCGGCGAGTACGTCGCGATCATGGGGCCTTCCGGTTCCGGCAAATCGACGCTGATGAACGTGATCGGCTGCCTGGACAAGCCCGATAGCGGTGACTACTGGCTCAACGGCCAACTGGTGTCCCAGCTGCGCGACAGCGAACTGGCGCACATCCGCAACCGCGAAATCGGTTTCGTTTTCCAGACATTCAACCTGTTGCAGCGGGCCACCGCGCTGCACAATGTCGAGGTGCCACTGATCTACGCAGGCGTCCCGCGACGGGAGCGCCGGCAACGCGCCGCGGCGGCGCTGGAGCAGGTCGGGCTGGCGGACCGCGCCCTGCACCGGCCCAGCGAGCTGTCCGGCGGCCAGCGGCAGCGCGTCGCCGTAGCGCGGGCGCTCGTGACCCGCCCCAGCATCCTGCTGGCCGACGAGCCCACGGGCAATCTCGATTCGAACACGGCCGAGGAAATCATGGCGTTGTTCGAGCGTCTGCACGGTACCGGTCACACGATCGTGCTGGTCACCCACGACCGCCGCATCGGCGAGCACGCCGGGCGCATCGTGCGCATGCTCGACGGCCGCATCGAATCCGACACAGGCACACAGCCGGGGACAGAGCCATAGTGAAACGACTCGCATTGATGATGCTCGTGGCCGGTGGCCTGCTGGCCGCCTGCGAACGCCCGCCGGAAAAGCCGGTCTTCCGAACCGGCGAAGTCGAAAAACGCGACATCGTCGTCGTCGTGGAAGCTGCGGGCGTCATCGAACCCTTTCTGACGGTCGAAGTGAAGTCCAAGGCCTCGGGCGAGATCCTGAAGTTGCCGGTGGAGACCGGCGACGTGGTCGAGGCAGGCACACTGCTGGCACAGATCGACAAGCGCGTGCCGCGCAACCAGCTCGCGCAGGCGGAAGCGCGCCTGGAGGCAGCGATCGCGCGGCGCAACATCGCCGAGGCTCAGCAGAAGCGCGCGCAGTCGCTGCTGAAGTCGCGGACGATCAACGAAGTGGACTACGAGCAGACGGTGCTGGAACTGGCCAATGCCAAGGCCGAAGTCGTCAGCGCCAGGGTCGAAGTCGAGAACGCACGCATTGCGCTGGAAGATGCCGACGTCAAGGCGCCGATCACCGGGACGATCATCGAGAAGCTGGTCGAGAAGGGGCAGGTGATCTCGTCGCCGACGATGGACGTCGGCGGCGGCACGCTGCTGCTGAAAATGGCCGACCTCAGTTCCGTGCAGGTCAAGGCGCTGGTCAACGAGACCGATATCGGCAAGATCCATCCGGGCCAGCCGGTCACGGTGACGGTCACGGCCTTCCCGAACCAGCCCTTCACTGGCGAGGTGCTGAAAGTCGAGCCTCAGGCACAGGCCGAGCAGACCGTCACGACCTTCTCGGTGCTGATGGTGCTGGACAACGCCAGCGGCTTGCTGCGCCCCGGCATGAATGCCGATGTCGAGATCCTCGTCGCCGAGCGCCGCGGCGTGCCGGCGGTACCGACGGCGGCGCTGCGCACGCAACGCGACATACCGATCGCCGCGTCGCTGGTCGGCATGACCGCCGAGGCCGTGCGGCGCGCGCTCGAGGAGCGGCCCCTGCCGGGGGCGCAGAACGACGGGAGCGGCAAGGACCGTTATCGTTACGCCAACCGCTACTGGGTGTTCGTGCAACGCGGCGAGCGCATCGAACCGGTCAACGTGGAGACCGGCCTGACCGATCTCGACTACAGTGAGGTCGTGCAGGGCCTGAAGCCCGGTGATACCGTGATCCTGCTGCCCAGCTCCGGCCTGGTGCAGAGCCAGCGGCGCTTGCAGGACGCGATGCGCCGATTCACCGGCATGCCCGGCATGAGCGGCGGCGAGCGGCGCCGTGGCGCGAGTGGCGGCAACGGCGGGGCCAGCCGCGACGGTGGCGGCGGGCGCCGCCGCCCCGCAAGAAGCGAATGAGGAGAACTGGCGATGCTGCTCGGTGAAATGATCGCAGTCGCGTTGCAGTCGATACGCGCGAACCTGTTTCGCGGCTTTTTGACGATGCTCGGGATCATCATCGGCGTGGCCTCGGTGATCACGATGGTCGCGCTTGGCAGCGGCGCGCAGAAGGCCATCGACGAACAGATCGAAGCCCTCGGCGCGAATATCCTGTCCGTCAGCAGCGGCGGCATGTTCCGGCACGGCGTGGCACGCGATGCCGGCACATTGACGATCGACGATGCGCAGGCGATCGCCCGCGACGCGGAGACAGTCGCCGCAGTCGTCGCCGAGAAATCCGGGCGCCTGCAGGTGAAACTCGGCAACCGGAATCAGAACCTGCTGGTCGTCGGCACGACGCCGAACTTTCAGGAGGTCAACCGTTACCGACTGTTCGCCGGCCAGGTCTTCAGCCGCGCCGACAATGCCGCTCGCCGGCGCGTCGCGGTCGTCGGGCATGGCGTGCCGGCCAAGCTGGACACCACCGCCGATGGCCTGCTCGGGGAAACGATCTACCTGCAGAACATTGCCTTCGACGTGGTCGGCATACTCGACGAAGTCGGCCAGGTCGGCTGGCGGAACGTCGACGAGCAGATCTGGATCCCGCTGGACACGGCCCGCTTCCGAGTATTCGGCGACGACGAGCTGGACCGGATCAACGTGCAGGTCGCGCCCGGCGTGGAACCGGCAGCAGCGATCATCGATGTCGAGCGCATCATGCGCCGCGAGCACAAGATTCTGCCCGGCAAGGACAATGACTTTTCGATCGCCGATCCGAGGCAATTCTTCAACGTGCGTGCGGCGGCGACGAACATCTTCGCCTTCCTGCTGGCCGGCATCGCCAGCATCAGCCTCATCGTCGGGGGCATCGGCATCATGAACATCATGCTGGTCACGGTCACCGAACGCACACGCGAAGTGGGGATTCGCAAGGCACTGGGTGCGACGCGCATGAACATCATGCTGCAGTTCCTCGTCGAAGCGCTGGTGCTCTGCCTGCTCGGCGGCAGTGTCGGCATCCTGCTGGGCATCGCGATCTCGCAGGCGATCAGCCGGCTGGCCGGCTGGATGACCATCATTTCGCCGGCCGCGATCGCGATCGCCTTCGCTTTCAGCGCCGGCGTCGGCCTGTTCTTCGGCCTGTGGCCGGCGCGCAAGGCGGCGCGGCTGAATCCGATCGACGCGCTGCGCTACGAATAGCAGCATGCCGCGCATCCGCGGCTTCCCCCCGATCATCGGCCGACAGCCGCGGGTGCTGGTGCTCGGCTCCATGCCCAGCGAGGCTTCGCTGGCGGCGGGGCAGTACTACGGCCTGCCTCGCAACGCCTTCTGGCCGATCATGGGTGAGCTGTTCGGCGCGGGGCCGGAACTGGCCTATGCGGAGCGCCGGCGGATCCTCGAGTCCCGCGGCATCGCGGTCTGGGATGTGCTGGCCGAATGCGAGCGCAGCGGCAGCCTCGACTCGGCGATCCGCCTCGCCGACGCCCGCACCAACGACCTCCCCGGCTTCCTGCGCCGGCATCGCAGCATCCGGGTCGTGTTCTTCAACGGCGGGCTCGCCGCCAGGCTCTACCGCCGGCGGATCCTGCCAGACGTGGCGCTGCAGTCACCGTACCTGCGGCATTACCGCCTGCCTTCGACCAGCCCGGCGATGGCCGCGATGGATTTCAGCGCCAAGCTGGCCGCCTGGCGCGCGGTCGCCGAAGCCGC
>RFHQ01000114.1 GCA_003695765.1 Gammaproteobacteria bacterium
GAATTGGAGGCCGCCGATCGGTACTGCGACGAGGCCGTGCAACTCGGCTGGTCGGCGGGCCTGGCCTATAACTCTCGCGGTGTGCTTGCCGTCGTCAAGGGTGACTACGAAGCAGCGGCACGTAATTTTACCGCGGCGATCCGCCACAGCGGTGCCGATGCGCTCGCGACACGCAACCTGCGGCGCGTGCAGGCGGTGCTGGCGCGTCAGGAGCGGCAGGGCTACGACGGGACCGTCCTTGCAAGGAGTGCCGAATCCGACTAACCGGAAGTTCGGACCGGCCGTCCGGGATTGCGGCAGTCAGCTTCTATCCTCCCTGCCGCGATCCCGTGCCGGCCGGGCCATCGGCTGTTTGCGGGACAGTGGCCTGAATCCGGCTCGCTAGCAGCAGGCCCATGGCCGAGACCAACAGCCAGACGCCCGCAGGCAGCGGGATGACGGCAGTCTCGACGATCAGGGTCGGCGGAGGCACGGTGGTGACATCGGTGAATCCGAAAATGGATTGCGGCAGCAGGCCGGGCACGTCGGACGTCGTCAGGGCGCCACTGAGCACCACGATGCCGCCGGCGAAAGAGTCGAGGTACGCGACACCACCGGCATCGAAAGTGATCGATACGACGCTGCCTTCATCGGCTTTGGTTACGTCTTTCGAGGCGATTGCGAAAGTGCCCGGCGCACTGAGGTCTGCCGGTCCGGGACCGACCGCTCCCAGGCTGTCGGCCAGCATTCCGTAGAGTAATGCGGCTTCGCAGACCAGCGGGTCATCGCCCGGGCCCGGGCTCAGCGGGTCGGCGCATCCAGAATCGACTTCAGCCGTCGACGAGACCGCGCCGATGGCGCTGATCGAGCCGAGCACCGCGGGTACGGCAGCGGGGTCCGTGGCGCCGATCACATAGGTCTCGAACGGATCGTCGTCCGCCGTCCCGGGGCCGCCGCTCTCGTACGACCCCGGCGGTGCGAACAGTTCCAGGGACGCGCCAACGATCGGCGCGCTGATGCTGCTCAGGTCGAAGACGAAATAATTCTTCCGTTGCATCGGCACGAAGGCGCCGCAAAGCCCGCCGCTCGGGCAGGCCAGTTCGTAACCGACCGAGTAATTACCGGTTGCTGGCGAAGCGAGGCCGTCGAACTTGTCGGTGCCGCCGGCCTCGGTGACGAAACCCGAGTCGGTGGCAACGAGCGAAACGGACCATGCACGTTCCGGCAGCAGCAAAGCGGTCGGGACGATGGCGACCGCCATCGCGACGAGCATCAGAAATCGAGTGGGCCACCCGTTCATTGAAGCCCCCTTCAGCGCAGCGCGCTGGCTTCACACCTGGCGTCAAGTTGGTTGTTTTTGTTGCGACCGGGCGCGGTGCGTCATCGGCTGGCCGCAGCCTTCTTGCTACACCCCTCAGACCTGGCAGTCAAACGCAACCGGCATCGGCGCACTGCGGCAACACAGAAACAGTTACTTGTGGCAATGACTTGAAACTTATGTACAGTGGTTCGGGTGGTTGTTTGCGTTTGGGTTGTATGCCTGCCGGCGCAATTGCGTGACAGCTTCCCGCGTGCGTCGTCGGCAACCGCGCTTGGCTTTCGTCGCGAGCCGCCGCTCCGCAGCCAAACAGTCGTTACTCGCAGGGTTTCAGGTGACACCTGCGAGTGTCGCTGAGTAGTCCGCATAGAGCCCGTCCCTGACCACCACGCGCAGTGCCTGCACCGCGCGCTCGAGCTCTTCATAAGAGGTATATAGCGGCGCAACACCCAGCCGGATATTGTCCGGCGCGCGAAAATCCGGGATCACGCCCATGCGGTCGATCAGGGCTCGTGCGATGCGCAGGCCTTCGGCGTGACCCAGCGACACATGCGAGCCGCGCCATTCGGCTTCCCGCGGCGAGCGCAGCTCGAAACCCAGCGGCACGAGTTCGACGTCGAAGCGCTCGATCAGGTAGCGCGTCTGGCGCATCGATTTTTCGCGGATCCGCTCGATGCCGGCTTCGAGCACCAGGTCGACGCCCGGCTCGATCGCGGCCAGTGACAGCACCGGTGGCGTGCCGGTCAGCAGCGAGCGGATGCCTTTCGCTGGCCGATGGTCGAGCGCGAACTCGAACGGTTGCGCATCGCCGAACCAGCCGTTGATCGGGTTTTCGATCCGGTCCTGCAGTGTCTCGCGGACGAACAGGAAAGCCGGGGAGCCCGGTCCGCCGTTGAGGTACTTGTATGTGCAACCGATGGCGAGATCGGCGCCAGCGGCGCGCAGATCGATCGGCAGCACACCGACGGAATGGCACAGATCCCACAGGACGAGCGCGCCCTGCGCGTGCGCGGCGGCCGAGATCGCGGCCATGTCATACAGATGTCCACTTTTGAAGGCCACATGCGACAGCTCGACCAGTGCGGTGCGCTCGTCGATGGCAGCAGCCAGCGCCTCGGCCGGAACACTAATCCCGTCGACAGAGTCGAGTATTTCAACCTCGTAGTCGGGGCCACAGAGTCGGGCGGCGGCTTGCAGGGCATAGAGATCCGACGGGAAGTTCAGCGCGTCGGTGATGATCCGCGTGCGTCCCGGCTGCGCACGTAGCCCGGCAACGGCGAGCTTGAACAGGTTGACCGTCGTCGAATCGGCGACGATGACTTCGCCCGCGTCCGCCCCGATCAGCCGGGCGATCTTCCCGCCGATCCGCTCCGGCAGCTCGACCCAGGCAGCGGGCCAGCTGCGGACCAGGCCGCGGCCCCACTCCTCGTTGACGACGGTCTGGATCCGCGCGACCGTCTCCGCCGGCAGCCGCCCCAGGGAATTGCCGTCGAGGTAACAGAGCCCGGGATCGTCGACCACGAAACGCGAGCGAAAGCCCACCAGCGGATCGTCGCGATCGAGCCTGTTCGGGGACAGTGACCGTAACTCGGGCATCCAGTCAATTCGGGACAGTGAGCTGAATGCAGTTCCACGACGGCAGGCTGGGGCCCTGCCGTGGCAGCGGCCAGGCAATTCGGGTCACTGTCCCCCACTCTGAGTCAGGGTCACTGTCCCCGATTTCTGTGCTAATTTCCAGCCCGGGCCAGGCACCCATCGCAAACCATCAGATCGCCATGAATGATTCGACGCCGGCACGGCAATTGAAAGCCCTGGATAACGCCCACCATCTGCACCCGTTCATGGTGCACCCGGAATTGCGCGCGCACGGTCCACGGATCATCACGCGCGGGGAAGGGGTATATATCTGGGATGCCGACGGCAACCGCATTCTCGATGGCATGGCCGGCCTGTGGTGCGTGCAGCTCGGTTATGGCGTCAAGGAGCTGGCCGATGCCGCCTATGAGGCGCTGCGCACTCTGCCTTACTACAACACGTTTTTCCAGACGACCACGCCCTATGCGACCCGGCTGGCGGCGCTGCTCGCCGAGAAGACGCCGCCGGGCATGGACGAGATCTTTTTCGGCTGCTCCGGTTCCGACGCCAACGACAGCGCAATCAAGCTGATCTGGTATTACTGGAATCTCCAGGGCAAGCCCGGGAAAAAGGCGATCATCTCGCGCAAGCTGGCCTATCACGGGTCCACCGTGGCCGCCGCGAGCCTGTCCGGCCTCGGCTTCATGCAGGAAATCTTCGATCTGCCGCTGCCGCGTTTCCACCATGTCGAGCCGCCGCCTTACGGCTATGGCTACCAGCAACCGGGAGAGTCGGACGAGGCCTTTGCGGTCCGCTGCGTGAAGGCCGTCGAAGACAAGATCCTCGAACTCGGCCCGGAAAACGTCGCGGCCTTCGTCGGCGAACCGGTCATGGGCGCCGGCGGCCTGATGATCCCGCCCGACGGCTACTGGCCGGCGATCGAAAAACTCTGCCGCAAATACGACATCCTGCTGTGGTCCGACGAGGTCATCTGCGGCTTCGGCCGGCTCGGGCAATGGTTCGGCTGCCAGCATTACGGCGTGACACCGGACATCATCACGATGGCCAAGGGCATGTCCAGCGGCTATCAGCCGATCTCCGCGGTCGCGCTGAACCAGCGCGTCGGCGAGCCGATCACGAGCGCGAAGACCGAGATGGCCCATGGCTATACCTATTCCGGGCACCCGGTGGCCTGCGCGGTCGCGATTCGCAACATCGAGTTGCTGGAGTCCAGCGGGCTGATCGGCTCCAAGGGGCGCGAGAAAGCCGAGTATTTCCAGCAGCGGCTCGCCGAAATCGCCGATCACCCACTGGTCGGCGAGACCCGTGGTGTCGGCCTGCTCGGTGCCCTGGAACTGGTGAAAGACAAGCAAAAGCGGCAGCGTTACAAGCCGGAAGGCCACGCCGGTCTGGTCTGCCGCGGGCATTGTTTCGAGCAAGGCCTGGTGATGCGCGCGGTGCGGGACACGATGTTCCTGAGCCCGCCGCTGGTCATCAGTGAAAGCGAGATCGACGAGCTGTTCTCGCTGGTGTGTCGTTGCCTGGATCTGACCTTGCACGACCTGCAGAAGGGCTGAATGGACGTGCCCCAGCGCAGCCCGGTCGCAGGCCGCGTCGGCAGA
>RFHQ01000014.1 GCA_003695765.1 Gammaproteobacteria bacterium
CGGTCAAGGAAATCGATGCTCTTGCCCGGGTGGAAGTGGTCGGCGTCGCGGCTGCCGATCGCCAGGAAACCGAGGCTCGCGTCGGCGCCGAGCGGCAGCAGCGCAACCGAGCCGATCTCGACGTCGTCGTCGCCGAACAGGAACCGGTACTGCGCGTCGCGCACGCGCCCGCAACGCGTCCGGGCACTCTCGAGAAAGGTCTTGAATGGTGCCAGCGCTGGATCTTCACGGGCGATCAGCCGCAGGAAGCGCGTCTGATCGAGGTCCGCGGCATCGGTGAACAGCACGAGCACGGCGCGATCGGCACGAAAACTCAGCCGCAGTTCCTTCTCCAGGCAGGCGATCACGGCGGCCCGGTCCCGGCAATGCATCAGTTTCAGCGCCAGTTCGTGGATCCGGCCGGCGAGTTCATCGTTGCTGCGCGCGACCTCGACCAGGTCGCGCAGCTTGCGTTCGAGCTGCAGGTTCTTATGGCGCAGCACCGAGACCTGCCGCTCGACCAGGGATACCGCGGCGCGACCGGTGTTGTGCGGCAGGCGCAGCTCTTCGAGCAGTTGCCGGTGGCGCTCGAAGAAATCCGGGTTGGCCTTCAGATAGGCGGCGATGCCGTCCTCGTCGATCTCGGCAAGCGCGGCTTGCGGCTGCTTCAAAGAGTTCATAGGTACGCGACACCCTCGAAAACGGTCACGGCCTCGCCGGTCAGCCACATGGGCTCGCCCGGCCCGGGCCAGTCGATGGTCACTTCGCCACCCGGCAGCTCGACGCGCACTTCTGCATCCAGGCGTCCGGCGCGCCTGCCGGCCGCGACGGCGGCGCAGGCACCGCTGCCGCAGCCCTGAGTTTCCCCGACGCCGCGCTCGAAAACCCGCAAGCGCGCGCGGCGCGAAGAGACCACTTCCAGGAAACCGATGTTAGCACGGTTGGGAAAACGCTCGTGCCGCTCGAGCAAGGGGCCGAGCCGCTCCACCGGGGCATCGCCGACCGACGGCACGAACAGCACGGCATGCGGATTGCCCATCGAGACCACCCGCAGTTCGACGCTTTCGGCGCCCAGCTCGAGCCGGTAAGCATCCGCCGCTGTATCGGCGACAAACGGCACCGCGGCCGGATCGAAGCGCGGCTCGCCCATGTCGATGCGGACCTGCCCGTCCGCCCGGAGGCGGGCGGCCGACAGGCCGCTGGCATGCTCCAGCCACAGTTCGCCGTCGGCCAGCGTGCCGCCGACATAGCGGGCCACGCAACGGGCGCCGTTGCCGCATTGTTCGGCCTCGCTGCCGTCTGCATTGAAGACCCGGTAACGAATCGCGGCCCGGGGCTGCGTGGGCGGCAGCAGCCAGAGCAGCTGGTCGAAGCCCACGCCGCGGTGCCGGTCGGCGAGGCGGCGGATCGTAGCCGCATCCGGCAACGGACGATCCTGCCCGTCGACGAGCATGAAGTCGTTGCCGAGGGCCTGCATCTTGGTGAATGGGAGCTGCATCCGACGGGTCTGCAAATGGCCAGCTCCGGATTATAGGGGCAGCGGAAATGCAGGCCAGCCGCGGCCTTGCCGGCCTCGAATGGACTTTTGTCAAATGCGCCGCTAAGTTAGCGCTACGCCGCGGCAAGAGAGGACAAGAAGAATGCGCCACATCATGGTATTGAACGCCAAGGGCGGGTGCGGCAAGAGCACGCTCGCGACCAACCTGGCGGCCTATTACGCGGCGGAGGCCGGGCAGAACGTGGCGCTGGCCGACTACGACCCGCAGGCATCCAGCCTGGACTGGCTGGCGCGCCGCCCGGCCGAGCGGCCCCCGATCACCGGTGTCGCCGCCTATGACGAAGGCCTGAAGCACTTGCCGCGCTCGGCCGATCTGGTCGTGATCGATGCGCCGGCGCGCGCCCACGGACCCGAATTGACGAGCCTGGTCAATCATGCCGAGACGATCATCGTGCCGGTGCTGCCGTCGACGATCGACATTCAGGCCGTCGGCAAGTTCGTCAAGGAACTGAAGCACGTGGGCAAGGTCCAGCGGCGCGACGTCAAGATCGCCGTGGTCGCGAACCGCGTGCGGGAGAACACGCTGATCTTCGAAGAGCTGGACGAGTTCCTGGAAAGGCTGCGCGTGCCCTACGTGGCCACGCTGCGCGAGGCCCAGAACTACGTGCGCGCCTACACGCGCGGCCTGGGTGTCTGGGAGCTGCCGGAATACCTGGCCTGGCCGGACTGGGAGCAGTGGACGCCACTGGTCGAATGGCTGGACAGCCGCCGCAGTCAGCCCTGACTCGTTGCCTCCGGATCGCTGCGCGGCGTTTCGGCGACCAGCTGTGGCAGTTCTTCCGCGCCGCCCTGTTCCAGCTGCAGTCCGCGCCGGAACGCGTCGGTGGCGGCGGCGTCCTCGCCCAGCCTGAGCATCAGTTTGCCGAGTTCGCCGTAGGTCTCGGCGCTCGGGCGCATCGCCAGCGAGGACTCGAAATAGCTGCGCGCCTTGCCCCAGAGTTCGTTGCGCACGCAGGCTCTGCCGGCCGCGAGCAGCAGCATGGGGTCTTCCGGGCGCTGCCGTAACCAGCGCTCGATCTGCGCCAGCTGGCGGCGCGGGTCGGGCGGGCGCAGCCGGCCGAACAGCTCGACCAGCCGCTCGTCCCAGCTTTGTTTCAGCGCCCGGCGGATCTCCTCGGCCGCTTCGGCATCGGCGCCGGCCCGGATCAGCGCCTCGATCCGCGCGCGGCGGACTTCCGGGCGTTGGCGGAACGCCCGTGGCAGCTCGCGCCACAGCGCGTCGATCGCGGCCCGGTCGAGTTCCGGGCGGCCCAGCCGCCCGATCGCCGCATCCAGCGTCCAGCGCTCGAGCTGGTCGCGGCCGATGTTGCGCAGCTTGCGCAACATCGGCAGCAGCGCCGCCAGCGCCTCCCAGTCCTGTTCCTCGTGCCGCAGGCGCGCCAGCAGCCGTAATGCTTCCGGGTGCCGCGGCTGGCGTTCGAGTATGCGATTGAGGCTCGCCAGCGCTTCCTCGCGCTCGCCGTTCGCCAGTTGCAGGTCGGCCTGGGCCAGCAGGATCGCGTTCGCCGCGTCTTCGTCGTGTTCATAGGCCAGGCGCAACCAGGCGTCCCGGCGCTCGCGGTCGCCCTGCATCTGGGCGGCTCGGGCCGCGGCGAGGTAGTTCAGGACCGGAGCGGGGCTTTTCGCGGCGGCCTTCGTCAGCAAGCGCTCGCCCTTGGCCAGTTTGCCGTCGGCAATCGCGATCAGCGCCTCGGTGGCGCGCCGGCCGGCGCGTTCCGCGCTGAGGCGGGCTGCGGCCTCGCCGAGTTGCCGTGGTGCCTGCCAGATGCGAATCAGCAGGCGCAGCGCGAAGTAGAACAGCAGCAGCAGGAAGACCGCCACCGGCACCGACATCTCCACCGCGTAACCGCGAAAGTTGATCAGCACATAGCCGTTGTCCTGCAGCAGGAAGTGCGCTGCGACCGAACCGAGCGCGAGGACCAGCAAGACCAGCAGGCCGAATTTCATTGCGCCAGTTCCCCGCCGGCCAGGTCCAGCAGCAGCCGCAGCGAAGCCGAGATGTCCGGCAGGGATTCGGGCAGTTCGGCGCCGCGCAGTCCGGCCAGTTGGGCCAGCGCCGCCTGCACGGCCGGCGAGTCGGCATCGAAGTAGCGCTCCAGGCTCGCGGTCACGCCGTCCAGCGTGTCGCGGTAGAGCCGGCCTTCGCCGCGGATCAGCGCGAGGCGCGCCAGTTCCAGTTCCGTTTCGAGAGAACGCCGCAGCAGGGCTTCTTCTTCCGGCGTGCGCAATGGCTGCGCGACTTCGTCCGTGCGCTTGATGCGCACCAGGCTCAGCAGCGCGTTCCGGACCGCGTGCCAGGCGCGTTCCAGTCCGCTGCCTTCACGCTCTGCCGGTCCCTGGCCGAAGCGCTCCGGCGCCTCCCGGCGCAACGGCAGGCTGCCCAGGGTCCGGCCGAGGCTCCCCAGCCGCAGCGCAATGCCCTCGGCGTCCGGGCGCGGCAGCGCCTTCAGCGCCGTGATCTCGTCGGCGAGCACGGCGCGCACGCGGGTCAGTGCCGGGTCGGCGACATCGCGCAGTTTCTGATCGGCCAGTTCGAGGGCGCGCAAGGCGACCTCGGGATTCCGGGCCAGTTGCAGTTGCGCGTTGGCGACGCGCAGGTAATACGCCGCTTCGGACAGCAGCCAGGCGCTGCGCGCCTTGTCGGCCACGCCGGGCACGTTCTCCAGCGCGCGTTCGATCCGGCCGATGCGCAGCGGCAGTTCGTCGAGGGCGCGCCGCTGGCTGCCGAGTTCCTGGCCGAGTTTCTCCAGGTCCGCGGCCAGGCGCTCATCGGCCTGCCGCAGCATGTCGATCAGTTCTGCGTTGCCGTCGACCCGCGCGCCGAGTTCGCGCAGTCCCGCCGACAGCTCGTCGAGACCGGCCAGCCGCCGGGCGTCGAGCCGCTGCTGCCACCAGAGATAGCCGCTGCCGGCAGCCACGCAGAACGCCAGCGCCAGAGCCAGCCAGGCCGGCCAGCGGCCGCTGCCCGGCTGCCCGCCGGCTGGCCCGTCGCCGTTCTGCCCTGGCGGTGCATCCGCGGGCACTGCGGCAGGCGCCGTCGCGCCCGCACCGCTGTCGTCGTGCTCAGTCATGTTACTTGCCGGAGAACCCCTGTTGGCGCCATTTTGCCAGCCGGGACCGGTGGGCGCGACAGTTGTCGGTCAGCGGCCGGGACGGCGCAGCGCCAGCTTGACCTCGGTGACGTGCCGGCGGCTCACCGGCAGTGCTTGCGGGTGGTCGCGCAACCAGAGTTCGTGCTGCCCGCCGGCCCGTTTCTCCAGCCGCTCGATGCGCGCCGCCGAAACCAGGATGCTGCGGTGGATACGGATGAAGCGGTCGCTGAATTCCGCGGCCAGGTCCTTCAGCGGCTCGTCCAGCAGATCCTCGCCCTCGTCGTGGTGGATGGTCACGTACTTCTGGTCGGCCTGGAAATAATGGATCCGTTCGACCGGGATCAGCTGCAGGCCGCTGGCCTTGCGCACGCAGATCGCGCTGCGGGCCAGCGGCGCGCCCCCGCCACCGAGCTGGTCGGCCTGGCTGCGGCTCAGCCGCGCGGCCTGACGCAGGGCCTTGAGCAGCCGCTCGCGGCGCACCGGTTTCAGCAGGTAGCCCACGGCCTGAGCATCGAAGGCCTCGATGGCGTAGCTGTCGTAGGCGGTCGTGAAGATCACCGCCGGGCCATCGTCGAGTCGACTCAGGTGCCGGGCGGTTTCCAGCCCGTCCATGCCGGGCATGCGAATGTCCAGCAGCAGCACGTCCGGGCGGCGGCTCTCACAGAGTTCCAGCGCTTCCCGTCCGTGCCGGGCTTCCCCGACGACTTCGCAGGCATCCAGTTCGTCCACCAGCCGCCGCAGCCGCGCCCGGGCGGGCGCTTCGTCGTCGGCGATCAGGATCCGGGTCGCGGGCATCGCTGCGATGATACCGGCATTCAGCGCCGGTACGGCAGGCCGATGCTGACCTGGTAGTGCGTGGCGTCGATCGCCGTCGACAGCCTCGCTTTCGGGCCGAAAGCGAGCACCAGGCGCTCGCGGATGTTCTCGACGGCGATGCGATTGCCGCTGCCGCCGCGTAGCCGCTCCGCCGGCAGCGGATTGCGCACCGACAAGTACAGCATCTCCCCTTTGCGCCGGCCCTCGATCTCTACCGGCCCGGGTTCGGGCAACTGTTCGATGCCGTGATAGATCGCGTTTTCGAGCAGCGGCTGCAGCGTCAGCCCGGGAATGCGGGCGTCACCGGGCAGGTCGTCGACCTGCCAGCGGACCTGCAGGCGCTCGCCGAGGCGCTGCTTTTCGATGCGCTCGTAGACGCGCGTGATCTCGAGTTCCTGCTCCATCCGCACGAGTTCGCGGCCGTCGCGCAGCGAGGCCCGGAACAGGTCGGCGAGATCCTCGACGGCGCGCTCCGCGGCCGCCGGATTGCTGCGGGTCAGATCGGCGATCGTGTTCATGCTGTTGAACAGGAAGTGCGGCCGGATCCGCGCCTGCAGCGCGAGGATCCGGCTCTCGGCCTGCCGCTCGACGTTGCGCCGCCACTGGTGACTGACATAGAAATAGCGCAGGAGCATGCCGGTCACGAGCCCGCCGAGCACCAGGTTGCGCGACAGGAAATATCCCTGCCGTGGCGGGAACCAGGCCGACTCGTAGTACTGGCCCAGCCACCAGGCGCCCTCGGAGACCACGCCGATCACCAGCAGCACGGCGCCGAAGCTGAGCAGGCTGGCCGTTACCACCGGCAGGCGCGCGAGGCGCGGGCGCAGCGCGCAGAGCAGTGCCGCCGTGCCCATCGCGATCCACAGCATCAGCAGCGAGCTGCGGGCCAGGTCGAGGAAGAAGCTGCCCCAGCCGTCCAGGCGCGCCAGCGTCAGGCCGATCGCGACCAGTTCGGCGACCAGGACCACGCCGAGCGCAGCGGCCGGGGTGCACAGATCCGGCAGGTAGAAGTCGTCGCGCGCCGGCCCGCGCTCAGGCGCCTGGCCCATGCCCGCCATGGGCGGCCCCGGGAGCTAGTCGCACCATTCCCGGACCTGCGCGCGCGCCTGGGCCCGAGCCTGGTCCAGCTCCTCATCCGTGAGGTACTCGCGTTCGCCGTTCGGCAGGGGCCGATAGAGCCGGCGGGAGTTTTCGTAGGTCTCGAGTTTTTTCCGCGCCTGCTCGCAGTTGACCTGGCGCTGCTGCAGCGTTTCGTTGCGCCGCGCCGCTTCCTCGGCCGCCGCTTCTTCGTCTTGCTGGCGGCGCTCGGCACGCGCCTGCCTGAGATCGCGGTCCTGCTGGACCCGGGCCTGCACGGCCTCGGGGTCGGTGCGCCGCGACTGGATCCGGGTCGGGTGGACATCGGCATCGTCCGGCGGGCGGTCCGTGTACTGCGGGACGCCGTTCTCGTCGACCCACATGTAGACGGTCGTTTCACTGGCCACGGCGCCGGCGCCGATCAGGGTCGCCAGCAGCAGGCAGGCGGTGGTTGCGGATCTCATCGCTGGTATCACCTCGCAGCCCGCACGGGCGGGCGCTGTGCCGGTGATTATGCCACCGCCCCGGCGGGACCTGCCTTGATGCGCTTCACGTCCATGGCCGGGACTTATGGCAAGTCCCGGCGACCGCCGCGCTGCTCCGGGGCCGGCGCCGGCGGCCACCGCTCACTCGGGCGCGCGGGTGAACTCCGGATAGGCCTCGAGGCCGCATTCCCCGAGGTCCACGCCCTCGTACTCTTCTTCCTCGTCGACGCGGATGCCGACGCTGAGCCGCAGCAGGAACCAGATCGCATAGCTGGTGATGAACACCCAGGCGAAAATGGTCACGATGCCGAGCAATTGCGCGCCGAAGGTCGCCTCGGGATTGCTGATGCAGACGGCCAGCAGGCCCCAGACGCCGACAACGCCGTGGACCGAGATCGCGCCGACCGGATCGTCGATCCGGAACCAGCGGTCCATCAAGATGATCGACGGCACGACCAGCAGGCCGCCGACGGCGCCGATCAGGGTTGCGAGCCCCGGCGTCGGCGTCAGCGGTTCGGCGGTGATCGCGACCAGCCCGGCCAGCGCGCCGTTCAGGGCCATCGTCAGGTCGGCCTTGCCGAACCAGAGCCGGGCCAGCAGCAGCGCAGCGACCAGCCCACCGGCCGCGGCCATGTTGGTATTGACGAAGACCAGCGCGACGGCATTGGCTTCGGCGATGTTCGACACCTTCAGTTCCGAGCCGCCGTTGAAACCGAACCAGCCGAGCCACAGGATCAGCGTCCCCAGCGTCGCCAGCGGCAGATTGCAGCCCGGAATCGCGTTGACCTGGCGCCCGGGCCCGTACTTGCCCTTGCGCGGGCCGAGCAGCAGCACGCCCGCCAGTGCCGCCGCGGCGCCGCACATGTGCACGACGCCGGAGCCGGCGAAGTCGTTGAAACCGTGAGCGTCGAGGAAGCCGCCGCCCCATTTCCAGAAGCCCTGCACCGGGTAGATGAAGCCAGTCAGCACCACGGCGAAGGCGAAGAAGCTCCACAGCTTCATCCGTTCCGCGACGGCGCCGGAGACGATCGACATCGCCGTGGCGACGAACACGACCTGGAAGAAAAAGTCGGCGAGCCTGGAGTAATAAGTGCCGCCGCCGCTGGCGATGACTTGCGCGGCGCTGTTGTCGGCCGCGCCGAGCATGCCGAAGCCGGGGATGACGCCGCCGGCGAAGCCGTCACCCGGGTACATGATGCCGTAGCCGCAGAGCATGTACATGATGCAGGCGATCGCATACAGGCCGACGTTCTTGGTCAGAATCTCGGCGGTGTTCTTCGCGCGCACGAGGCCGGATTCCAGCATCGTGAAGCCGGCGGCCATCCACATGACCAGGGCGCCGCAGACCAGGAAATAGAAGGTATCCAGCGCGTAGCTGAGTTCGATGAGCTGATCCACTGGTATTGACTCCTGCAATTCAGACCGCGTCCGGACCGGTTTCGCCGGTACGGATGCGCACAACTTCTTCCAGCGCCGTGACGAAGATCTTGCCGTCGCCGATCTTGCCGGTGCGCGCGGTGTTGACGATGGCTTCGACGACCTGCTCGACGACGTCATCGGCGACCGC
>RFHQ01000115.1 GCA_003695765.1 Gammaproteobacteria bacterium
AGCACGCTGGTCAGCCTGGAGGCGAAAGAACGCGGCTTCACCGAAGGCATCGCGCTGGCCCATGATGGCACGGTCAGCGAGGGCGCGGGCGAGAACATCTTCCTCGTGCGTGACGGGACGCTGTACACGCCGCCGGCGACGGCCTCGATCCTGACCGGCATCACGCGGCACACGGTGATCACGCTGGCCAAAGAACTCGGCATCCCGGTCGTCGAACAGCCGGTGCCGCGCGAGATGCTGTATATCGCCGACGAGATCTTTCTGACCGGCACGGCCGCCGAGATCACGCCGGTCCGCTCGGTCGATCGCATCGACGTGGGCCAGGGCAGCCGCGGCCCGGTGACCCGGCGCCTGCAAGACGCCTTCTTCGGCCTGTTCGACGGCCGCACGCCGGACCGCTGGGGCTGGCTGGAGCCGGTGCGGATCGCGGCTCGTGGCCAAGGTGTCGCGGCCAGTCACTGAGGAGTCGCCCGGGCCGGTCCGCAGGATCCGGCGCAAGACAAGCAAAGCTGGAGCCTATTGCCGATGAGTGGCAGAACCCTGTTCGACAAGGTCTGGGACGAACATATCGTGGTGCCGGAATCCGAAGATGCACCAGCGATTTTCTACATCGACCTGCACCTGATCCACGAGGTCACGACCCCGCAGGCCTTCAGCCTGCTGCGCGAACGCGGCCTCGAAGTGCGCCGTCCGGACCTGCATCTGGCGACGATGGATCATTCGACACCGACCGTGCCGGTCAGCAGCCTCGCCGATCTCGACGTCGTCGCAGAGCCGCAGGCGGCTGGCCAGATCCGCGCGATGATCGACAACTGCCGCGACTTCGGCATCGAACTGCACGGTTTCGACAGCGAGTACCGCGGCATCGTCCATGTGATCGGCCCCGAACTCGGCGCCACCCAGCCGGGCAAGACCATAGTCTGCGGCGACAGCCATTCCAGCACGCACGGCGCTTTCGGCGCGATCGCCTTCGGCATCGGCAGCACCGAGGTCGGGCATGTGCTCGCGACCCAGTGCCTGCTGCAGCGCAAGCCGCAGCGCATGGCGGTCACGATCGACGGGCGACTCACCGCGGGTGTCAGCGCCAAGGACGTGATCCTCGCGCTCATCGGCGAGATCGGTGTCGATGGCGGGACCGGCTATGCGATCGAATACCGGGGCAGCACGATCCGGGCGCTGAACATGGAACAGCGCATGACGATCTGCAACATGACAATCGAGGCCGGCGCCCGGATCGGCATGATCGCGCCGGATGACACCACGATCGACTACCTCGCCGGCCGCCCGCGGGCGCCGCAGGGCGACGCCTGGGACGCGGCCGTGGCCCGCTGGCGGGCGCTGCCCTCCGACCCGGATGCGGTCTTCGATCGCGAGGTCTCGCTGGACGTATCCGGGCTCGAGCCGATGGTCACTTTCGGCACCAACCCCGGCATGGTGATCCCGATCAGTGGCCGGATCCCCGATCATGGCGATGACGTCAGCTTCCGCAAGGCGCTGGAGTACATGGGCCTGCAAGCCGGCCAGCCGATGCTGGGCACGCCGGTGGACATGGTCTTCGTCGGCAGCTGCACGAATTCGCGGATGACCGACCTGCGCCGGGTGGCCGAACTGTTGCGCGGGCGCCGGGTCGCCGATTCCCTGAGCATGCTGATCGTACCGGGCTCGCAATCGGTCAAGCACCAGGCCGAGGCCGAGGGGCTGCACGAGATCTTCATCGCCGCCGGCGCCGAGTGGCGGGAATCCGGCTGTTCCATGTGCCTCGGCATGAACGGCGACGTCGTGCCGCCGGGCAAGCTCTGCGTCAGCACCAGCAACCGCAATTTCGAGGGCCGCCAAGGCGTCGGTGCGCGGACCGTGCTGGCCAGCCCGGAGACCGCGGTGGCTTCGGCCATCGCCGGACGCATCGCCGATCCACGCGAACTGCTGGCGGCCTGAACCGGAGTCTCGGACATGGAAAAGATCGTACGCATCGAATCGCCGACGCTGGTGCTGCCGCAGGACGACATCGACACCGACCAGATCATGCCGGCGCGGTATCTGACGACGACCACGAAGGAAGGTCTCGGCGACGCAATCTTCGCCGACTGGCGCTACGACGCCGACGGCCGGCCGATCCCGGACTTTCCTCTGAACCAGCCCGGCGCGAAGGACTGCAAGATCCTGGTGACCGGCAACAATTTTGGCTGCGGCTCGTCGCGTGAACATGCGCCCTGGGGCCTGGTCGATTTCGGTTTCCGCGCGGTGATCAGCACGCAAATAGCAGACATCTTCCGCAACAACGCGCTGAAGAACGGCTTGGTGCCGGTCGTCGTCGATTCGGAGACCCACGCCTGGCTGCTGGCCAACCCCGGTGCTCGCCTGGCCGTCGACGTCGAACAGCGCCGGCTGGAACTGCCGGACGGCCGCTCCGTGCCCTTCCCCCTGGATGGCTTTTCGCGGCTGTGCCTGATGGAAGGCATCGACCAGCTCGGCTACCTGCTGAAGCACGAGGATGCGATTCGCCGCTTCGAGGAAACTCGCCCGTGGCAACCCTGATCGCCGTCCTTGCCGGCGATGGCATCGGCCCGGAAGTCACGGCCGAGGGCGTGCGCGTGCTGGAAGCGGCCGCGGCACTCGCCGGGTTGAATCTCGAGTTGCGCGAAGCGCTGATCGGCGGCGCGGCGATCGACGCCTGCGGCGAGCCCTTCCCGGGCGAAACCCGGGCACTCTGTCGCGAGGCGGATGCGGTCCTGCTGGGTGCCGTCGGTGGCCCGAAATGGAGCGACCCGGAAGCCAGCGTGAGGCCCGAGCAGGGACTCCTGGACCTGCGCGCCGCAATGGGCGTGTTCGCGAACCTCCGCCCGGTAAAGACCGTTCCGGCCCTGTACGCCGCCTCGCCGCTGCGCGCCGAACTGCTCGAGGGCGTGGACATCCTCGTCGTGCGCGAGCTGACCGGTGGCATCTATTTCGGGCGCAAGCACCGGGAAGTCGACTGGGCCGAGGATGTCTGCAGTTATTCGAAGGAGGAAATCGAGCGGGTGTTGCGGATCGCGGCCGAACTGGCCCGCGAACGCCGCCGCAAGGTCACGTCGGTGGACAAGGCCAACGTGCTCGAAACTTCGCGGCTCTGGCGCAGCGTCACCGACCGGCTGTTCGCCAGTGAATACGACGACCTGGAGCTGGAGACGATTCTGGTCGACGCGGCCGCCATGCACCTGTTGTCGCGGCCGGCGGATTTCGATGTGCTGGTCACCGAGAACATGTTCGGCGACATCCTGACCGACGAGGCCTCGATGCTCAGCGGCTCGATGGGCATGTTGCCGTCGGCTTCGCTGAACGCCGAGCGGCGGGGCTTGTTCGAGCCGATCCACGGCTCTGCACCGGACATCGCCGGCCAGGGCATCGCCAATCCCTGCGGCATGATTCTCAGCGTCGCGTTGCTGCTGCGCTATACGCTCAAGCAGCCCGCGCTCGCGGACGAGATCGAAAGGGCGGTGTACGCGGCGATCGCCGCGGGCACCCGCACGCGTGACCTGAGCGCCGCAGGCACGCAGTCCGCCAGTACCCGCCAGATGGGCGACGCCGTCCTGGAGCAGCTCGGCGCCTGAAAAACCAGCCGGCGACGTCCTCGGCCGCGCCTCGCCCGCCTGCTCCATGAGCTTATAACGCAGGTCATTGCCGGGGTCTGGGCGTTGCCATTTCCGCCGATCGTCATGCCAAGCCGGTGTCGGGATCCTGCCTCGCAAACACCCGCGATTCGGCTGCGAACGGCGACGACGCGCCGACGGCGATCGATCCCGCAAATTCAGGCGGCGCCAGCGGCTTCCAGCGCCTGCTCCACGTCGCGCAGCAGGTCTTCCGTCGCCTCGATCCCGGCCGACAGTCGCACCAGCCCCGGCGAAATGCCGGCGGCCGCCAGCGCCGCCTCGTCGTAGGTCGCGTGACTCATGCTGGGTGGATGACAGACCAGGCTCTCGACCCCGCCGAGCGACACGGCCAGCGAGAACAGTTGCAGCGACTCGACGAAACGCCGGGCCGCGGCTTCGCCGCCGCCAAGCTCGAAACTCAGCATACCGCCGAAGCCGCGTTGCTGACGGCTCGCCAAGGCGTGCCAGGGACTGTCCGGCAGCCCGGGGTAATGCACCGCCCGGACGGCCCGGTGGGCCTTGAGGCACTCGGCCAGCGCCCTGGCATTGGCCTCGTGCTGGCGCAGGCGCACATGCAGCGTGCGCAGCCCGCGCAGCGTCAGGTAGCTGTCGAACGGCGGCCCGCTGAGGCCCAGCGTATTCGCCCACTGCTGCATGCACGCGTGCAGTTCGTCGGTCGCCGCCACGACGGCGCCGCCCAA
>RFHQ01000116.1 GCA_003695765.1 Gammaproteobacteria bacterium
GCGGCCGGCCGGCGTCCCGGCCGAGTATACGGCCTGTCGCGGACCGGCGGCAGCCGCCGGCGCGGCGACCAGCAGACGCTCGCGGTGTTTCCGGCGTTGCTGTTGCGCGTCGAGGTACAGGCGGATGGCGAGGTAGTACTTCTCGATATTGGCGACGTAACGCACCGTCTCCTGACCGACCAGCCGCAGCGCCGCCAGCTCCACGTTGTCGAACCAGCGGTTCGGATCCAGCCCCATTTCGGCGGCTCGCTTGCGCATGCGGGCCACGCGCCGCGGCCCGGCGTTGTAGGCCGCCTGCGCGAAACGCAGGCGGTCCAGGCGACTGATCTCCGGCGTACTGAAATAGCGGTCGCGCAGAAAGGCCAGGTACTTCACGCCTGCGTGCACGTTGTTGCGCAGCTCCTGGATGTTCCGGATGTTGACGTTCGGGTCGGCCGCCGTGGCCGGCCGGACCTGCATGATGCCGATCGCACCGGCCCGGCTGACCCGCGTATTGTCGAGCCGCGATTCCTGATAGGCCTGCGCCATCAGTCGCCGCCAGTCCAGATCGTAGCGCGCGCCGAATTCACGAAACAGGTCCGACAGCTCGCGGACCCGCTCCTGCATCGCCGGGCTCACCGGATTGCCGAGCCGCCGGGCATCGCCGAAATAGCGCCGGTACAGCAGGTTGCCCAGCAGCGTGCCCTTGCGATGCGCGCGCATGAAGCGGTTCACGTCCGCCAGCAGTTCCGGGTTGTCGGGCCGCACGGCCCAGCCGATCTGCCCGCCGGTATGCAAGGGCGCCGCGGTGAACAGGCGCAGGCCGGGCAGTGCAGCCGACCAAGCGCGCGCGAGATGCTCGTCGGCCACCGTGTACTCGAGGATTTTTGCATCCACCATCTCCAGCAGGTCCTGCACGTGCAGGTAACGGTTGGCCTTGCGGATCCTGACCGGCGCCATGCCCCGTGCCCGGAAGCCTTCGTTGAGGCGCTCCAGGTGTTCCAGGTGACTGCTCGCGCGGGTCACGGTCACCTCGCGGCCCGACAATTGGTCCAGGCTGTCGATCGCGCGTGATCCCTCGTGACCGACGATCAGCTCGCGGACGTTCGTGATATACGGTTCGCTGAACGCGGCGATGGCGCGGCGCGACTCGGTCGCCGTCAGGCCGCCGGCGGCGATGTCCCCGAGACCCTGGGACAGCGCCGGCAGCAGGCGGTCGAAGGGCAGCGGCAGGTAATAGAGCTGGATCCGCCGCTCGCGCGGCGAGCGGCCCTGATTCAGGTGTTTTTCGTATTCGCGCAGCAGCTCGTACTCGATGCCCGAAAACTCGGTGCCGCGCAGGTAGAAATCCGTTCGGTCGAAGGACACCAGCGCGCGGATGTAGCCGCGCTCGCGTATCGCTGGCAGGTCGTCGGTGTGAATCGTCAGATCGCGCTGTGACGCGAATTGCTCGATCGTGTCGTCAGCGGCGCCGTCCTCATCGACCGCCGGTGCATCATCGGCAGCCGCGCCGGGCTCCGGCGCCGGCGCACAGGCAGCGATCGCCAGGCAGGCCAGCAGCAGGCCGGCGCCGAGGCTTGCAGGCTTCCCCCCGTTCACCGGCACGATGTTAGAGCAATCGCCACGGCGGGCAAGCGGCGGCCCGCTTTCGGTCGCCGCCGGCGATGCCGGCAGACGGCCCCGCCCAGACTGCTAGAATAAGCGCGTTTTGGCCGCCTGCGGCGCGGACCATCACCCGGGAGCCGGTATGCGCACACGCTGGAAGATCCTGATCGCGGCGATCGTCGCCGTGCCCGCCATCACCTTGACCTGGTTCTGGTACTGGGGACAGCAGAATCTCGCGCGGCCCACGCAGGCTGCGTTGGCCGCCCTGCAGAGCGACGCCGAGGTCAGCGTGGAACAGGATGACTGGCTCGTGCTGCGTCCCACCGCCGGGGCATCGCGCGGCGGCGTGATCCTCTATCCCGGCGCCAACTGCGATGTCCGCGGTTATGCGCCGGTGCTGCGCGAGCTGGCACGCGCCGGCTACACGGTCGTCGCCGTGCCGATGCCGTTCAACTTTGCGATCTTTGCGCCGTGGCGCGCGAGCGAGGTCATGGACGATTTCCCCGGGATCGACCGCTGGGTGTTGATCGGGCACTCGATGGGCGGCGCGATGGCCGGCTACTATGCACACAAGCACCCCGACCGTCTCGCCGGGGTGATCTTCTGGGATGCCTACCCGCCGGAGTCCAGCGATCTGTCCGGGCTGCCGCTGACGGTGTGGAGCATTCATCGCGCCACGCCGGACGGCGAGATGTCGGAGAAGTTCAAGCCCTGGGTCAAGCTGTTCCCGCCTGCGACCCGCTGGGTGCCGATCCGCGGCGGCATTCACATGTATTTCGGATCCTTCGACGGTGGTGGTTACGTCGAAGAATGGGCGCCTCAGATCAGCCGCGAAGAACAGCTCGCGCGGGTCACGCGAGCCACGCTGGCGGCGCTGGACGAAATGCTCGGGAAGCGCGGCGAGGGCCGGGCTGGTGCCGAGGAGAGGACTTGAACCTCCACGGGGTTGCCCCCACTGGCACCTGAAGCCAGCGCGTCTACCAATTCCGCCACCTCGGCAACGGGGCCGGAAAGTGGCGCGACTTTACTGGCGGCCTGTATGCTTGTCAACGCGATGAAAACCAGCACAAGGCGCTGAAGGTGCCGAAAAAATCTTCCCGCCGCCGCCGAGCGGCGCCGGCCCGGCGGACAGGTGAGCAAGGCTATCGGCATCCCGTTCCGGAACCGTCGCGGCTGATCGAACTGCTCGAAGAACGCGGCGTGCCGATGGACCTGGACGAACTGGCCGAGGCCTGCGGCCTGAAAGGCGCGCGGCAACGCGCGGCCCTGCGGCGGCGCCTGCAGCGCATGGCCGCGGCCGGCCAGCTGCTGATCAACCGGCGCGGTGAATACTGCCTGCTGCAGAAGCTGGACGTGGTCGTCGGCCGGGTCTCGGCGCATCCGGACGGTTACGGTTTCCTGATCCCGGACGACGGCGGCGAGGACATCTACTTGCCGTATCAGGAGATGCGCAGCCTGCTGGATGGTGACCGCGTCGCCGTGCGGGTCGGCGCAGGCGGGCGCGGCGGGCGCCGGGCGGGCACCGTCGTGGAGATACTCGAGCGCGGCAGGACCACTGTCGTCGGTCGCTACCAGCGGCACCACGGGGTGGGCTACGTGATCGAGGCAGGCCGCTCCTCGCGGCGCTTTCTGGTCCCCGATCACCAGCGCAACGGGGCGCGCCATGGCGAGATCGTCAAGCTGGAGATCACCGAATATCCGGACGCGCGCCACGAAGCGCAGGGCAAGGTGTTGCGCGTGCTCGGGGACACGGCGGACGGCGGCGTGATCACCGACATGGCGATCGAGCAGTATGCACTGCCGGCGAGCTTCTCCGCCGCGGCGATGCGCGCGGCCGCAGACTGCGGCGAGCGCGTGCGGCCGCGCGACAAGGCCGGCCGCGAGGATCTGCGCCGGCTGCCGCTGGTCACGATCGACGGTGAAGACGCGCGTGACTTCGACGATGCCGTGTTTGCCGAGCCCTCGGGAGAAGGCTGGCGGCTGCTGGTCGCGATCGCCGACGTATCGCATTACGTACGGCCGGGCAGCCCGCTGGACCGAGATGCCAGCCAGCGCGGCACCTCGGTGTATTTCGCCGACCGCGTCGTGCCGATGCTGCCGGAATCCCTGTCCAATGGCCTGTGTTCACTGAACCCGGGCGTGGATCGCCTGAGCATGGTCTGCGAGATGCAGGTGAATCGCCGCGGCGAGGTCGGCAAGGCGCGCTTCTATCGCGCCGTGATCCGTTCCGCGGCGCGGCTGACCTACACCGAGGTCGATCGCTTGCAACGAACGGGCAAGGGCCGCGCGGCGCTGCGACGCCTGCGCCCGCAGATCCAGCATCTCTATCAGGTCTATCGCGCGCTGGCCGCGGCCCGGCGGCGCCGCGGCGCGCTGGACCTGGAGCTGCCGGAGGTGCGCATCGAACTGGGCGCCGACGGTCACGTGGACCGCATCGTGCCCCGCCACCGCAACGATGCGCACCGGCTGATCGAGGAATGCATGATCGCGGCCAATGTCCAGGCGGCAAAGTTCCTGAGACGCAGCCGCTTGCCGACGCTGTACCGCGTGCACCCGGGACCGGGCGAAGAGAAGTTCGAGGAACTGCGGCTGATGCTGCAGGAACTGGGCATCAAGGTGCCCGAGCAGGCACGCGCCGAGCCGCGTTACCTGAACCGCGCGCTGCGGCAGATCGCCGAGCGCCCCGATGCAGCGCAGTTGTCGATGGCAGTGCTGCGCAGCCTCAGCCCGGCGGTCTACCAGCCCGATCCGGCTGGTCATTTCGGGCTGGCGCTGAAGGACTACGCGCATTTCACATCACCGATCCGCCGCTACCCGGACCTGATCGTGCATCGAGGGATCGCCCACCGGTTGGCCGGTCGCCGGCCCGGCGAGTTTCCCTACGACCGTCCGGCGATGGAGCTGGCCGGCCGCCGCTGTTCCGAGCAGGAACGTCGCGCGGACGAAGCGACGCGCTACGTCGAAGCGAGACTCAAGGCCGCCTATCTGCAGGACCATGTCGGCGACGTGCTCCCTGGCACGATCACCGGCGTGACCCATTTCGGCCTGTTCGTGACGCTGGACGAGCTCTACGTCGACGGCTTGATCCACGTCAGCTCGCTCGGTCACGACTATTTCCACCTGACCCACAGCGGGCTGCGCCTGACCGGCGAGCGCAGCGGCATCAGTTACGGCCTCGGCGACAACCTGCTGGCCCGCGTCCTGCGTGTCGATCCGGACGAAGCCAAGGTCGATCTCGCGCTCGCGGAAGAGCAGGCCCGGCCGGCACGCCGCGGCCGCCGCCGCCGCGCTCATGGCTGAGCGGATCGTCTGCGGCCTGCACCCGGTCGGACGGTTGCTGCGCGGCGATCGCGAGCGGGTCCGCGAGCTGTACCTGCAGGCCGGGCTGGGGCGTCGCCGCCGCGAGCGCCTCGGCCGCTTGTCCGGGCTGCGGGTGACCGAACTGAGTGCCGGGGAACTGGAGGCGCTCTGCGGCACGCACAAGCACCAGGGCGTCGCGGCGCGCATCGAAGCCGGGGGGCTGCTGGACGAGGCCGCTGCGCTGGCGCTGGTGGCCGGGCTGGACCGGCCCGCCTTGCTGCTGGTGCTCGACGGCGTTCAGGATCCGCGCAATTTCGGTGCCTGCCTGCGCAGCGCCGATGCGGCCGGCGCCGATCTCGTCGTCGTGCCGCGCAGCCGCAACGTCGCCATCACGCCGGTGGTCGGCAAGGTGGCGGCCGGGGCCGCCGAGACGCAGCCGGTCGCGGCCGTGGCCAACCTGGCGCGTTGCCTGCGCGGACTCTCCGCGCTCGGCTTGCGGATCGTCGGCCTGAGCGATGAGGCAGCCGACAGCCTGTACGCCGAGGCGCTGGACGGGCCGGTTGCGCTGGTGCTCGGCGCCGAGGGACGGGGCCTGCGGCGTCTGACCCGCGAGCACTGCGACCGGCTCGTGAGCCTGCCGATGTGCGGCGCAGTGGAGAGCCTGAACGTGTCGGTCGCCGCCGGCATCTGCCTGTACGAGGCCCGGCGCCAGCGCCTCGCGGCCGGCAGCTGAATCCGGCGCGCTTGCCTCGCCCGCAGCCCCCCGGTTACCATCGCGCCCCCGCGCCGGCCCGGCCGGCGGCGGCTCCTTGCCACACCGCGAGCGGGTGGCTGCCAAACCGAGAGGAGCAACCATGCGACACTACGAAATCGTGTTCCTGGTCCATCCGGACCAGAGCGAACAGGTGCCCGCGATGATCGAGCGCTACACCGGCATGCTGACGGCCGGCGGCGGGCAGATCCATCGCCTGGAAGACTGGGGCCGGCGGCAGCTGGCCTATCCGATCGCCAAGGTGCACAAGGCGCACTACGTGCTGATGAACGTCGAGTGCGACCGGGCGACGCTCGATGAATTGCTGGGCGCCTTCCGCTTCAGCGACGCGGTCCTGAGGCACCTCGTGATCCGCCGCGACGAGGCGGTGACCGAGCCCTCGCCACTGGCCAAGACGCCGGACGAGGACAAGGAAGAGCGGAAGCGGGAGAGTCGCGGCGAGACGCCGGCCAAGGCCCCGGCCGCCGGTACGGCGACGGCAGAGGCCGCCGAGACGGCCGCCGAGGAAGCGCCGGCGGCGGCGGAGGCCGGGCAGGCGGGCGGCGATGCCCCGGCGGCGCCGGCGTCTGAATAAGCACGGAGCGGAACGATGAGCAGGTATTTCCGGCGGCGCAAGTATTGCCGCTTCACGGCCGAAGGCGTCAAGGAGATCGACTACAAGGATCTCGATACGCTCAGGAACTACATCACCGAGACAGGGAAGATCGTGCCCAGCCGGATCACGGGCACGAAGGCGCACTATCAGCGCCAGTTGGCGACCGCCGTCAAGCGGGCCCGCTATCTCGCCCTGCTGCCGTATACAGACAAGCATTGAGTGGCAGCCACCCGGTGGCCGGGTGGCGCAGGCCGTGACTGGCGCAGGCGCCTGGCTGGTGCAGCGGCGGGCCCTGCGGGTGCTCGCCATCGCCGTGTTGTTTCCTTTCGGCCTGCTGAGCCTGCTCAGCGGTGCGCTGGTCGTGATGGTGACCATGTTGCGCGGCTGGAGAGAAGCCGGGGCCGACTGCGTGCTGGCGCTGCTCGCGCTGACCGCGCTCGTGGCCGCTGCCGGCGGAAGCTGGCCGGTGCTCGCCGGCGGCGCGGCGCTGAGCTGGGGCCTTGCCCTGGTGCTCGGCGCCACGGCGGCGCGTTACCGGACGCTGACCCTGCCGCTGCAGTTGCTGGTGCTGCTCGGCACGGCCGCGGTGCTGCTGGCGCCGCTGCTGCTCGGCGATGTCGTCGCTTTCTGGGCGCCGCGCCTCGAGGCGCTGGCCCGGGCACTCGGCGAAGCCGGCATCGAGGTCGGCGAGCCGGCGGCGTTCCGCCTGCTGGCGCCGTTGATGACCGGCCTCGTGGCCGCGAGCGCGGTGCTGAGTTCCAGCATCGCCCTGCTGCTCGGCGCCTGGTTCGCCGCGCGGACGATGGGACAGGCTTTCGCGCCGTGGTTCCTGCAGCTGCGCATGGGTGCCGTGCTCGGCATCCTCGCCGCGGCCGCCGGGATCGCCGCGGGCCTGGAACTCGGCTGGCTGGCCGACGCGCTGGTGCTGGTGCTCGGAACCGGCTTTGCGCTGCAGGGCCTGGCGGTCCTGCACTGGCAGGTCAGCGTCCGTGGCTGGCCGGGCCCGTTGCTGGTGCTGGTCTACCTGCCGCTGTTGCTCGGGCCGGTGGCCATGGCGCTCGCGTGGATGGCCTACGCGGCCATCGGTTTCATCGACAACGCCTTCGGCCTGCGTCGGGGCGGAACAGATATGCTTAAATAACGGGCCGGCCGGCGGCTGGCCGTGGAGAACGAAAATGGAAGTGATCCTGCTGGAAAAAGTCGAGAACCTGGGCAACATGGGCGACCGCGTCAAGGTGCGCGCGGGCTATGGGCGGAACTATCTGCTGCCCAAGGGCAAGGCGGCGCTGGCGACACCGGAGAACATCGAACTGTTCGAGGCCCGGCGCGCGGAACTCGAGCAGCGGCAGGCCGAGGAACTGGCCGCCGCCGAGGCGCGCGCGCAGCAGCTCGCGGCACTGGACCTCAGGATCGTCAGCAAGGCCGGCACCGAAGGCAAACTGTTCGGTTCGATCGGCACGATCGACATCGCCGAGGCCTGCTCCGCGGCCGGTGTGCCGGTCCAGCGCAGCGAAGTGCGCCTGCCTCACGGCCCGATCCGCCTGCTCGGCGAACACGAGGTCGAACTGCATTTGCACACCGACGTCAATATCGCGCTGCGCGTCCATGTCATCGGCGAAGACGGCGCGACCGGCCCGGCTCTGGCGGCTGCCGGCGAGGAGGCGGAGGCTGGCGAGACCGAAGCCGAGCCCGAGGCCAGCGGAACAGGCGCCGGCAGCGCCGCGACGACGCCATCCGAACCGGACGCCGGCTGAGCGCGGGACCGTGGCCCGCGCCGCTGACAGGCCACTGCCGGTGCCCGATGGTGCCGAACACATCAAGGTGCCGCCGAATTCCGTGCAGGCCGAACAGGCCCTGCTCGGCGGGCTGATGCTCGACAACAGCGCCTGGGACCGGGTTGCCGACCGGGTCGTCGAGGAGGATTTCTACCGCGCCGACCATCGCCTGATCTTCGCGGCGATCCGCAGCCTGACGGAGCGCAACGAGCCCTGCGACGCGGTCACGATCTCGGAGCACCTGGCCACGCGCGGCGAACTCGAGGACGCCGGTGGCCTGGCCTATCTCGCGGCACTGGTCAAGGATACGCCGAGCGCCGCAAACGTCGCCGACTACGCCGCGATCATCCGCGAGCGGGCACTGCTGCGGGAACTGATCCGCGCCGGCAACGAGATCGCCGGCAGCGCGGTCAACAGCGAGGGCCGGCCGATCGCCGAACTGGTGGACGCAGCCGAGCGGCGGGTGTTCGAGATCGCCGAGCGCGGCAAGCGGCGCGGCGCCGGCTTCCGCGCGATCCGCGAAGTGCTGAACGACACGGTCGACCGGCTGGACATGCTGCACCAGTCCGGCGGCGCGATCACCGGCCTGGAGACCGGCTTCCACCGTTTCGACGAGTACACGGCCGGCCTGCAGGCCGGCGATCTGGTGATCATCGCCGGCCGGCCGTCGATGGGCAAGACGACCCTGGCCGTGAACATTGCCGAGAACGCGGCTTTGGGCAAGGGCCTGCCGGTCGCGATCTTCAGCATGGAAATGTCGATGGAGCAACTGGCATTCCGCATGATCTCCTCGCTGGGGCGCGTCAATCAGGCGCACCTGCGCAACGGGCGCTTCGCGGACGAAGACTGGCCGCGGATCAATGGTGCCATCCAGCAGATGTCCGAAGCGCCGATCTTCATCGACGACATGCCCGCGCTGACCCCAACCGAGGTCCGGGCCCGCGCGCGGCGGCTGCAGCGCGAGCACGGCCTGGCGCTGATCGTGGTCGACTACCTGCAGCTGATGCAGGTCTCCGGCAGCACCGAGAACCGGGCGACCGAAGTCGGAGAAATCTCCCGCTCCCTGAAGGCGCTGGCGCGCGAACTGAACGTGCCGATCATTGCGCTGTCACAGCTGAACCGCAGCCTGGAGCAGCGGACGGACAAGAAACCGGTGATGTCCGACCTCAGGGAATCCGGAGCGATCGAGCAGGATGCCGACCTGATCGTGTTCATCTATCGCGACGAGGTCTATAACCCGGACAGCCCGCGCAAGGGCATCGCCGACATCATCATCGCCAAGCAACGCAACGGCCCGACCGGCGAGTTCCAGCTCACCTTCCTCGGGCAATACACGAAGTTCGAGAATTTCGTGCCGGAATCGGCGTTCAGCGCGGCCTGAGCCGGCGCGCTCAGTCGGTGAAGAAGCCCATCTTGATGCCGATGATCTCGATGACGTCGTTGTCGTGCAGTTCGCGCGCCTGCGCGCCCAGCGCTTCGCCGTTCAGCTTGGCCGGTTCGCGGCCCGCTGCATTCTCGACCTGCACGACGTGGTAACCGTCCGAACGCCGGGTGATGGCCACGACCTGCACGCCGGGCCGACCCAGCGTCGTGACCGCCTTGCTGAGGCTCAGTTCACGGCCTGCGAAATTGCCGTTCAATACCTGGATCTTGGCGATCGGCAGCGGCTTCGAGCCCGCTGCCGTGTCCACCATCGGACGTTCCGCGACCGCGGCGGCGCTGGCCGCGCCGCCTGACGCCGCCGGCTCCGGAGCGGGCGCCGCTTCCGGCGGCGGCATCGCCGCCTTGGCCATGTCGGCGTTCTCGATGACCATCGTGCGCGCGAATTCGTCCTGCTCCTCCTCGTCCGCGTCACTGTCGACGAAACGCAGCTGGTGACGGCCGACCGTGATCACATCCCCGTGCTGCAGTGCGTGTTTCTTGATCAGCTTGCCGTTGACATAGGTGCCATTGGTGCTGTTCAGGTCCTCGAGGAAGGAGTCGTTGAGGATGTTGATGATCAGCGAGTGATGGCCGCTGACCGTCGGGTTGTCGATGCGCACGTCGTTGTCGGGCAGGCGGCCGATGGTGTACCGCTCCTTGCTCATGTTGTATTCCGCAAGTTGCTGCCCATCGAGGCTGAGGATCAATCTAGCCATGTCGTTTGCCTATGTGGAAGACACTGGACAACCGCGCCCAGAAGCCGCGCCGGGACGGGAAGGGCTCGCGCACCTGGGCAAGGATAATCGAGATATTGTCTTTGCCACCGTGATCGTTGCTGAGCTTGATCAACTGCTGACCCGCCACGTCAAGGTTAGCACTAAAAGTGCTGATAGTTAAGTGAATATCTTCGTCATCGACCATGTCGCAGAGCCCGTCCGAACACAGCAGGAAGACATCGCCGACCTCGACCTCGACCTCGTTCAGCTCCACGTCGACGCGTGGCTCGACGCCCAGCGCCCGGGTCACGTAATTGCGGTTGGTCGAACGGGCCGCTTCCTCCGGCGAATAGAAGCCGCGATCGACGAGTTCCTGCAGCAGCGAGTGGTCCATCGTGATCTGCTCCAGCCGGTTGCGGCGCAGCCGGTACAGGCGTGAATCGCCGACATGGGCGATCGAGACGCGATTATCGAAGAACAGGCAGGCGACGATGGTCGTGCCCATGCCCTCGCATTGCGGCTGGCTCTTGGCCGTCTGGTGAATGATCTTGTTGGCCCGCATGATCGCGTCCCGCAGCACGATGCTCTGCCGCATCAGCCCGGTTTCCGGCTCGACGCCGTCGCGCTCTTCGCGGTTGCAGGCCTCGGTGACCAGCTCCAGCACCGTCTTGACGGCGATTCCGCTGGCCACTTCGCCGGCGTTGTAGCCGCCCATGCCGTCGGCCAGCACCAGCAGGCCGGTGTCCATGTTGGTGCCGATTGCGTCTTCGTTGTGATCGCGGACCTTGCCGACGTCCGTCATCTGCACGCAATCGAACTTGCTCGAAAGGCTCATAGGCTCACGGCCCCGGGGCGTCAGCCTGCAAAGCTACTACAACAATCTCGCAAGGCCAACGCGAGCGCCCGGCCGTTTGGATAGCGGTCCTCTGGGTCCTTCGCGAGCATGCGCTCGAACAGCTCGTCCACGCAGGGCGGCAGATCGTCGCGGACTTCCGACAGCGATGGGGCATGCTCGTTGACGATCTTGTCCATCAGCTTCGGAATGGAATCGGCCCGGAACGGCGGGGCGCCGGTCAGCATCTGGTACAGCGTGATGCCCAGGGAATAGAGGTCCGACTGGCCCGTCACCGCGGTGCCCGAGAGCTGCTCCGGTGACATATAGGACGGTGTGCCGAGAATGATGCCGGTCTTCGTGCGGCTGGTATCGGTCAGCCGGGCGATGCCGAAGTCGGTCAGCTTCAGCTCGTCGGAGGCGGCGTTGTACATGATGTTCGCCGGCTTGATGTCGCGGTGTACGACCTTCTGGGCATGTGCATAGTGCAATGCCTCGGCTGCCCGCGCACCGAGTTCCAGCACCCAGGCCGGCGGCAGCAGGTGGGTGGGCTGCGAGAACTGCGCCAGTGACTTGCCCTCGAAATATTCCATCGCCAGGTAGGCGACCTCGTCGTCTTCACCGACGTCGTAGATGGCGATGATATTCGGATGGTTCAGCCGGCCGGCGGACTCGGCCTCGCGCAGAAACTGCGCCCGCGCCTGCGCCAGGTCCTCTTCGCTGAACTCTTCCGCCAGCGCGATGGTCTTGATCGCGACCTTGCGGTTGATCTTGGTGTCGATGCCGAGATACACGGTCGCCATCGCCCCGCGGCCGAGCACCTTCTGCAACTCGTAGCGGCCCAGGCGGCGGCCCGCCACGCCGTCGCCGCCGGCGACCGGCTTGATGGCCGGCCTGGGCGGCGTGGCCTCCGGCTCGCTGGCCCGGCGCGCCCCGGACAGCTTCTTGAGTTTCTCCTGCACGCCGCGGTATTCCGGATCGATTGAGGCCAGATAGCGCAGCACGCGTTCGGCTTTGGCGTATTCCTTGCGGCGCCCGTGAGTGACCGCGATCGCGTACAGCTTGCCCTTGGTTTCATCGCTCGGCGGCTGCTGGCGCAGGACGGAGAAGGCGAGGTCCAGTTCATCCTCTTCGTTCAGGATCGCGCCGCCGGCCGGTTGCGGCAGCGGCGAGGCCAGCACCGGGGCCGGTCCGGCGCGCAGCAGGCGCAGGGCGCCGAGGCTCGCCACGCCGAGGATCGTGAACAGGGTCGCGAGACCGAAGCGTGCCCAGAGTCCGTGGGCCAGCATCAGGTAGGCCTCGCTGCCGATGAGCAGGCAGCCGAGCACGATGACGGTCAGCGCGGCGCCGTTGACGTTCAGACCCGGCACGAACACGAGGAAGGCGACCGCCAGCACGGCGAGCAGCGCCGTCTCGACCCAGGGCAGCCAGGCCGGCCGCAGCAGGTAGTCGTTCTGCAACAGGTTCGACAGGCTGGTCGCTGCGAGTACGCTGCCGCGCATGCCGAGCTTGCCCGGCACGCGGTACAGGCTGGCCTGGTCGAGCGGCCCGAGAAGCACCACTTTGCCGCGGATGCTGTCGGCGTCCACGCTGCCGTTCAACAGCGCTTCGATGGACAGCCGTTCGAAGGCCAGCCGCCCGCCCGGGTAGTAGCGGTTGTAGATCGTAAATCCCGGTCCGGTCGCGATCGATTGTTCGCCGACCCACAAGCGGCCAGCGGTATCGACGCGGATCGACGGCTGCTGCGTGCCGGCGGCCAGCGCAGCCAGTGCCAGCGTCGGCACTATCTGCTCGCCGGAGCGCACCAGCAGGGCGGTTTCGCGGACGACCCCGTCCGGGTCCGGCCGGAATCGCGCGTAGCCGGCGGCGGTGACGCTGTCGCAGAGATAATCGGGCAGTGCCAGCAGCTCGCGCGCCGGCGGCGCCTGCTGCAGGGCCAGTGCATCGCCCTGCGCGCTCAGGCGGCGGCAATCGGAAAGGCCGGCCGGCTCGCGCGGGTCGACCGTCGCCAGCGGCAGTGCGACATGACTGGCCCGGCTCAGCGCGTCGCGCACGGCCGCCTGCGCCTCGAGGTGCGCCCGGAAGGCCGCGAGCTGTTCGCTCAGCAGCGCCACCTCGTCGCGCTGCGACCCCCCGCGGGCGCGCTGCTCCAGTTCCAGCAGATTCGACAGTTCCCGCAGGTCCGGCGCCTCGCTGTTGGCGGGCGGCGGCTGAGTCGGCACAATGGCCGCGGCGCCGGCCTCGGCCAGCTGTTCGATCGCGGCCGGCATGCGCGGGTCGTCCCACAGGTCCGTGCCCGTCGCCCCGGGCGAGCTGTCGACCAGCAGCACCTGCTGGCTGGGGCGGGCCGGATGCTGGCGCTGGAAGAAGTCCAGCACCGCGAATTCGAGCCGCAGCGTCTGGTCGCCGGCCGGCCAGATCAGCGTGGCGAGAATCAGCAGCAGGACCAGCGGCCCGGCGTAACCGGCGCCGCGCGGCTTGTCCGCGGTGGAGGTGAACATGGGCGCATGTTATAGCCTTGCCGCGATGCGATTTGAGACCTGCGTTATGTTTTTTCGCTGTCCGGCCGACACCGCTTTTTCGCCCCCCAGGCGGCTGCGACCGGCGTCACAGTTCCGGCCGCGCCGGGGCCGGCGGACATGAGCCGCAGGGGCCCGGTATTCGTCTGCAGCGACTGCGGCGGCCAGGCACCCAAATGGCAGGGGCAGTGCCCGGCCTGCGGCGCCTGGAACACGCTCGAAGCCGTCAGTCGGCCCGCCGCCGCCGCGGCCGGCTACGCGGGCGAGATCCAGGGCCGGCGCCTCGCCGAGGTCGCGGAGGCCCCGCTGGCGCGGCTCGGCACCGGCTTCGGCGAACTGGACCGCGTGCTCGGCGGCGGCCTGGTGCCGGGCTCCGTGGTCCTGATCGGTGGCGATCCCGGCATCGGCAAGTCCACGCTGCTGCTGCAGGCCTGTATGCGCCTGGCGGGCCGGCGGGCGCTGTACGTCACCGGTGAGGAATCGCTGCAGCAGGTCGCGCTGCGGGCCCGCCGCCTCGGCCTCGAGGGCGAACAGGTCAGCGTGCTCGCCGAAACCCGCGTCGAAGCGATCGCGGCGGCGGCAGCAGCCGATCGGCCCGACTGCCTCGTCGTGGACTCGATCCAGACGATCTACAGCAGCGAGCTGCCGTCGGCGCCCGGCTCCGTGAACCAGTTGCGCGAGTGCACGGCGCGCCTGCTGCGGCTGGCCAAACAGCAGGGTCCGGCCGTGCTGCTGGTCGGCCATGTGACCAAGGCCGGCAACATCACCGGCCCGCGCGTGCTCGAGCACATGGTCGACGTGGTGCTGTATTTCGAGAACGAGCCGGGCAGCCGCTACCGCCTGTTACGCGCGGTCAAGAACCGTTTCGGCGCGGCCGACGAGCTGGGCGTGTTCGTGATGGCCGATGCGGGCATGAAAGAGGTCCGCAATCCGTCCGCAATCTTCCTGTCTCGTTACGCGCAACCGGTCGCCGGCAGCGTGATCACCGCGGTGCACCAGGGCAGCCGGCCGCTGCTGGTCGAGGTGCAGGCGCTGACCGACAGCGGCGGCGGTGGGGCACGGCGGCTGGCGCTGGGCCTCGATCAGAATCGCCTGGCCCTGTTGCTGGCCGTACTGCACCGGCACGGCGGCCTCGCGACCCACGATCAGGACGTGTTCGTGAACGTCGTCGGCGGCGTGCGGGTCAGCGAGACGGCCGCCGATCTGGCGGCGCTGGCGGCGACCGCGTCCAGCCTCAGCGGGCGCGCGCTGCCGCCCACGGTGCTGGTGTTCGGCGAAGTCGGACTGGCCGGCGAGGTGCGTCCGGTCGCCTGGGGCGAGGAGCGGCTGCGCGAGGCCGCGAAACTCGGTCTGTCGGACGCGATCCTGCCGCGCGCCAACCTGCCGAAGAAACCGGTCGCCGGCCTGTGTTGCCACCCGGTCGACAGCGTCGCCGACGCGCTCGCGGCGCTGGCGGAATTGTCGGCCTGAGCCTCAGCCGCTGGCAGCGCGGCGCTCGTTGGCCAGCGGTGGGTGGATGCGCACCAGTTTGACTGCGTTCCCGGCGGTCTCCAGCACTTCGGCCGGGTAGTCGCCCAGCACCAGGCTCGCGCCGGTCTGCGGGATGGCTTCCAGCTGTTCCAGGATCAGGCCGTTCAGCGTGCGCGGGCCGTCCGTCGGCAGGTGCCAGCCCATCATGCGGTTCAGCGACCTGACACTGGCGGCCGCATTGACGATGTAGCCGCCGTGCTCCGGATCCAGCGTCACGTCCGCCAGCGCCGGTTCCGGCTCCATGTTGAAGTCGCCGACGATCTCCTCGAGGATGTCCTCGAGCGTGACGATGCCCTGGATGTCGCCGTATTCGTCGACGACGAAGGCGGTGCGTTGCCGGTTGCGCTGGAACTGCACGAGCTGATTGTTCAGCGAGGTGCGTTCCGGGACGAAGTAGGGCTCGTCCAGCAGCTGCAGCAGCCGTTCGCGGTTCAGCGTTTCCAGGCTGCCATGGCGGACCAGCCGGTGCAGGTTCAGGATGCCGACGACGTTGTCGATGTTCTCCCGGTAGACCGGCAGGCGGGTGTGCCGGCTTTGGCGAATGGTCCGCAGGATGCTGTCCCAGTCGTCGTCGAGGTCGATGCCGACGATCTCGCTGCGCGGCACCATGACGTGATCGACGGTGATGTCCTGCAGCTCCAGTATTCGCATCAGCATCTGGTGGCGCCGGCGCGGCAGCATCGCCCCGGATTCGTGCACCAGCGTGCGCAACTCGTCGATCGTCAGCTGGTCGCGGTCCGCCACCTCGATGCGCTGGCCGAGCAGGCGCAGCAGCCCGCGGGCGACGAGACTGATCAGCCGGACCAGCGGCCAGGTGATCTTCAGCAAGGGGTAATAGACGAAGGCCGCCGGCAGGGCCAGCCGCTCGGGGTGCAGCGCCGCCAGGGTCTTGGGCGCGACTTCCGCGAAGATCAGCACGACCAGCGTGAAGATCATGCCGCTGGCGGCGACCCAGACGGGTCCGCCGAGGCGAAACGCGATGAAGCCGACCAGCTGCGCGGCGACGATGTTGACCAGGTTGTTGCCGAGCAGGATCAGGCCGATCAGGCGATCCGGTTGCTGCAGCAGGCGCTCGGCCAGTTGCGCGGCCCGATGGCCGCCGCGGGCCCGGTGCCGGAGCCGGTACCGGTTGACGCTCATCAGCGCTGTTTCGGTGCCCGAAAAGAATGCCGACAGGCAGAGCAGGAAGGCCAGGAATGCAAGCAGCAGACCTAGCGGAACGTCGTCGTTCAAGGGAACGAGGAACCTCTTGTAGCGGGATCTCCGGGCATGGTGGCGAAGCGCCCGGGCGGCTGTCAAGGAACCACCCGGCAGCGGCTGTGCCAGGCGCGCGCCGGGGGTAGAATGCGCGCTCCCCGCCGGCGAGAGATCACAGATGTTCGATACCCTGAGCAATCGGCTGAAGGCCGTCACCGATCGCCTGCGCGGGCGCGGGCGGCTCAGCGAGGACAATATCGCCGACGCGGTGCGGGACGTCCGGCGGGCCCTGCTCGAGGCCGACGTCGCGTTACCGGTGATCCGCGATTTCATCGCCCGCGTCCGTGAGCGGGCGCTCGGCGCCGAGGTCGCCCGCAGCCTCAATCCGGGGCAGGTGTTCATCCGCATCCTGCATGCCGAGCTGGCGGAGACACTCGGCGGCGCCGGGGGTGGCTTCGAGTTGCGCCACCAGCCGCCGGTCGTGATCCTGCTGGCCGGCTTGCAGGGCGCCGGCAAGACCACGACCGCGGCCAAGCTGGCCCGCTTTCTCCAGCGCCGCGATCGTGCCCGGGTGCTGCTGGCCAGCCTCGATACCCGCCGTCCGGCCGCGATGGAGCAGCTGGAGCAGCTCGCGGCCCGTGCCGGTGCTGCGTTCTGCGCCGCGAGTCCGACGCAGGCGCCGGCGCAGATCGCCCGGCAGGCGCTGGACGAGGCGCGCCGGCTGCAGGCGGGCGTCGTGATCCTGGACACCGCCGGGCGCAGCCGCCTGGACGCGGAGCTGCTCGCCGAACTGCGCGCCCTGCACGCGGAATGTCGGCCGCAGGAATGCCTGTTCGTGGTCGACAGCATGGCGGGTCAGGACGCCGTCAATGTCGCCCGCAGTTTCGGCGAGGCCGTGCCGCTGACCGGCGTCGTGCTGACCAAGGCCGACGGCGATGCCCGCGGCGGCGCCGCATTGTCGGTGAAGGCCGTCACCGGCGCGCCGATCCTGTTCCTGGGCACCGGCGAAGACCTGGACGGGCTGGAGGCTTTTCATCCCGAGCGCATGGCCTCGCGCATCCTCGGCATGGGCGACGTGCTCAGCCTGGTCGAACAGGTCGAACAGCAGGTCGACCGCGACAAGGCCGAGAAGCTGAGCCGCAAGCTTCGACGCGGCAAGGGCTTCGATCTCGAGGATCTGCGCGAGCAGTTGCAGCAGATGCTGGGGCTCGGCGGGTTGGAAGGGCTGCTGGACAAGCTGCCGCTGCCCGGCGGTGTCGACCCGCGGCAGCTGGCGCAACAGGTCGACGAACGCGGCATCCGCCGGCAGATCGCACTGATCGACTCGATGACGCCGCAGGAGCGCCGCTTCCCGAAGATCATCAACGGCGGCCGCAAACGCCGCATTGCAGCAGGCGCCGGCCTCGCCGTGCCCGACCTGAACCGCCTGCTGAAACAGCACGCGCAGATGCAGAAGATGATGAAGAAGCTGTCGAAAGGCGGGCTGCGCAAGGCCCTCGGCGGCATGTCCGGCCGGCGCGGGCGCTGACTGGCGCCGGCTTCACATTCGCGGCCATTGCAGTAGAATTACCGGTTCAGACCGCCGGCTGTCCGCTATCGGGCCGTGCCGGCGGCGTTGTTTTCGGAGGAAGGTTCAGGCTCATGGTACGTATCCGCCTGTCTCGCGGTGGCGCGAAGAAGCGCCCCTTCTATCACATCGTGGTCACGGACCAGCGGAACCGGCGCGATGGCCGCTACCTGGAACGCCTCGGTTTCTTCAACCCGCTCGCCGCCGAACAGGAGGAGAAGCTGCGCATCGATCTCGCGCGCGTCGATCACTGGGTCGCACGTGGCGCCCGGGCGTCCGAACGGGTGACCGACCTCGTGAAGTCTTATCGCGCGCAGCAGAACGCCGCCGGCTGAGCGCGGCGACGCTGGTGGCCGGGCCCGCCAGTGAGTCCCGCTGGATCGCCGTCGGCCGCATCGGCGCGCCGCATGGCGTACGCGGCTGGGTGCGCCTGAGGTCGTACACGCAGCCGCCGGAGAACATCCTGGATTATTCGCCCTGGCGCCTCGTTGGCGCGCGCGGCGAGCAGGAAGTACAGGCCGAGCGGCTGGAGCCGCGAGGCAAGGGGCTGGTCGCGAGGCTGGCCGGCATCGACGATCGGGATGCCGCCGCCGAACTGACCGGCATGGAGATCATGGTGCGGCGGGCGCTGTTTCCGCCGCCGGCGGAAGGAGAGTATTACTGGGCCGACCTGATTGGCGCCCGGGTCGTGACGAGCGGCGGCGTCGAACTGGGGCAGGTGGTCGAGCTGCTGGAGACCGGCGCCAACGACGTGCTGGTGCTGGCCGGCGAGCGCCGGCGCCTGGTGCCCTTCGTTACCGGACGCGTGATCCGGGACGTGGATCTCGACGCGCGGCGGATCGTCGTCGACTGGCACCCGGACGACTGAGTGACAGGCATGCTGGACATCCGCGTCGTGACGCTGTTCCCGGACATGGTGGCTGCGGGCACCGGCTTCGGCGTCTGCGGCCGGGCCATCCGTCGCGGACTGGTCAGGCTGGGCACGCTGGACCCGCGGGATTTTGCTCGCGACCGGTACCGCAGCGTCGATGATCGACCCTACGGCGGCGGGCCCGGCATGGTGCTCAAGTTCGAGCCCTTTCA